>JBJDZN010000047.1:0-11899 GCA_051868045.1 Eubacteriales bacterium
TGATCTGTGACAAACAACATTTTCAACATAAAGCCGTGAAGAATGCCTTTCATCATTTCAGTATCCTCGCCATCCGCCCGATTCCGGTCGCTTTTTGCCGTTTCCTGAATTGTATCATATTTGTTAAGAAATGTCAAGAGTTTTTGAAAAAAAGATTGACAAATTGTTATAGAATCCGGACAAAGCTTTTGGGAACCCTTATCATTCGAAATTGACGAATCATCGGTACTTTCGGAGAAAAAACTCAAAGAAATTCGGAAAAGCCCTTGCAAAATCAAAAAGAGTGTGGTATAATGGATAAGGTTGGCAGTGCAAAGGCGCATTTTGGTCCGATTGTACCGTTTTGCTCCTTCGGGCTTTGCCGTCCGTTGACCCATGTTTGCATATTTAATTTATTATATTTTGGAGGAATCATTATGGAAAGATTAAAAGACAAGGTTGCCATTGTTACAGGTTCTACCAGTGGTATCGGTATCGGCATCGCCAAGCTGTTTGCCGCTGAGGGAGCTAAGGTCGTTATCTGCGGACGCAGACAGGAAAAGGGACAGGCTGTCGTTGATGAAATCGTGAAGGCAGGCGGAGAAGCCACCTACCATTTCATGGACATCACTGCCGTTGAGAGCATCGAACAGCTTTTCGCCGACACCGAGGCAAAGTACGGCAAGATTGACATTCTGGTCAACAATGCCGCAAATGTAGGTCTGAAGGACGGTCGTGTGGACGAGTTGACCCTTGAAATGTGGGACGCTATTTTCCAGAGCGACGTTCGCGGCACCTTCTACGCCACCAAGTGCGTTCTTCCCTATATGGAGAAGATCGGCGGCGGCTCCATCATCAACATCGGCTCCATGGCATCCTGCCTGGGCGATCTGGGTTCCACCGCATATGCTTGCGCAAAGGCTGGCGTGGACAAGCTGACCCAGTACACCGCTCTTCAGTACGGCAAGCAGAACATCCGTTGCAACTGCGTTCGTCCCGGACTGATCGTTACTCCTCAGAATGAGGCGTATGTTCCCCAGGTTCTGAAGGACATTTTCCTGAGCAACATCATGGTCAACCGTTACGGCTGCCCCGAGGACATCGGACATATGTGCGTCTATCTCGCATCTGACGAGAGCAGCTATGTGACCGGTCAGATCGTCAATGTTGACGGCGGTCTGAACTCCCATGTCTCCACCGTCGCTCAGTTCAGAGAGATGAAATCCCGCACCTGGTAAATCAAATTCAAGGGCAAACCGCTAAAAAAGCAGTGGTTTGCCCCCTTTTTGGCTTTCAGCCGCAAATGAATTCCTGTTCATTCTGCGGCTGATTCTTTATTGGGAACAGCTTCCGAAAAATTTTTTATTCTTTTTTGTCAAGGTACCTTGACATTTTGAATTTTATGCGCTATAATTGTCAAGGTACCTAAACAAAAAGGAGGAAAACCTATGACAACAGGGCTGAGAGAGCGCAATAAGCAGCGATTGGAACGCTATCATTCCGCCGATGTCAACGACAGGCTGATCATCAATCTGCGGGATATGGGACAGACCATCCGTCTGCTTTACGAAGGAAAGGGGAGTCAGAAGCGGATTCTGATCATTCTGCTGGAGGTCGGCAGTATCACCCAGAGGGAGCTGACCACCCGTCTGGGCGTTCAGCCGGGATCGGCAAGTGAAGTCATCGCCAAGCTTGAAAATGCGGGACTGATCCAACGGACCGTCAGCACCGACGACCGCAGAACGGCAAACATCCGATTGACCCCGGAGGGCGAGCGTCTGGCAAAGGATGCCGCAGCGGATCGGCTGAGACGGCACGAGGAAATGTTTTCCTGTCTCAACGATTCGGAGAAACAAACCCTTCTCGGCTTGATGGAAAAGATCTGTACCGATTGGGATGCAAAATACATTAGAAAACGAGAGGAAGAACAAAATGTGGAAGTATGTTAAACAATATCTGCACTTTGCTGTTTTAGCCGCCATATTCATGGTCGGCGAAGTGCTGATGGATCTGCTCCAACCCGGTATCATGAGTCGGATTGTCGATGAAGGTGTTCTGGGACTTAACAATGGCGGAGTCAGCAACCTGAATCTGATCTGGGCACTGGGATTTCAGATGATCGGCTTGGTTCTGTTCGGAGGTCTTTGCGGCTCTCTCAACAATGTTTTCGTTCACATGACCGGTCAGAATATCGGCAATGAGATCCGCAAGGACTGCTTTTGTCGGATTATGACCTTTTCCTTCCCCCAGATCGACAAATTCAGCACCGGTTCCCTTGTGACCAGAGTTACCAACGACATTACACAGGTTCAGAATTTCGTATCTCAGTTCGTCAGAGGCATGATCCGGACCTCCATGCTGATGTTCGGTAGCATCTTCTTCATGTTCCAACTGAACCGGGATTTCGGACTGATCGTCCTCTGCGCCTTCCCCCTGATCGTCGGCTGTCTTGCCTTCTGTCTGGCAAAGGCGAATCCCCTGTTCACCAAATTGCAGGCACATCTGGACACCATCAACAGCATCATGCAGGAGGATGTCTCCGGCATCCGCATCATCAAGGCTTGCGTCCGGGAAATCTACGAAAAAATCCGGTTCGGCAAGGCAAACGATGACCTGATCAAAACGCAGTTGAAGGTTCTCGTTATCTTCGCCTTCATGAACCCCATCATCAATGCGCTGATGTACATTGTCGTGGCACTGATTCTGCTGGTTGGTTCCTTTGAAGTGGGCACCGGCGGTGCAACCCCCGGCAACATTATGGCGGGAATTACTTACACCACTCAGCTTCTTAACGGCATTCTGATGCTGGTCCTGCTGTTCCAGAACATTTCGAGAGGCATCGCATCCTGGAAGCGTACCAAGGAAGTGCTGAACAGCGAGCCTGAGCTGAAAGACGGCAGTTTCGACGGCAATACCGAACTGCACGGCGACATCGAGCTGCGTGACGTTTCCTTCTCTTATCCCGGAGCAGGACAGACCGTTCTGGATCATATCAATCTGCATATCCACAGTGGGGAGACCGTTGCAATCATGGGTGCCACAGGATGCGGCAAAAGCAGCCTTGTCAACCTGATTCCGCGTTTCTATGACGCAACAGAAGGCACCGTTCTGGTAGACGGTGTTGACGTTCGGGAATACCGCCAGAAGGCACTGAGAGACAAAATCGCCATTGCCCTTCAGAAGAGCGAGCTGTTCAGCACCTCCATTCTGGAGAACATCTCATGGGGCAAGCCGGGTTCCGGCGAAGCAGAGATTCAGGAAGCGGCAATCGTTGCTCAGGCTGACGATTTCATTTCCTCAACGTCCGACCGGTATCACACCGCCGTGGCAGAACGGGGCATGAGCCTGTCCGGCGGTCAAAAGCAGCGGATTTCCATCGCAAGAGCCCTGCTTAAGAATGCCGAAATTCTGATTTTCGACGATTCCACCAGTGCCCTTGACCTGAAAACCGAGGCAAATCTCTATGAGGCACTGCAAAAGTCCAATCCCCACAGCACCAAAATCATGATTGCACAGCGAATTGCCTCCGTCCGCAGAGCCGACCGCATTGTGGTTCTGGAAAACGGAAAGGTTGCCGCCTGCGGCAGTCACGAGGAACTACTGGAATCCTGCCCTGTTTATCAGGACATCTATCAGTCTCAGATCGGAGAGGAGGCACTGAGCCATGAGTGATAAAAACGATCAAAGGCAGCAGCTGACCGAACGGAGCCTTCCCGGAATGAACCGCAGTGCCAGATTCGCCGAAGTGGAACACGCAGAACACGTCGGTGCGACAGTCAAACGCATCGTCACCTATTTCATCCACGAAAAAACCATGGTCATTGCCATGCTGACTGTCGTAATATTCGGAACCCTTTGCGGGGTTTATGCGCCCAGTCTGCAAAGTAACGCCATTGACATTATCGCCGGCACAAGGACGGGAAGCCTTGGTCGGACACTGATCTTCATGCTTGCCGTCTATCTGCTGTACAGCGGCAGCCAATTGTTGCAGTCATTATTCAGTGCCAAGCTCAGTCAGAGCATCGTCAAGCGTATGCGTGAGGAGCTGTTCGGGAAACTGGTGGATCTCCCCATCCGCTATCTGGACACCCATTCCCACGGCGACGTCATGAGCCGTATGACCAACGACATTGAGAACATTTCCACCACGGTATCCCAGTCTCTGCCCTCCCTGTTCTCGGGCGTGCTGACCATCATCGGCACCGTCGCCATCATGATGTGGTACTGCTGGCAGCTGGCACTGCTCAGTTGTGCAACGGTCATCCTCACACTGATTGCCACCAAGATTCTGTCCGGAAAGGTCCGGAAATTCTCCAGAAAGCGTCAGCTTCTTCTGGGACAGCTCAACGGCACAGTGGAAGAAATGATTTCGGGCTACCGCACGGTGGTTGCCTACAACCATCAGGACCTGACCACAGAGGATTTCTGTCAAACCTCTGATCAGCTGACCAAGGCGGGAATCCGCACCGATGTTTTCAGCGGCATCATGGGACCCATCATGAACTGCATCGGCAACATCGGATTTGTCATCATTGCGGCATTCGGCGGTTATTTCTCGGTATACGGACTGATTTCCGTCGGTGTCATTTCGGCATTCATTGTCTACGCCAAGCAGTTCAGCCGCCCGATCAACGAGCTGGCTCAGATCTACGGTCAGTTGCAGACGGCAATTGCCGGCGCAGAACGTGTTTTCACCGTACTGGACGAAGAAAACGAAGACAAATCCGGAGAGGAGCTTGTTGAAAGCGAAAAGGCAACCGTCACCTTCCAGAATGTACGGTTTTCCTACAACGGCAAAGATCCCGTTATCCGGGACTTTACCTTAACGGTTCCGTCGGGAAAGAAGGTGGCACTGGTCGGTGCTACCGGAAGCGGAAAAACCACCGTTGTCAATCTGCTGATGCGTTTCTATGACATCGACAGCGGAGATATCCGCATCAACGATCAGAACATCCGTGATCTTTCACGGGACAGTCTGAGAAAGAACATTGCCATCGTTTTGCAGGATACGGTTCTCTTCTCTGACACCATCAAAAACAACCTGAAATACGCCAAAGAGGATGTTACACAGGATCAGCTTGAAAAGGCTCTGGAAATGAGCCGTTGCAAGGATCTGATTGCACAGCTCCCCATGGGGTATAACACCGTGCTGACCGGTGCCGGCGAAAACATCAGTCAGGGACAGAGACAGCTGCTTGCCATTGCCCGTGCCTTTGTTGCCGATCCGAAAATCCTCATTCTGGATGAGGCGACCTCCAACGTGGACACCCGCACCGAAAAGGCGATTCAGGATGCGATGCAGATGGTTATGCGCAACCGTACCAGCATCGTGATTGCCCACCGTCTGTCTACCATCAGGGACTCGGATGTGATCGTCGTCATGGATCACGGACAGATCGTCGAAAGCGGCAACCACAACGCCCTGCTTGCAAAGAAGGGCAAGTATTATGAGCTTTACATGACCCAATACGCCGGATTCGCCACCTGATACGGGGTTCCGACATAACGTTACCTTACCAAACCAAAACAAAAATTAAAATTTTTTCTTTTCTATGCAATAAAACGGCACGCCGGTGGATTATTCTAATGAAAGGAGCAGTTGTAGATGTCAGCTAATGTTTCAACCCGGGTCTCCGAAAACAGCTTGGACGCAAGTGCCGGGAAACTGGATGAATATCTTGAAAAAATCGCTGACGGCGACCGTGAGGCGCTGGCGGCAATCTATCAGGCAACAAGTGATAGCGTTTACGGCTATGCCCTTTCGATTTTGAAAAACCCACATGACGCACAGGATGTTATGCAGGATTGTTACCTCTGCATCTTCTCTGCGGCGCATATGTATCACAGCGAGGGTAAGCCGATGGCATGGATCCTAACCATCGTGCGAAATCTTTGCCTGAAAAATATGCGTGGGCGCACCAGAACCGTCAGCATCACGGACGAAGACTGGAACCCTTCCTTACAGGAATGCACGGAGCTTTCTGTTGAGGACAGGATGATGCTTTCCGCCTGCATGAATTCGCTCGGCGACGACGAACGGCAGATCGTGGTGCTTCATGCGGTCAGCGGTCTGAAACACAGGGAGATCGCCTCCCTGATGGAGCTTCCGTTGGCAACGGTTCTTTCAAAATACCATCGCGCCATTAAAAAATTGAAAAACGCATGGGAAAAAGGGGAATAAGTTTATGCCCTGATCTTCGGGCAAAAACTTCCAATTCATGAGAAAGGAATGGTCACAAGTATGAAAAAACGGAATATCGAAAAGCGGCTGAGACAGGCGTTTTCAAATGCCACCCCGGATGTGCTTGACGGCGTCCTTTCCAAATGCGAAGAACAGAAAGGTAAGGTAATCGTTATGCCGAAATCAAAAATCAAAAACAGATTCACAAAATGGACCGCTTGCGCCGCTGCCGCAATCATTCTGCTTGCGGGCGGACTGTTCGGAGTCCACATTTATCAGACCAATTACAGGGTCGATTCGGTGGTTTCGCTGGACGTCAATCCCAGCATTGAAATCCAGACCAATCAGAAAGAGCAGGTTCTTGCCGTCAATGCCCTGAACGAGGACGGCAAAATCGTCATCGGAAACATGAATTTCAAGGGCAGTGACCTTGAAGTAACCGTGAATGCCCTGATCGGTTCCATGCTTCGCAACGGCTATCTGAGCGAAGTTGCCAACTCGATTCTCGTTTCCATCGACGGAAACAACACCGAAAGAACCGCCGCCCTTCAGCAGAAGCTGGTCGATGAGATCAACAATCTGCTTCAGACCGACACCTTCAGTGGTGCGGTCCTCTGCCAGACCGTATCCTCTGACGATGATCTGAAGGCAATTGCCGAAGAATACGGAATTTCAAAGGGAAAGGCGCAGCTGATCAACCAGATCGTCGAGCAGAATCCCCAGTATACCCTGGAGGAACTTGCCGCTCTCACGATCAACGAGCTGAATCTTCTGAGCGAGTCGGAAAACATCCAGCTTGAGAATATCAGTTCTACCGGTTCTGCCAGTGATAAGGCCTACATCGGCATGGAGAGTGCAAAGGAAGCCGCCTATGCACATGCAGGCATCACGGCGGACAGCGTGATCACGGGACTTGAAATTGAACTGGATTATAAACATTCCGTCATGGTCTACGAGGTTGAATTTGTCTGTGGCGGCAACGAATACGAATACGAGATCAATGCCACCACGGGTGAGGTTCTGGAATTCGAGAAAAAGGTCAAGGATCAGAAAGAGTCCGTTGCAGATGTCACCGTCAGTGCGGAAACGGCAAAGGCGGTCGCATTCGAGGATGCCGGGGTCAAGGATGACAGCATTGTTACCGAGTTCGAGATCGAACTGGACAACAAAAATTCTGTCATGGTCTACAAGATCGAATTTAAGTACGACGGCAACGAATATGAGTACCAGATCAGTGCCACCACAGCCGAAATCATAAGCAGCCAAAAAGAGATCAAGGACCGCGAGGAGCAGAACGATAATCAGGAATCCTCTGTCGATTCCACCATCGGCAAGGAAGCGGCTTTGGCAATCGCTTTCGGTCATGCCGGCGTCACGGCTGACAAGGATGCTTCCGAACTTGACATTGAACGGGAATACAACAACGGTTCCGTCACCTATACCGTTGAGTTCATCTTCAACGGTTATGAATACGAATACGAAATTGATGCTGTCACCGGCGAGATTCTGAACGATTCGAAAGAGGTTCGGGACAACCGGGATCAATCCGGAAATCAGGAATCCTCTGCCGACTCCACCATCGACAAGGAAGCGGCTTTGGCAATCGCATTCGGTCATGCCGGCGTTACGGCTGACAAAGATGCTCCCGTGATTGACATTGAACGGGAATACAACAACGGTTCCGTCACCTATACCGTTAAGTTCATCTTCAACGGTTATGAATACGAATACGAGATTGACGGTTTCACCGGCGAGATTCTGAACGATTCGAAAGAAGTCCGGGACTACCGGAATCAGTCCGGAAATCAGGAATCCTCTGCCGATTCCACCATCGGCAAGGAAGCGGCGAAGGCAATCGCATTCAGTCATGCCGGCGTCACGGCTGACAAAGATGCTCCCGTGCTTGACATTGAACGGGAATACAACAACGGTTCCGTCACCTATACCGTTAAGTTCATCTTCAACGGTTATGAATACGAATATGAGATTGACGGTTTCACCGGCGAGATTCTGAACGATTCGAAAGAGGTCAGATAAACCATAACCCCGTGACAAGCAGGACAACGGACACCCTTTCCGCATAAGCTGACATTCACCTTTCCATGGGACGGTCAGAAGAGGCAAAACAGGTATCTATAACACACGAAAACAACGTCGGTTCCACGCTTTTTAAGGAGCCCCCGGTCAGTAGTTGACAGGGGGCTCCTCTTTTTTTATCCAATTCACGGATTTTTTCATGCTTTCAGGCATATCGGCACAAGTTTACACGGATTTGACAAGACCATGCCGTTGATTTTACCTGTACCAGCTAAAATAATCATATCCATAAGATTATGTAATATTCTGTAAGAGGTGGTTTTTATCAAATACGCAATTGTGGATTTAGGCTCTAACACCATCCGTTTATCTGTGTATCACATCCTGCCGGAGGGAAATTACGAGCTGCTTTTTTCCAAGAAGGAAATGGCGGGATTGGTCAATTATATCAGCGACGGTGTCCTGTCAAAGGCGGGAATCCACTGTGCATGCACCATATTGTCGAAATTCCGTGTGCTTCTGCAGCATTTTGAAATAAAAGATATGTATGTCTTTGCCACGGCATCCCTGCGCAACATTCGGAATACCGAAGAGGCGGTCCGGACGATCCGTCAGGAGACGGGAATTGAAGTGGAGGTTCTCCCCGGCGATATGGAGGCAGAACTCGGATATTACGGCGCATTACAGACTCAGGAACTGCGGGACGGTGCCATGTTTGACATCGGCGGAGGCAGTACGGAAATCGTGGAAGTCCGGGACGGCAGGATTTTGCGTGCCCAAAGTCAACCCATAGGCTCACTGAATCTGTTTAAAAACTGTGTTTCCAAAATCTGGCCCCAAAAAAAGGAACTGGAGACCATGGAAAAAATGGTGCGCAAAGCACTGTCCAATGCCAATCTGCCTTCAGAAAAGACCGACTATGTCTGCGGAGTAGGAGGGACTGCCAGAGCCGTGTTGAAAATCGCCAACGCCTGGTACGACAGACCGGAAACGGAACGCCGGATGACCCCGAAGGAATTACATCAACTGGCGAAAGCTCTGCAAAAGCAGAATGAAAAAGCCAGACAGGTGGTGCTGAACATCTGCCCCGACCGAATCCATACGATTTTACCCGGCATTCTGCTGATGGATGCCGTATGCGCCAGCCTGTGCAAAAAGGAACTGTATATCAGTCTCACCGGCGTTCGGGAGGGGTATCTCTATCACAAAATTCTGAAAGAGGAATAAATCAGAATATGACTGCAATTCTCCGATGCCGATTCCGGGCATGAACCGGGATGGCGAAGTTCCAATATTTCGGCGAATTAACACAAATTGTCAACATTGAAACGGGAAAGATACAGGAATGATAAAGGAGACGGTGTATGAAAAATACGTTTTGGCAATCCCTGCGGAAAATCCCCGGGCATCTTTTGAACCGTGCCTCTGAGCAAACACCAAAAGCTTCGGAATCCGGCAGTGAACAGGGAAATCCCGTACTGCCGACAACGGAACTAAGGAAAGGAGATTCTATTTTTACGGCTATGGAGAAGAAAAGCCTTTATATCAATCGGGAGCTGTCATGGCTGAAATTCAACGAACGGGTCCTGGAGGAAGCGGAGCGTGAAGACGTCCCGCTTTGCGAACGTCTGAATTTTCTGTCCATCTACCAAAGCAATCTGGACGAATTCTTCATGGTTCGGGTAGGCTCTCTGGTGGATCAGATGCTGCTGTCCCGGAGTATGACCGACTCCAAGACCCATATGACGGCGGAAGAGCAGATTCAGGCAGTCCTGAAGGAAGTGCGCAAACTGGACAGTCGGAAAGGAAATGCCTACGGTGCTTTGCTGGAGCAGTTGGACACCCATGGAATCCGATTGGTGGATTTCCGCAAAATAGGCAAAAAAGAAAGTGAATCACTGGAGGAGTACTTCGACAAAGAGATCGCCGCCCTGCTGTCTCCCAGCATCGTCGGAAAGCGACAGCCTTTCCCTTTCCTGCGCAACAAGGAGATTTATGCCGCCGTCGTGCTGACAGGAAAAAGCGGAAAAGAAAAGCTGGGCATCATTCCCTGCGGCTCCAATGTGTTCCCTCGGCTGATCCCGGTTCCCATGCGGCAGGGTGAGTATATGTTATCGGAGGAATTGATTCTCCACTTCATTCCGAAAGTGTTCAAGGACTATCGGGTAAAATCCAAATCCCTGATCCGGATCACACGCAGTGCAGACATTGATGCAGACGCCCTGTACGATGAGGATCTGGACTACCGGGAATTCATGGTCGAAATCATCAAACAGCGCAGAAGGCTTTCTCCTGTCCGTCTGGAGCTGTCACGGGAACTGGACGAGGGCATTGTAGAGGCACTTTGCCGATATGCGGAAGTGGAGCCGCACTCCGTATTCCGAAGCAGTACGCCTTTGGATCTGTCCTTTCTGTTCGAGATTCAGGATACCTTGCGGCAGATCCCGGAATTGTTCTACAAAAAGCATGTCCCCCGGAGATCGCCCCAGTTTCAAAGCGGAAAATCCATCTTACAGCAGATTCGTGAGCGGGATAAACTGCTGTCCTATCCCTTCGACAGTATGCGTCCGTTTCTGGATATGCTGAGAGAAGCTGCCAATGATGACAAGGTCATTTCCATCAAAATGACGCTTTACCGTGTTGCAAGGCAGAGCAAGGTTGTAGAGTCGCTGATTGAGGCGGCAGAGAACGGCAAAGAGGTTCAGGTTCTGGTGGAGCTGAAGGCAAGATTTGATGAAGAGAACAACATCGAGTGGTCCCGCCGTCTGGAAAATGCCGGCTGCCACGTGGTCTACGGTCTGGACGGCTACAAGGTTCACTCCAAACTCTGCCTGATTACCCGTCTGGAAGCAGGTCAGGTTGAATATTTTACTCAGATCGGTACAGGCAACTACAATGAGAAAACCGCCCGTCTATACACGGATCTGTCTCTTATGACTGCCGATCAATCCATTGGTCTGAATGCCGCAGCCGTATTCCAATCCCTTGCTTTGGGAGAGGTTCTGGATGAAAGTCCCACACTGCTTGTGGCACCCAGATGTCTTCAGAATCGGATTCTGGACATGATCGACGAAGAAATTGCCCATGCCCGTACCGGAGAACCTGCATACATCGGTCTGAAGATCAATTCCCTGACAGACAAGACCATTATCGACCGATTGATTACGGCATCCCGGGAGGGGGTCACCATTGATATGGTAGTACGCGGCATTTGCTGCCTGCGTCCCGGTGTGGAAGGTGCTACCGATCACATCCGCATCATCAGCATTGTCGGGCGTTTTCTGGAGCATTCCCGAATCTATCTTTTCGGCATCGGCAAGCGGCAGAAAGTCTATATTTCCTCGGCAGATTTTATGACACGGAACACCCTGCGCCGGGTAGAAGTGGCGGCTCCGATCCGGGATCCGGAGCTGCGAAGCAGACTGGTGGAAATGTTCCGATTGATGCTGCAGGACAATCAGCAAGCCAGAGAATTGAAGGCAGACGGAAAATACGTGCGCGTGCGCAACGGAGAACCGCCGATCAACAGTCAGGAAGGATTCTGTCGGCAGGCATACGAGCAGGCAACGGATGAGCAGGAAGGGGTGGAGGTCAGAGTCTGACGCTCCTCCCTCCGGATTGCACCCAAAAACGGCACCTGAAAGGCACCGTTTTTTGTTGGCTGGGATGACAAGGCGTTGAAAGGTTCAACCCCTTTCTTTG
>JBJDZN010000047.1:11999-27396 GCA_051868045.1 Eubacteriales bacterium
TTGGCTGGGATGACAGGGTGTTGAAAGGTTCAACCCCTTTCTTTGTCTTTCCAACAAAAAACGGCACCTGAAAGGCGCCGTTTTTTGTTGGCTGGGATGACAGGGGTTGAACCTGTACTACAAGAGTCAAAGTCTCGTGTGCTGCCGCTACACCACATCCCAATATTCAAAAAGCCGCAATTTTTGCGGCTTTTTTCTGGCGGAAGAGGTGGGATTCGAACCCACGAGCCACTTGCGTGACTACCTGATTTCGAGTCAGGGCCGTTATGACCGCTTCGATACTCTTCCATACGATCCCAAAGCAGAACCGTTTGCTATTATAGCATACTCTTTTGACTTTTGCAAGAGGTTTCCAAAAATTTTTTCAATTTTTTTGCCCGATCGCATACAGGCAGAGGTCCCATGCGGGAACATATTCCGGTCTGCGCAGATACAGCCGATAATCGGGGCAAAGCCGATGAACCGTCAGGGGCAGTTCGAACAGATCCCCACTGCGGTGATAAAGGGAAATCTGCAAATCGGGGCGGCAACGGCGAATGGTCTGCTCCGCTCCCTCAATCGCTTCCCTTTCGGCTCCCTCTACGTCCATTTTGAGAAAATCCAATTCCCGGTCCGCATACACGCTGTCCACACGGAGCATCTCTGTCTCAACGCTCCTTTTCACGCCGTATACCGACGAATTTCGGTTTCCCTCGGAGGAAAAGGTCAGGGTGGTGTCGGCATTCCATGCGCCGGCGTGATGAGGATGGACAAAGACAAGCCCCTCCGACTCCAGATAGGCACACAGTTTTTTATAGCTCCGGAGGTCCGGCTCCCACGCCTCAATGCCCTCCACATGGGACGCATGGGACAGCAGCGTTTTGATACTGTCCCCGGTATAGGCACCCAAATCGGCGCAGAAACGGTAGCGTTCGGGGCGAAGAATCTCCTTCCAGATGCTGCTCTCATCCGAAAAGCTGTCCCGAAGGGGACGGATGGAGCCGCTCAGGCGGTAGTCCACCACGTGATCGAAAACCCGTTTTGATTCGTCATCGGCAAGCAGTTCCCGGACTTCTTCCAGTTCATTTTTGTGGGCATTATAGTAAGAACCGTCGAAAAGCTCGTCCCCGGCAATGGGAACATCCGGAGCATAGAACTCGAATTCCCGATCCAGTCGATCAAAGTTGGCAAGCACGTCGGGAAGATGGCTGCCGAATGCCAGCAGAATGATAAAATCCCCGTACTTTTCCCTTGCTTCGGACAGGGACAGCACCCTTTTACCGTGGAAAAGGTGTCCTCTCACGAAGCCGTCGGAGGCAAAAAAATCGGCGACCGGAATTCCACGGCTTTCCAGCACGCCAAGAATCTTATCGGCACCGTTGCCCATCCCGTAAATCAGGATGGGCTTATGGGTATCCTTTAGTTTTGTCCAAAGATCAATTGGAAAACTCATTGTAAATGACACGAACGGTCTTTTCGAAATCCGCTTCCTCAACACTGATGATGATGTTGTTCTCGCGGGTTCCCTGATCCATCATACGGATGTTGACCTGTGCATTGGCAACAGCCGAAATGATTCTGGCGGCGGTACCAATGTTGCGAACCATGCCCTGACCGACCACGGCAACCAGTGCCAGACCGTCTTCAATATACAGGGTATCGGGATTTACCGCCTGACGGATTCCCTCGATAATCTCCTGACGGTGAGCATTCAGCGAAGCGGAAGAAACGACAACGCCCATGGTATCAATTCCCGAAGGGATATGCTCAAAGGACACGCTGTATCTTTCCAGCACATCCAGAACCTTCTTACCGAATCCGATTTCGCCGTTCATCAGGTCCTTCTCGATATTGATAACCGAAAATCCTTTATGACCGGCAATTCCGGTGATTCCGTCGCACATCCGATTGACTGCCGTCCGGAGAACGATCATGGTTCCCTTATCATCGGGGCGGTTCGTATTGCGGATATTGATGGGAATTCCGGCAGCACGAACAGGGAAAACCGCCTCTTCATGCAGAACGGTTGCTCCCATATAGGCAAGCTCCCGAAGCTCAGAGTAGGTGACGGTTTCAATGACTTTGGGGTTCTCCACGATACGGGGATCTGCCATGAGGAAGCCCGACACATCGGTCCAGTTCTCATAAATTGCCGCCTTCACGGCACGGGCTACGATAGAGCCGGTAATGTCACTGCCGCCTCTGGAGAAGGTCTTGATTCTTCCGTCCACTGCCCTGCCGTAGAAGCCGGGAATCACCGCATAAGGGTGGGATTTTAATACGGTCGACATAACCTCGTCGGTCATTTCCACATTATACAGACCGTTTTCCTTGAAGAAGATCACATCGGCGGCATCCACGAAGTCAAAGCCCAGATAATTTGCCAGAAGAATTCCGTTAAGGTACTCTCCACGGCTTGCCACATAGTCGGCATAGGGGGACGTCTTCAGATGCTCCTCAATTCTCGTAAATTCTTTATCCAAAGAAATATTCAGCGAAAGCCCGGCTATAATGGAATCATAGCGGTCTTTGATCTTTTGGAGACATTCGGAAAAATCCTGCCCTGCCGAGGCTTTATAATAGCATTCATAAAGAAGATCGGTAACCTTATCATCCCCTGAAAAACGGCGTCCGGGTGCGGAGGGAATCACATACCGTCTGTCTTCGCTTGCCTTCACAATGGAGGCTACCTTCTGAAACTGATTGGCATCTGCCAGCGAACTTCCGCCGAATTTAACTACTTTTATCTGATCGGTTTGAGTCATTTTCTTACTACCATGCCTTTCCGTCGTCCGGGAATCTGTGTCTGCTTTTCTTTTAAAAGTCCGGATTTCGAAATTTTTTCTTTCCTCCGTATATTATATGTATTTTTTGGGTCATTGTCAAGTAGGTTTTCCCGATTTACATGAAAATTTTTCGTCCTCGTTCACTGCGAGTTCATACATTTTACACAAATTCTCTATATTATTGTGGTATTTTGAAACGGGGATTTCTCTTTTGAGAGATTCCGCCATTCTCAAACGGAAGGACTGATTGAATGGAGCTAACCGATCAGATTCTGGAGCTGTTGTCCCAGAAAAAGTATGCGGCACTGCAAAAGTTGCTCAATGAAATGAACCCCATTGACCTTGCCGAACTGCTGTCCGAGCTGCCGGACGACAAGCGTCCCATTCTCTTCCGACTGCTGAACAAAGAGCAGGCGGCAGAATGCTTTGTCGAGATGGATCATGACATTCAGCGAATGCTGATTCACGGATTTTCGGATGTTGAGCTTCGAAGTGTGCTGGACGAAATGTTTCTGGACGACACGGTAGACCTGGTGGAAGAGATGCCTGCCAATGTGGTCAAGCGAATTCTTGCCAATGCCGACGGTGAGACCCGGAAAGGGATCAACGAGATTCTGAACTACCCCGACGATTCTGCGGGCAGTATCATGACCGTGGAGTTCGTGGAACTCAAGGAACACATGACCATAACCGAGGCATTTGACACCATTAAGACAACCGGTGTGGACAAGGAAACCATTTACACCTGTTACGTCACCGATTCCAACCGTCATCTGATCGGAGTGGTCACGGTAAAGGATATGCTTCTGTCCAAGGTCCAGACGGTGGGCGAGCTGATGGAAACCAACATCATCAGCGTGAACACCCTTGAGGACCGGGAGGACGTCGGTACGCTGTTCCTGGAATACGGACTCATGGCTCTGCCGGTTGTTGACAAAGAAAGCCGTCTGGTGGGCATCGTCACCTATGACGACGCAATGGACGTCATCTCGGAAGAAAGAGAAGAAGACATTCAGGTCATGGCGGCAATTACGCCTACTGACGAGCGGTATCTGAAGACATCGGTCTTTTCCATCTGGAAATCGAGAATCCCGTGGCTTCTTCTTCTCATGATCTCAGCGACCTTCACCGGCATGATCATCACCGGTTTTGAGAACGCACTTGCCTCCTCGCTGGCACTGACCGCCTTCATTCCCATGCTGATGGACACCGGCGGAAACTCGGGTTCTCAGGCGTCGGTCACGGTCATCCGCGGACTGTCCCTCAACGAAATCGAGTTCCGGGACATTTTCAGAGTCCAGTGGAAGGAACTGCGTGTTGCCTTCTTCTGCGGTCTGACCCTTGCCGCTGCCAGCTTCATCAAGATCCTGCTGGTTGATATGCTTCTGATGCACACCCAGGGACTGACCATTCTGGTATCGTTGGTCGTTTGTCTGACGCTGTTTACCACGGTTGTCGTTGCCAAATTCATCGGATGCACCCTGCCGATCATTGCGCAGAAGATCGGGTTTGACCCTGCGGTCATGGCATCCCCCTTCATCACTACCATTGTGGATGCCGTGTCCCTGCTGGTCTATTTCGGAATCGCCTCTTCCCTTCTGAACTTGTAAAAGGGCTTGCAAAAAAAAATGAATTATTTTTGAAAAACCCCTTGACAAATCCAATTTTATGAGTATAATATTCAGTGTTGCGGGACAAAAGCGCAGCACGGAATATGCGAGAGTGGCGGAACTGGCAGACGCGCACGTTTGAGGGGCGTGTGGTGTACACCATACGGGTTCAAGTCCCGTTTCTCGCACCAGCGGGTGTGGCGGAATTGGCAGACGCGTAAGATTCAGGTTCTTATGGTCGCAAGGCTGTGCAGGTTCAAGTCCTGTCACCCGCACCAAAGCCCCAAAGGCATAAGTCTTTGGGGCTTTACTTTTTACTTATTCACTTTTCACTCTTCACTAAACTTGCCTTTGGGGCTTTGGAAGTAATAAGTAATAGTGAAAAGTGAAAAAGTATTCTTGCTTTTTTTACATATTAGCAGTATAATAAACAAGGGTGATATCGTTGAACGAAAGTCCGTTAATGATAAAATCTAAAGCATTTGCACTTGATGTAATACGAGTTTGCAAAGAATTGAGAGCGGTAAAATGCGAAAGTGCGCTCATCAATCAATTTTTGCGTTCGGGAACAAGTATCGGTGCTAATATCAGAGAAGCCTTTTATGCACACGGAAAAGCCGATTTTGTCGCAAAACTGCAAATCGCATTAAAGGAATGTTCCGAAAGTGAATATTGGATAGAGTTGCTTATAGAAAGCGGATATTATAACGATAAATCACTGCTCGATAAATGTACAGAAGTTAAGAGGATTTTGATTTCTTCCGTCAATACCGCCAAGAAGAATAATAAATGAATAAATGGATTTTAGAGGATTGGTCGATGGTAATGCTAAGAATTGCCGACTCGGATCAGAAACAGGAGAACCATTCTGTTTTGAATATGAAACACCGCAAGGATTTTGCCCACGTGCATTATCCGAATTTTCACTTGGTGCGAGGTGATTCGCTGTGGCGGAGATTTTACATACCGAGGTGCCAAAGAAAAATATGTTATGGAAATTCCGTGTCCGTGTCATTGCCTGCAATTCTGACTTACCGCTACGCCTATAAACAGAGATGAAGTCGGCAACTATGTCGATAACAGAGTAAGTCCTAAGGCGTATTTTTGTCGGTTCAAATCCTCATCAGCATTTTACGCTGGCATCTTTTTTGTTACCTTTTGGCAAATAAAAAAAGAGAGGTTCTGCCTCTCTTTTTTTCATTATTAGATAAAGAAGCAGAGACAACGATCAACCGATCGAAGTCTCTGCTTTTCGTTTGGGACTTTTTTACAACCCCATGAAACATATACTCACTTCAGCACACTGCGCAAAAACTGCTGGGTACGGGGATTTTGGGGATGGTCGAACAGCTCTTCGGGGGGACCCTCTTCGGTGATCAGACCGTCGCTCATGAAGATCACACGGTCGGCAACCTCTCTGGCAAATCCCATCTCGTGGGTTACGATGACCATAGTCATGCCTTCCTTTGCCAGTTCCTTGATCAGGTCCAGAACCTCACCCACCATTTCGGGGTCCAGTGCGGAGGTCGGTTCATCAAACAGAATCACCTTGGGATTCATCGCCAGCGAACGGATAATGGCAATTCGCTGTTTCTGCCCGCCGGACAGGGTTGATGGGTAGACGTCCGCCTTATCCTCAAGCCCGATCCGGGCAAGGAGCCGCCGTGCCGTGGCTTCGGCATCCTTTTTGATGGATGCGGGAGACTCGGTAATGGGTTCAAGGGGCTTTTTCGTCTTTCGGAAGAGGTTGGTCAGCCGAAGGGCAAAATTGTGCCGCTTCGCCTGTCTCAGCCGCTTTTGACGGATGGTCACGGGTGCCAGCATGATGTTTTCCAGTACGGTTTTATTGTTGAACAGATTGAACTGCTGGAAAACCATGCCCATCCGCTCTCTATGGCGGTTAATATCCACCTTCATATCGGCGAGGTCTTCCCCTTCAAAAAAGATGGAACCGCCGGAAGGGTCTTCCATACAGTTGAGACAACGAAGAAAAGTGGATTTTCCACTGCCGGAGGGTCCGATCACGACCACCTTTTCCCCATCGTGGACCGTGGTTGAGATTCCCTTCAGCACGTCGTTATCGCCGAATTTTTTCGTCAGATTAACGGTTTCGATCACTTCGTGCCAGCCTCCTTTCAATTCCCTTAATTCCCAGCGAAATCAGTGCTACCAGAACGATATAGAACAGTGCCATCACCAGATAGGGCACAAAATATTCATACCGCACGTTGCCGATTTCGGTAAAGGTTTTACACAAATCCACTGCCGCAACGAAGCTGACCACCGAAGTGTCCTTCAGCAGAGCGATAAACTCATTTCCCAGAGACGGGAGAATATTCTTGACCGCCTGAGGGACCACAATCTTCATCATAGTGGTGCCGAAGCTGAGTC
This sequence comes from Eubacteriales bacterium, assembly GCA_051868045.1. GTDB lineage: Bacteria > Bacillota > Clostridia > Oscillospirales > CAG-272 > CAKSQF01. The sequence goes on from JBJDZN010000047.1 coordinate 18,766, forward strand.
CCAAAGCCCGACCTGCCTCCATCTGACCGCCGTCCACCGACAGGATGCCGCCCCGCATGATCTCCGACACATAGGCGGCACTGTTAAGTCCGAACACGATCACACAGGTGGTCAGGGAGGACAGCGTGATGCCAAGCAGAGGCCAAAGGACGTAGTAAGCAATCAGCAACTGCACAACAATAGGCGTTCCACGGAAGAAGCCTACGTAAACGGTGCAGATTTTATCCAGCACCCGGGGCAGTCTCTTATATTTGGGCATGACCTTCACCGAGGCAATCAGGGTTCCGAGAAGGATGCCGATCAAAAGTCCCAGCACCGCAATGATGAGCGTATTGACCAGTCCGACGCTGAGGACCCGTTTCCATCCGCCTTGCTTTATGAAAAGTTCCCAGAAAACGCGGAGTTTTTGTCCGATATTCATCCGTTATGTATCCTTTCTACAACGATCTGCAACGAAAAACATGAGTTGCCGCATTTTTATCATGCGGCAACCCATTTCAGTGTACCGTTAATCTCCGTTCAGTTTTGCAGTTACAGCCTTTGCAGGACCGTTATCTGCGATGACATAGCTGACCTGACCCTGAGTCATGGCGGTAATGGCAAGGGCTACATAACGGTAGGATGCCGCCTGAGCAGTCAGACCGTCAAATCCGAATTCTTCATTGCCCTTGATGTACTGTTCGCCGGTGGTACCCGTCTGGCAGCCGATCTTGACGTCGGCAGACAGTCCCTTCAGAATAGCGGCAACATCTTCGCCGCTCTTGCAGTTATCAAAAGTGGTATCGTCTTCCATGACGATAATAACCTGAGAAGCATTATAGTAGCTATCGGTAAAGGTGACAACCTCCTGACGATCGGGAGTTACCGTAAGTCCTGCCATGGCAATATCGCTCTTGCCCGACTGAACCGAATTGACCACTGCTTCGAAATCCATATCGCTGATAACCAGCTCTTTGCCAAGTTCCTGTGCCAGATAGTAGGCAATTTCCAAATCCACGCCGGAGTAGACGCCGTTTTCTACCATTTCAAAGGGATCGAAACCGGTGCTGGTTGCCACAACCAGCTGATCCTTGCTCTGGTCGAGGGTCGCCGACTGAATCTGCAGGGGCGTTCCGTCTCCGAAATAGTTGTTGCAGATTTCATCGAATTTGCCGTTTTCCTTGATCTTAGCCAGAAACGCATTGGTCTTTTCCAGCAGATCGGTGTTATCCTTGGCAACCGCAAAAGCATACTCCTCTGAGCTCAGGGGAAGATCAATGACCTTAACCTTGGTGCTTCCGGAAGAGCAGGAAGTAAGGGACAGGGATGTAAGCAGGGTGACTGATGTTAACAGAAGTGCAATTAATTTTTTCATTTTCTGAAACCTCACATTAAAAAGATATGGCTCATTATACTGCATATTTTTGCAAATGTCAAGAGGTTTTGGTGAAAAAATATACATTTTTTGAAATCGAAGCGAAAAAACGGAGCATCAGACTTATCAGCCGATGCTCCGTTTACGGCAGACTGCCGCAGGGGAGGGATCAGGAGCGGCAACTTGCCGCAGGATGTTTTTTTGTTTTTGAACCAACTTCACATCGGAGTATGAAGAATGAAGTTTGCTGTCCTTAACCTTTTTTTGGGGGGCGGCAACTTGCCGCAGGATGCTTTTGGTTTTTGAACCAACTTCAAATCGGAGTATGAAGAATGAAGTTTGCTGTCCTTAACCTTTTTTTGGGGGGCGGCAACTTGCCGCAGGATGTTATTGGTTTTTGAACTAATTTCACATCGGAGTATGAAGAATGAAGTTTGCTGTCCTTAACCCTTTTTTGGGGGGCGGCAACTTGCCGCAGGATGTTATTGGAAGACAAAGGTCAGGGAGTTGATGTTGAAATTGCCGCCGGTAAAGGCGAGTTTCAACTCATGCTCACCTTCGGGCAGGGTCAGAGTTACGGTTTTCCTTGCCTGGCTCCAGTTCTGCCAACCACCGGTATTTACGGTATTGGTAAAGATGTTGACTATCTCTCCGTCCACATAGAAGACAATGCCGCCAGATCCTCCCGGACTTGCAATCCGTAGGGTGACGGTATACTTTCCCGCATCCTTGACATCAATCGGAATGATGATCCACTGACCCTCATAGGTGTTGGTGGCGTTGAAGGTACCGTTTTCGTCCTCGCAAACTTCGATTCCGATGGCATCGCTCCGCCACAGACTGTCGATACCGTAAATAACGGCAGTCACATCCTTGCTGATGACAATCGGAGTGGGATTGTTGACACGGTCAACCGCCTTGGTCTTCATGATCAGCTCAATGACTCTCTGTGCATGCTCCTCAAGCAATTCACGGCTCAAGGTTCCGTTCTTATAAGAACTGAGTACCCCGGAGGGATCTCCATCCCACATTTTCAGGCTCTGACCGGCAAGCAGTTCCTTGGTCTGAACACTGTCGTTCCACCAGTCGGAGGAAACCAGACCTTCATATTTCCATTCGCCACGGAGAATTCCGGTCAGAAGATCATCGTTTTCGGCAGATTCAGTGCCGTTGACCTTATTATAGGAGGACATGATCGCCCACGGGTTGGCATTTTTGACCGCAATTTCAAAGGGTCTTAGATAGATTTCCCGAAGGGCACGCTCTGAAACACGGCTGTCAGAAGAAGAACGGTTGTATTCCTTCTCATTGCACACGAAATGCTTGATCATGACGCCGATTCCGTTGTCCTGAACCCCGTTTATGAGAGCAGATGCCATTATTCCGGACAGATAGGGGTCCTCGGAAAAATACTCGAAGTTGCGTCCGCAAAGGGGATTTCTGTGGATGTTGACACCGGGGGCAAGCCAGATGTCCACCTTGTTGGCGGTTGCCTCTGCGGCAACTGCCTCACCGACCTCATAGAGAAGCTCGGTGTTCCATGTGCAGGCAAGCAGGGTCTCAACAGGCCATGCGGTGGTGTAGGTCGTCAAACGCACCCCGGCAGGTCCGTCGGCGGTTTCTGCGGCGGGAATGCCGAATTCATATATGCCGCCTATGCTTCCCGTTCCGGAAGGAACCCCCTGTCCGTGACCGTACAGAAGAAAAATCAACTGCTCCACGGTAAGCTGATCCAGGAAGGCATCCATCAGAGAGGGATCCTCGCACACGTCGTTGAACAGGATGATTGCATCCGTTTCCGTATTCGACAGAAGTACCGGATTGGAACTGCCGCTCTGTACGGCAATACCGCTGTCTGCCGTTTGGGCTGCAAGAACACTTGCGGAAACATTGGGCAGGTTCTCATAGGTTCCGTCGGCAAGGAGCCGCTCATCAAGCAGCGTCGGTGCCGCCTGCTGACTCAACTGTTCGGTGATCAAGGTTTCGTCCACCCTATAGGTATAGCGGACTCCGCTCTCACCGGCATTTCTGATGGAATTGCCGACATACAGGAGGTAGTCGCCCGCCTCAAGAACATAGGCGGATTTCTGAACCTTGCCCGTATCGTCGTAGCCGGACATATCGGAGAGAGCAAACCTCATGGTCAGCGTCTCTGACTCCCCGGGAGCCAGTGTCCGGGTCTTTCCGAAGGCGCAAAGTTCCTTGCCGGGTTTGCCAAGCAGTCCCTGGGGGGCAGAGAAATAAACTTGAACGACCTCTTTTCCGCTATAGGTGCCGGTATTGGTAACCTTCACGGTCACAACCATATCCTCACCGTCCCGGGTGAAGGTCATGTCGGAAAGGTCAAAGGTGGTATAGGAAAGTCCGAAGCCGAATTCAAAGTTTACCTTGCTGTAAGTAGGGTCGAAGGTCTCAAAGTAACGGTATCCGACGAAAATATCCTCAGTGTACCTGACGTAATCGGCACTTTCATTGAAGGTCGCAGAGGAGGGATAGTCGTCATAACTTGCGGCAAAGGTATCGGACAGTTTACCGCTGGGCGTTACGTCACCGACCAGAATATCGGCAATCGCTTCGCCGCCGTTCTGACCGGGCTGCCATGCCAGAAGGATCGACTTGATCTCGGGATAGGACAGAAGTTCGGTTGTATCCACGATTCCGCCCACATTGAGAACCACCACGATATTTTCAAATCCCGCCGATATGATTTTTTCAATCAATCGGGTCTCGCCGGTGGAAAGGTAGTAATCTCCCTTCGTAGCGGATCTGTCGGCACCCTCGCCCGAGTTCCGGGTGATAATGCAGATCGCCGTATCCGCCTTCCCGGCGGCACTGCTCACCACAGATTCGGTGGGCGTATAGCCGCTGTTTTCCTTATACTTATCGGCAAGGGAGGATACGATGGAAATCTTGCCCTCCTGTTCCTTCTCTTCCATGCCCTCCAGCAGTCCGACAACATGTTCACAGGTGACATCACCGGACCCTGTGCCGCCCTTGATCAGATCAATCTGACCTGCACCGAAAATAGCAACGGTCGAATTCTTCTGCAAGGGGAGCAAATTATCTTCATTTTTTAGCAATACCATGCCTTCAGTGGCAGCCTGCCTTGACAGCAGAGCATGAGCCTCTGCCATATCATCGGAATCGGGAGAGATTGTCGAAGACGGCGTTGCCGTGGCAGGAGAAGTGGCGGCAGACGGGTCGGCGGTAGACAGAGAGGAGGTCGCTCCGTTACTGTCTGACGTCTGATCTGCAGTCTTTGTTCCCGTGCATCCGATCAACGGAGCGGAAGCCAGCAGTAGAGAGAGAAAGGTCACAAGGATTCGTTTCAAAGTCATCATATCGAGGTCCTTTCTTATTCGGTATTTTACCGGTGTTCCTTGCGAAATCACCTTACAGTACTTTGATTATATCATTGATTTTGGAAAATGTCAATCCGCTTTGCTGGATAAACGATCTTTTCTCCATATCTTTCGGCAAATCACAGGCATATTGTCTGTTCAAACAGTGCGCTCTGATCCATATCTGCCAGGAAGACGGCGGCATAAGACAGGGTCAGGTGGAACAGCGAGGTATTCCACTTGGCATCCCTTCCCCACCCCTCAAAGGTAGTACTGCCGCCCTCCCGAAGGATTCGGAGCCAGGCGTTCTCATCCGACAGTTGTTCCTTTACCGGATCCGATCGACCGCACCGAACCAGTCCCTCCAGTGCCAGAAAGGCGCAAAACAGCGAAAGGCTGCTGATTTTGCGGGTACAAAGCCAATCGACAACGGCATTCTCGCACTCTTTGTCGGGACACAGACCGAAGGCAAAGGGGAAAATATTGCCCACCAAACTGATATGATCGGTATCAACCCCGTCCCGGAACAGTTTTCTTTCTTCATCGTAAAAGGCACGGCAAAAGCTCTCCCGCATCGGTTGCACCGAACGGTAGGGCGGATGTCCAAGGATCCCTGCGATCTGATTGGCGGTTTTCACTGCCTCCAGATAATAGGCGTTGATGGACACGTGGGGCTGGGTGCAGATCTTACCCTCGGTAATCTCCACATCGTAGCCGTCCCGAAAGTCGGGCGGCCATTCCACCACACACCATTTGTCCAGATCACCAAGCAGTCCGTCCTTTTCATAGGCGTCCCGATAACTGTCCAACAGGGCGGTGACTTTCGGATAGTTGACGGTCAGATAGCTCCGATCTCCGGTCAGCCGATAGTGCCACAACACCAGAAAAATCAACATAAAAGGATATTCTGCAATTTCCTGCATGAAGGAGCAGTCCAGACAGGTAACAAGACCCGGCGTCAGGACGCTTGAGGCAAAGGCGTCGTCAATGAGCTTGCGGGTCATGCTGTCGTCACCCGTCAGAATCTGATGGGTGAGAACGGTATAACAGCCGTCCCCCAGATAAAATCCCTTTTCCCGCTCCATGCAGTCCTGAATCACTTCCTGAACACCGTATTTCTGACTGTTGACGCAAAGCTCCCAGATCTGCCGAAGCTTCGGCTCATCGGCATATTCGGGTTTGAGCGTGGCTTTTAAGCGGAAAGGATAGTGGCGGCATTCCAGAAAGACTTCGGTGATCTTACACCCGGGCGGCAGGACCAGTTCCGCATAGCGAAAGGATTTGTAGTCAAACCAATCAAGTCTGCTTTCCCCATCGGACAGGATCCAGCTTTCCTCATATACGCAGTTGGCACGCAGACGGTAGCGGACACTGCCGTCGTCATTCCGTTCCTGCCCACAGCGCACGGTTATCCTGTCCCCCCGACGTCCCGTTGCCTTCAGTCTCAGATAGCCCACATAAATCGAGCCGAAATCGAAGATCATCCGATTTCCCTCAAAAGAGGTACTGACGGGGGCGATTTTTTCAAACTCCAGCATCCGACTTGTCTGGAAAGTCAGAATGTGATCATCAAAAAGGTGAATCCGGGCGGGTTTCCATCGGCTGTCATCAAAATCCGTTTTTTCAAAGCCCACCTGCTCCGCTCCCGAATCGTAGGACTCCAGAAACTGGGTCTGATAGCCCACAACTCCGGTTTCCCTATAGGCATCGTGGGGAGAGGTTCTGAAGGTCTCGTCACTGCAAACCACCGTTTTTCCGTCAACCGACAGGTCCAGAATCAGTCCGTGACGGTTGTCGCCGCTCTGCCAGACCCGGTTGATCAGCCCCTGGTACAGCGTATGGACGGCAATGACGTTTTTCCCCGGCAGCAGAAAATCGGTGACTTCGATTTCGTTATAGGGATAGCGGAAATGATAGCCGGGAGCCGGTCCTTGGGCAACAAATCTGCCGTTTAGGTACAGCTTATAATAATCGTCGGCAGAAATGTAGATTTTTGCGCACTTCACCGCCGTATCCGTAATAAAGGATTTGCGGAACAGAATATGGCGATTTCTATGCTCATCGCAGGGCAGATTTACCCTTTCAAGCTGGCGGTGAAAAACATTCCGGGGAGATTCCCGGAAGAATTCATCATCTGTAATCCATTTTCCGATAAAATTGTGCATATTCAGCCTCGCGGCAACCTCTGCCCTAACATTTTTGCGGTCGGGAAACAATGGGGATTCCCAATGCCATTCAGATACGGAAATATCTTCCCTGTTTTTAGTTTATTATAGCACAAAGAAAGGGTTCTGTCAATCAACAGACGGTATTTTTTACCGATTTTGGGCTTTGGGCGGTGTAACGTTCTGGATTTTCATCCTGAATTTGCTTTTCTTGGTTAAAATTTGTCCTCTTCAAATGATTGACAAAACCAATGTCATCACTATAATAATAGAAGGACAACCTTACTGAGAGGAAGATAAAAAGATGACTGAACACAAATCCTGTCAAACGGCAGGGAAAACGGACAAAAAAAAGATCGCCATCGCTACCGATACCAACAGCAGTATCGCAGCGGGCGAAAACCCAAATATTTATGTGCTTCCCATGCCTGTCATTGTTGACGGTCAGACTTATTTTGAGGGAGTTGACCTCTGTCGCCATGAACTGTATGAAGCCATGAAACATCACAGGGATATTTCGACCTCTCAACCCTCTCCCGGGCATCTGATGGAGTTCTGGGACCGCATTCTGGAAGACGGGTATGATGAAATCGTTTATATTCCCATGTCAGACGGGCTCAGCGGTTCCTGTCACAGTGCCATACAGCTTGCCGTGGACTACGGCGAAAAAGTATGGGTTGTGGACAACCACCGGATTTCCGTCACCCAAAGGGAATCGGTTTATGCAGCGTTGCATCTTGCAGATCGGGGGTGTCGTGGGAAGGAAATCAAAGCCCATCTGGAGGAGCGTGCCTACGATGCCGGCATTTATCTGACGGTTGACTCCATGAAATATCTGAAAAAGGGCGGTCGCATCACCCATTCCGTGGCTGCCTTTGCCACGGTTCTCAATCTGAAACCCGTCCTGTCGTTTCAGGGGAACAAACTGGACTTCTTTGCCAGAGCCAGAGGCATGAAGCAGGCACAGTTGACCATGATCAAGGCGATCAAAGAAGATCTTGCCGCCCGTTTTTCCGGAATTCCGGATTCCGGACTGCAAATCGAGACGGCGGGAACCTTCGAAGACGAGGTGCAGGCGCAGAAATGGCGTCAGATGGTACAGGAGCAGTTTCCGGACATACCGGTATCCTACGCTCCCTTGCCGTGCAGCATCGCCTGTCATGTGGGAATCAATGCCGCAGGAGTCAGCATCATGAAGAAAGAAGTGGAATAAAGCGGCAGAAAGGCGGCACTGGATATCAGATTTCTTTTCACAATACCGCCTTTGAACCCGCATTACTTATGTTATTAATGATTTAAGAGTATATGATATTTGCTTGGAATTACCATATCGATTATCAAAATACAAAAACACACTGAAAAGGATCAAGAATGTAGCTACGCCGACCACCACGCCTTGATAATAGGATACACCAAACAAGAGCAGGAACCATAACACCCCACTGATGATGTAATCAACGATCAGAAGCCCCGTCAACACAACACCTTTTTCGGTGGACCGAACCATACCGAAGGAGATTGCCCGATCCCGGTCAATCCCGACGGTTCCATGATTGTTGAATTCTCTGTAATAGTGCGGACCAAGATAGTGAAAGAAATAGAACGGACCGAATGAACGAAAACGGAATGCCACATCGGACATTGCCAAATCGCCGGCAGAATATCCGTACAACTTGCGCTTCCATTCCTTTTTGGCAAGCCCGGAGTGCCATTTGTATATTGTCATCTTACTCAAGCCTCCTTACGGTCCCTCTGATAGCGATTGGATTGT
>JBJDZN010000048.1:0-1704 GCA_051868045.1 Eubacteriales bacterium
TATTTCCCTTACATTCGTGGGCGGCTTTTTAGTCATGTGGTTCGGTCTTGAGAGCCACCGACTCTTCATCATGTAGGTATGCGCTTTGACAGGGGTTCGAGTCACTGTGGGTGCACCATAAAATCCGAACGTATAGATGCCACTGGTGAAAAGCCAGTGGCATCAACCGTTTTCGGGGTTTTGACCTTTAAAATATTCTGAAAAATCCATAGATGCCAAGGGCTGTTCTTCAGTAACCGGCGGGATTTGAACCTCGATTTCCCGCATTATGGCAGCATTTGAAGCTCATTTCCAGCAGAATCAACGTAAGGAGATATACAAATGAGCATCAGCCCAGAGGAAAAGATCCTTCTCAGAAACGGTCTTCGTTCTACGGCGTAAAGCTTTCCCTGTCGAAAAAGTCCTTGGCGGACACTCAGGAGTCGCCCGGATGACCAACCGCTCTGTGAAGTGAGTGAGGTCGGTGGAATGACCTGCCGGGACTACGATCGCAAGCGTGTATTCCACGGTCACTACTTCACCGGAAATTACGATGGTGCCAAGCAGGACGTTGCGACTCGTTCCGGACTCATTCCGGTTCATATTCAAACGACTTTATGATATCCGCATGGCTGAGCTGCTCCTGTAAATAGACACGGTAATCCGCTTCGGCTTGCGGCGTTCGGTTCAAACACTGCTGAGAATATGTTCATATAAACCGCTGCCAATATAAAAGGCAAAATCTTCCGTCAACCGAACGGAGCGGATGCTGAGGTCAACGCTGCCGGTCAGAGAGAGGCAAGAAAAAACGATGGCAAGACAAATGCCGTCTTTTGAATTTTCTCTTTGATTTTCTTGATCATAGCATCGTGCTTCCGCTACAGCATGCCCAATTCTCGGAACATGGAAACACGGAGCCTGCTCTCGTCACTGATGTCGGTTTCATCCGATACGATTTGGGCGGTAAGGGCGTTTTTTTTCAGAAGTGCGCCGCCCCGAAAGATGATCCGGTGAATCCAGGCAAACGGGATCAGATAAGGGTATTTGAGAACCCAGGGATAATCCCGGGCAAGGCGTTTCTTGTCGGGGAAAAGCGTACGCAGTTTGAAGCTATGCTTCCAGTTGAGCATGTACAACCAGTAGCGCCACCGGCTTTTATCCTTCATAAGAAGCTGACGGTTATATTCATACCAGCCCGCAGTTCTTGCGGTCTGGTTATTTTTGCCCAGCCAACCGCCGCTTTCCAGATCATTGAGGATCAGTTCTATTTGCTGCCCGTCTTCGGATTGAATCCCCGGAAAATCCTGCAAAGTAAAGCCGCAATACCGGATCATAGACCATAGAACCGCATTTATAAACTGATCGTACTTCAGCTTGCACAGGATCTCCCAAAGACGCCGGGTATCGAGATGCTCCCGGTGACAGGAATAAAACCGTGCCACATCCAGCATCATGCGCAGGCTCATGCCGCACAAAATAAAGTGCTTCACCATGTGCAGCGTCAGAAAAATCAGATGGTCGGTATCCCCCAGAGTATAATAGGTCCCGTCGGCGGTTTCGATTTTTTGCTGCGGTTCCCGAATAAAGTCGCTGCGGTCAACCGCCTGAAACCACACATCTTCCACGATTTCATCGTATAGCTGAACATGGACTTCCAAAATTCCCATGGTAGGGTGCCGGGCAATGGCATGATGGCCATTTTCCCAACGGGGTGCCACAGAAAAA
>JBJDZN010000049.1:0-26434 GCA_051868045.1 Eubacteriales bacterium
TTCAGCAATCTGAATAGGTTTGTAAAGATGCACCCTTGATTTGCGAATAACCGCATCTAAAGCATCTTTCGCATCCTTTCTATTCGGCATTTTTTTCACCTCCGATATTATGCTTGTTTGCTTCAAATTCCTTAAGTGCTGTCATCATCTGCTCTGCAACTGCCTTTATTACTGGTACAGCTACAGAATTTCCACATTGCTTTTTTATTTTACTATAAGATACAACAACCTTATATGTATCTGGAAATCCTTGTATTCTTAGCATTTCACGCTCGGTTGGTCTGCGTTCATCGTTGATAAGAATATAATTTGCAGATGCCCCTGCTCTTAACGCTGATGAAAATGGATGTGGAGTAATCGAACCAGCCATATTTTCATGCGATATATAGGGCTTTGGATAATTTTTATCTTTCAATCGCTTTATACGAGATTCTCTAATCGCCTCTCGAACATAATATTTCTTTTCGACATTTTCTTCGAGAATGTCCACAAGCTTTTTTTTCTCTTCATCTGGTACAGGCACTGGAAACGTAAATTGTACATCGTCTAAGAAACCAACGATAATGATTCTTTCACGCTTTTGCGGTACACCATAATCTAATGCGTTCAAAACTTTAGCATAAACATGATATCCCAGATTTTCAAGATGCTCTTTCATGATTCGGAAAGTATTTCCATTATCATGAGCGATTAAATTTCGTACATTTTCAAGCATAAATGCTGGTGGCATTTTTTCTTTTAGAATTCTCTCTATGTCGAAAAAAAGTGTGCCGCACGTTTCATTTGCAAAGCCCTCTTTTTTCCCGATTATAGAGAATGCTTGACATGGGAATCCGCCTAATAATACATCAAAATCAGGAATATCTTTTGCATCTATTTTGGTTATATCTCCAGATGGATGTTCCCCAAAGTTAGCTTCATAGGTTTTACAAGCATCGTCATCTAATTCAGAGGAAAAAACGCAATGTCCACCTACATGCTCAAAACCAAGACGAATTCCACCAATCCCAGCAAACAAGTCGATAAAGCGGAAAGAATCCCAGTTTTTTATTGTTGTTTCATTTTGCATTTAATGCCCCCCTTTTTTCCAAACGTAAAAATTTGATTTATCGGCATAAATATTTCCAATTGTGACATTTCTGCACCATGGACCGACTCATCGTAAATACCCAACCCCTTTTTATCCACACGAGATTATCGCTTCTTGCATTCTTTTTTTTGCCGTAGTTTTTCCCGGAGTTTTTCCTCCTGTGCCTTTCTGAACTCCAGATACTTGTTCAGATGCTCGCCCAGAGGACGGTCCGAACGGAAGGCGAAAATGAACCGTGCCTTCTCCTTCGCCAGCTCTTTGTTGTGCTTGATGTGCGCCTTGAATTCCTCATAGCGGACCACAATCCGATTGTCTGCCGCAAATTTGCGAATCTTCACCACGATCTGCATGGAATATCCGATATCAATGGCGATAACGCCGAAGAAAAATCCCACGAAGAAGGAATAGGCAAGATTCCTGGACAGCCAATCCAGTCCGCTCAGGACATGGGGATGCACCAGAAAATAGTACGCCGCTCCGCCGACTCCCCAGATCAGGGAAAACAGGGGGCAGATGATTCCCTGAAGGTTTCCCCATCTTCCCGAATAGTCCCACAGTTTGATCCGCATTCCCTTGATGAAGATCAGCCCCGCCACATACTCGATGACGGTCATGACAAGGGTCATCATCACCAACCGAAGAACGATCTGCAAAGGAACGGATGCCACGAAATCCAGCGGGATCCGGCAGAGCAGGTACATTCCCGCAAGACCGAAACCGTAGATGGGAAGATAGGGTCCCACCAGAAAGCCCGGGTTAATCCAGCGGTGGTCGGGATTGCTGTCCGACAGAAATTTACGGAAAAATACCTCGAACACCCAGCCGCCGACACTTCCGACGAAAAACAGGGTGGCAAGGGTCAGAAATACATTCATATTGGACTTCCTTTCTTTTAGTCGGAGCTTTTGACGCAGCGTCGCCTTACACGGATGCCCCTTCGGGGAACAGAGACCGTTTTTTTGCCGCCCGCTCTCCCGTCCAGTCGGAACACCGAAGATAAATCAGGAAAACCACGGCACTGAGGAACCATGTAAAGGGATAGGTGGCGTACAGCACGGTAATATGATGGAAGAAATGCAGAATCAGGGGCATAAGGGTAACCCGCAGACCGCACCAGCAGATCGCCATGATATACATGGGGACTTTGGAATGTCCTGCTCCCCTCAGCACTCCCGCAATCCCGTGGGCGAAGGCGAGAAAGACATAGAACCAGGACTCCAGCCGCATCTGGTTCACTCCGTACTGCACCACGGCAGGGTCGTCGTCGATAAACATGCGGATCAGGACGGGTGCAAAAATCACCATCAGGATGCCGATCAAAAATGCCAGTGAGCAGGACAGGATGACTCCGATTGCCGCTCCCTTCTTGGCACGGTCGGGACGGTTTGCACCCAAATTCTGGGAAACGAAGGTGGACAGGGTCATGCCGAAGCTGCTTGCAGGCATCAGGGCAAAGCCCTCAACCTTGAAATAGGCTCCGCATCCCGCCATGGCAATAGTTCCGAAGGAGTTGATGGAGGACTGAATCACCACGTTGGACAGGGAAACCAGGCAATTCTGGATGCCGCTGGGCATACCGATCCGGATAATCTCGGAAAGCTGCCGTTTGTAGATCCGAATCTTTCGGAAATGCACCCGGTAGACCTCCTTATCGGTAAACAGACGGAACAGCACCAGTGCGCAGGACACGCCCTGGGAGATCACGGTTGCCAGTGCGGCGCCGGATACCCCCATACCGGGGACCAGAAGCAGGTCCAGCACCACATTGGTGCAGACCGAGGCGATCAGGTAGTAGAGCGGTCTGCGGGAATCGCCTACGGCACGGAGGATGCCACTGCCGAAGTTATAGAGAATCGTGGTGGAAATACCTGCAAAATAGATGCGGAAATAGGACACCGACCGGGGAAAAACATCGTCGGGGGTTCCCATGAGCCGAAGAATCAACGGGGTCAGAAAAACCCCCAGAACCGTCAGTGCAGCACAGCTGACGAACGCCGAGGCAACGGTGGTGTGGACGGTTTTGGACATATCATCGTAGTTTTTGGAGCCAAGGTCCCTTGAGATCACCACGCCGGCACCGGTGGCGATACCCAGGAACAGGCTGTTCAAAAGAAAAATCAGCGATCCCGAGGAGGTAACCGCTGCCAGAGCCTCCTTGCCCACCATTTTACCCACAATGATGGAATCGGCGGTATTATAAAGCTGCTGAAAGAGATTGCCAAGCAGAAGAGGAAGCGAAAACAGGATCAGGTGCTTGGTTACCGACCCCTTTGTCATCAGATTGGTATGCGATTTCTTCATTTTTGACCTGATTGTCCTATCCGTTCCGGATTTAACCCTATGTATCGGCGAAAAATTGCCTGTATCGGCAAAAAATCCGGGAAAATCGTTGCGATTTATCCGTATTTCTGTCCGTTATCCTGCCGCAAATGCCCTTATATGAGGCATTTCCTGCGGTAAACGCAATCTCATTATAGCACGATTTTTGAAAAGGTCAAGTCATTTTCCGAAAAAAGAAAGACGGGGACTTGAAATCGGGCAAAAAATGTGGTACAATATGGGAAAATGTATCATCTGTTTTCAGGAGCATCTATGGATATTCAGAAAAGCCTTTGTGAAGAATTCAAACTTACCGACGAGATTGTCGGAAACATTATTACGCTGATCGACGAGGGGAACACCATCCCCTTTATTGCCAGATACCGCAAGGAAAAGACCGGATCGCTGGACGACCAGATTCTCCGCTCCTTTGACGAGCGGCTGACCTACCTCCGGGGACTGGAGGAGCAAAAGGAGAAGATCGTCCGCACCATCACCGAACAGGGTGCCATGACCGACTCTCTTGCCGCCGCTCTGGAGGCGGCAAAGACCCTCACCGAGCTGGACGACCTTTACCGTCCCTACCGTCCCAAGAGAAAGACCCGTGCTTCGGTGGCAAAGGCGAAGGGGCTATCCCCTCTCGCCGATCTGCTCTACGAGCAAAGTCGCAAATCAAAGGCTCCCGAAGTCCTTGCTGCCGACTTCATAAATGAGGAGTTGGGGGTTGCCACCGTGTCGGATGCCCTTGCCGGTGCATCCGACATTCTCGCCGAGAAAATCTCGGACGATCCCGAGGTCAGAAAGCGGGTGCGCTACGTCTGCTTCATGAACGGCAGTCTGGTTGCCGAGGGGGCAAAAGAGGATTTAGGGGTCTACGAAACCTACCGTGCCTTCACCGTACCGCTCAGCCGCATTCAGGGGCATCAGGTACTCGCCATCAATCGGGGGGAACGGGAGGATTTCCTCAAGGTTCACATCGACTTTGACTCGGGGCGTGCCCTTTCGATCATTGACTCCATCCATGTCAAAGAGGGCTCTCCCACCACCGAAATTGTGAAAAATGCCGCCGCAGACGCCTGGGATCGGCTGATCTTCCCCTCCATCGAGCGGGACATCCGAAACGAGCTGACCGAAAAAGCCGGCGACGATGCCATCAAGGTCTTCTCCCTGAATCTCCGTCAACTTCTGATGCAGCCTCCCGTCAAGAACCGGGTAACGCTGGGACTGGATCCCGGCTATCGGATGGGCTGCAAATGTGCGGTGGTGGATCCCACGGGCAAGGTTCTGGACACCGGTGTGATCTTTCCCGTTCCCGAATTCAAGCGGGTGGAGCAGGCAAAAACGCTGGTGCGGGGCTGGATCAGGAAATACGGCGTTCAGCTGATCGCCATCGGCAACGGCACCGCCTCCCATGAGACCGAGGTCTTCGCCTCAGAAATCGTGAAGGAGTTTCCCGGGGTCGCCTATATGGTGGTCAGCGAGGCGGGAGCGTCGGTTTACTCGGCTTCACCGCTTGCCGCAAAGGAATTCCCCGATTTTGACGTCAATCTGCGTTCGGCGGTTTCCATCGCCAGACGTTTGCAGGACCCCCTTGCCGAACTGGTCAAGATCGACCCCAAAGCCATCGGTGTGGGTCAGTATCAGCATGATCTGCCGCAAAGTCACCTGTCCGCCGCTCTGGACGGCGTGGTGGAGGACTGCGTCAATTCGGTGGGCGTGGACCTGAACACGGCGTCCGCTCCCCTGCTCTCCCGGATTGCAGGAATCAGCAGTACGGTTGCCGGCAACATCGTCGCTTATCGGGAAGAAAACGGTGCCTTTTCCTCCCGCACCGCTCTGAAGAAGGTTCCCAAGCTGGGTCCCAAGGCCTTCGAGCAGTGTGCAGGATTTCTTCGGGTCGCCGAATCGAAGAACGTCCTTGACCGCACCGGAGTCCATCCCGAAAGCTATCCTGCCGCCGAGGAACTGCTGTCGGTCTGCGGATTCTCCGATGGGGACGTGAAAAAGGGCAAAATCGACGGGCTGTCGGCAAAAGTGGACGAAATCGGCGGAAAGGTTCTCGCCGAGCGGCTGGGAATCGGTCTGCCTACCCTTCTGGACATCGTAAAGGAGTTGGAAAAGCCCGGACGGGACCCCCGTGACGAGCTTCCCCCGCCTCTTCTGCGCACCGACGTGCTTGGCATCGAAAGTCTGACCGTGGGCATGGAACTGAAGGGTACGGTGCGCAACGTTATCGACTTCGGCGCATTTGTGGACATCGGCGTTCATCAGGACGGACTGGTTCACATCTCCCAGATGGCGAACCGCAGAATCAATCACCCCTCCGAAGTGGTGAAGGTCGGTGACATTGTTACCGTATGGGTGCTGTCGGTGGACGTTGCCCGAAAGAGAATCGGGCTGACCATGAAGAAGCCGGGGCAGAAAAAATAAAAAAATGCCGTTTTGGGCAACGGTTTTCCTTTTTGAAGCTGAACAATCCCCTGTGCCGGTGGACACAGGGGATTGCTTTATTTTCGATTATTTCTGAACCTTTTTCTTTACAATGCGAGCAATCGAGTCAATAGCGGGGATAAATACCACGTTGACACCGAACTCCACCAGGAAGTTCACGCCCGCACACAGAACCAGTACGAAGTAAAAGACCGATACGCCACTGGGACCTGCAAAAACGGTATCAATGGCGTCGTACATCAGGAACGCTCCCAGTACGAAAATGCCGGTATTCAGAATGGGGGCGGAAAGGGCGGCAAGCACCACGCCAAGGAAGCGATTTTTCTTCTCCAGCAGACGGTAGAGCATTGCCGATCCCCAGCCTGCTGCAACTGCCTTCACGATGCAGAGACCTGCCGTCATGAATCTGGCATAGGTACCTGCATTATTAAGCAGAGTAAAGGTAAAGGGGTCCTGACCGGTGATGCCCGCAATCAGGGTTACAACACCGAAGACGCCGCCCAGAAAGGCTCCTGCCGCAGGTCCGATGAGGATACCGCCAACAACGATGGGGATCAGTACCAGACTGAACGAGACCGGTCCGATCTTGACACTGCTGAAAGTAAGCTGGATAATCAACACAATGGCGGCGAAAATGGCGGTTTCCACCAGTTTCAGGATTGTTTCATGTCTGTTCTTATTCATTTGTTTCTCCTGTCTGTCGCCCCACAATTCGTGGGTGCAACGAAAGATATATTTATATAAACGGACCGCTTTTCCAAAAGAATACCACCGAACAAACCGAAGTTTTGCCAAAAAAGATTGAATCGGCGTTTCCTTAACTCTCCCCGCCTTTCCACCGCAAGGTCGGGGGAGCCATTTTACATTGGCGTTCCGAATATATCAAAGGGACACCTGAAGGGATAGGTCAAACCTCATAAAGAGCGTCCTTAATTTCGTTCTTTCCTTTCCCTTCGGTTCAGCAGCCAGATCCGGGCAAGTCCCTCCATCGTCAGATCGGGTACGATTTCCACCGACTCCTCCATATAGGGGATGACGGTCGCTGCCATGCCTCCGCAGGCGATCACAGACAGATCGTCTCCCAGATCCTTTTTCAGTTTTGCCAGAATGCCGTCCAGCATGGCGGCGGGGGCATAGATACAGCCGCTTGCAATGGAATCGGCAGTATTTTTCCCCAAAAGACCGTGTGGCGGGGTCAGCGATACCGAAGGAAGGGCGGCGCAGGTGCGGGACAATACCTCAGCAGAAGCACGCACTCCGGGCATGATCATGACTCCGATAAACTCGCCTGCCCGGTTCACCGCCGAAACGGTGGTTGCCGTACCCAGATCCACCACGGCAAAGGGCTTCTTCAGCCTTGCGGATGCCGCTACCATATTGGACACCAGGTCCGAGCCAAGCTCGGTATGGTGATCGGTGCGGATGTCCAGCCCGGTTCGGATGCCGTGAGAGAGGGTCAGGATCCGGCAGTTGAAAACCTGACGGATGGCGGTACAGATCCCCTCGGTCAGCCCCGGGACCACCGAGGACAGAGCGCAACCCTCCACCTCACGGGGATTTATTCCCCGCTTTTCGGAAAGGGTGGAAATCAGCAGTTCATACTCGTCTGCAGTGCGAAAGGGATGGGTCGCCAGCCGGAAATCCGCCGCAAGGGTCAGTCCCCGGAGATCGTAGAATCCCATCGAAATGCCCGTATTGCCGATATCGACTGCCAGAATCATGATAAAAGCCATCCTTTCCCCTTCATTCGATCTGTTCGAGTGTCAGTATAGCACTTTTTTTCGCCCCTGTCAAGGTTTTCCGACAAATTGGCACCAAGTTTATCACCGGTCACAGGCACTTTCTTATTCGGTAATTTCGGTGATCATGCCGGCATCCAGTCCGGACAGCATTCCGATGGAGGTCAGAACGGTGATCTGCCCGGCTTTTTCCACATCGGTAAGGTCGGAATGGCGGATGTCCCCGCACTTTTCCATCAGCGCATCGGTCAGACTGCGTTTACTGTCAGCCGATACGACACCGGACACGCCCAGCGGGTCAATTCCCTTTTCCATCGCCACCTCGACAATGGCTTTTGACACGGCAGAGGAATCGAGAATCGTTTCCACATATTCGGTCTCGCTCTTACCGAGTTTTCCGTTGACGCCGAACAGAGAACCACTGCCCGACACAGACACCCTTATGAGATCGGACAGAGCCTGTGCCTCTGCTCTTTTACGGGATTCCGTCAGACCTGTCTCCTTTTCGGTAAGCAGATTGTCCATCAGATAATCCATCAGATCGCAGACTGCCTCGGAACGGGTATAGCTCAGTCCGAATCTTCCCACCGTACCTGTTGTCAGTATGGAACTGATTGCCCGTGAACTGCCCACCGTCAGGTTGTCAATCAGCTCTTCCGCACGCATAATCACTGCGCTGCCGGCGTCCGGATCATTGCTGATTGCCAGCGAAACGAGATCCATCACATTTCCAAGTGTGGTCAGAATCTCGGTATAACTGCACCCATCCTGCAAAATCGACTGTCTCAGGGTCTGATACAGGTTCTCCAGTTCCAGATCGCTGTAACCGAAGCGGTTGCGCAGATAGTTGGTATACAGTGCCGTTTTCAGACACAGGAGCATCTGCTCGTCATCTCCGAGAACGGTGGTCTTTGCCATAGCATCCATCATGCCGCCCAGATAGCCCATGGCGGTACTGACATTTCCCAATGAACTTTGTGAAAATGCGGTATAGTAGTTCATGGCATTGGCAACCAGTTCGGCATATGCCTGGGCTTCCTTCTTGCGGAGCCGTTGGGATTTCGGCAGGGGATAGGGATCCACCCAATCGGAGGAGTTGAGATTGGCAAAGATCGTCCGGGAGGCGGTATCCAACGCATTGTTCAAGGTGGGGTGGAGATCGGTGGCAGAAAGCAGACTCTCAAATACGCCGGTCATACTCCTTTCGTCGGTGAACAGTGCCTTATAATCCAGCAGACTGCCCTCATGGGCAAGGGCGTAAGCGGCAGCATTCACCAGCGACAGCATATCATCCCCCAGATCATCGGGATCCATGCTGCCGATGCTGCTTACCGCAACGTCAACGATCGGTTGAATGTAGGTTTTGAATTTGGGAAGATAAACTCCGCAGAAGGGCTTCTGCTCGTCCCATTTTTCGGCGGCAGTCACCAGAGCATCGGGCAGCACCCCGGTAACCAGCCGGGAATGCCGGATGGCAAAGCTGCTTTCGCTGACGCTCTTATCCTCCGATGCGCCCTTTTTGACGTATCGGGTAAAATCCTTGCACGCCGATGCCTCGGTGGACAGCGTCATGATGCCGTCCCCAACGGGATAGGAGGTCAATCCGGCATAAAGGGGACCTTCTCCAATGAAGCAGACCACCGTACTTCCGGGCGAGGATGCCAGATCGTCTGCCAAAGTGGTGATTTTACCGATTTCCGACCGCTCGGCAGAATAGAAAATGGTCATAGGGGAAATGAAAAATCCCGCCGTTCGGACAAGACCTGCCACCGGAGTCAGCAGGGCGACGGCAAAGAACAGTCCGCATCCCCCGCAAAGAACCGTACGGAGGACACCCTCCAATCGCTCCCATACCGTCCGTTTCTCATTGAATTCCGTACGGTTGTCCGCCGTCTCCGTCGGGGTGCCGACCGTTTCCATCCCATTCCCACTGCCTTCGCTCACAGGTTTCTTTCTTCGGATCCGACAGGCGATCCGATCAAAGAGGCGGGTCAGGGGCTTGGTCAGCAACAGGATCAGCTTACGGCAGACGGGATAGAAAAGCCAGAAGAGAACGGGCGAAAGGATGGAGGCAATGATTGCCCGCAGAATATCCGTAATGACGGTTATATCCTCCCTGACCGTTTGCAGAAGAGGAATTATCCCCATGGGAATGCCGACAAGCGCACCTGCCAGCAGCCACGCAATCAGGGAGGACAGAAAGATTCCGGGAAGGGCGGCAAGCAGAACCAGCAGAAATCTGGCAAGGGAGCCGGAAAGGGTCATTTGCTTTGCCTTCCGGGTTCCGAGATAGAATCCCAGTGTACAGATCAGAAGCAGAAAAAGGGAATAGATCAGTTGAGCCATATCAGTTTATCGTTCCTTTCCTGTTTTGGGGTTGATTTTGAAGGGAATTGTTATCGGTATCTTTCTTCCCGGCTTTCGGGAAGGTCGAAGAGAATCCGACATAGTTCTTTCCCGGTCCGGGTCCGGAAGATTTTTTCATAAGCGGCTGCTATCCCGTCCCGGGACGTGCCGTCCTCAAAGAGGTTGACCAGAAAATCCGCCTCCACCAGAATCTGATAATCTGCCCCGTCAATTTTAGTATAGCTGTGATGATGTCCCACCAGATAGCAGACCCGTTCGATAACTTCGGGATCGAAGTAAAGCTTTGTCAGCATCTTTTCCGCAGGAAGGACGCCCTCCTTTTCCTGAAGCGGTCCGTCGCAGCGACCGTATTTCTGTTCCGCCGGCTTGATTCCGATGTCGTGGACATAGGCGGCAGCCTCCAGAGTCAGCAGTTCCTTCCCCACGAGTCCCTCACACTCTCCGATCAGTCGGGCAAAATCGTGAACCTTGAGAAAATGCTGAATCCGCTTGGGATCGCCTCTGTCATATTCAATCATGGAAAGGCAGAGGGCATCGAGGATGTTCATCATGGTCGTTTCTCCTATATTCTGGAATACAGATTCATTATAGTACAATTCCGGTAAAATTGCAAGAGAAATTTGCAATTCTTTCGAAAGATTTCCGGATTCAGGGTGAATTTTTACCCCTGTGACATAAAGAAACGGGTTGACGCACATCAAATGCGCCAACCCCTGGCATTTTATTCTGATATTCCAAAACTCACTCTTCGTAAACCGCTTTTGCAAAGTCGGGATAGCACTCATCACAGATTTCGACGGCATGGGAAAGCAGTTCACAGCAGATTTCTCCCACATCGTGAGAGCGGAAGGCGGCATCCATATCCAGCCGCAGACTGTCATTTTCGGTATCCACGCAGAATTTAACCCAGCGATACCGTTTATTCTTATCGTTGGCTACGGCAAGAACCGCAGAAAGGCGATCCTTGGGAACCTTCAGAATCTCAAAAATGCGGATGGCAACGTCCCGACCGCCTTCATCAAAAAAGTAGCGGACTTCGATCTTCTGGATATTGTCCCCCGAATAGCAGACCGAGATCACGTCCTTGCCTGCCAGTCCCTGACCCTTATCGGAATATTGAATTCCCTTCTGCTCCATTGCCGCAACAAAGCTCTCCGTTGATGAATACATTTCCTTCTGCCCTTCTCTCAGATGATGCTCCGATTCTTATCGGTTGAACTCCACCAGTTCCAGTCCGGGGTTCTTCTCCAGTGCCCAGTCGATCTCATAGCCGCCGGCAAAGATCAGCAGGGGATTTCCCCGCAGGTCCTCGATCAGCCGGGTCTGGGACATGAGATTCAAATGGCTGACATCGGCAGTTCCCTTTACATAGCGGATATACTGATGAGGCAGCCCCTCCTGACGGTAGGAGACACCGTACTCGTTTTCCATCCGGTATTTGAGCACCTCAAACTGAAGCATTCCCACGACGCCGACCACAAGACGTTCCATACCCGCACCGGGGAAACGGAAGATCTGGATCGCACCCTCTTCTGCAATCTGGTTCATTCCCTTGGCAAACTGTTTGCGCTTCATGGAGTCAATCTGCTCCACAATGGCAAAATGCTCGGGGGCGAAGGTGGGGATTCCCTCGAACCGGATTTTCTTGCCCACCTCGCACACGGTATCTCCAATGGAGAAGATACCGGGATCGAAGACACCGATAATGTCTCCGGCATACGCCTCGTCAATGACCTCCCGTTCCTGCGCCATCATCTGCTGAGGCTGGGACAGTTTCAGGGATTTGCCCTGGCTGACATGGTAGTAATCCTTGCCCCGTTCAAATTTGCCCGAGCAGATTCGCATGAAGGCAATCCGGTCCCGGTGTGCCTTGTTCATATTCGCCTGAATCTTGAAAACGAAGGCTGAGAAATAGGGCTCGAAGGGATCCACCACCGAAGGTTCGGTTCCCTCTGCCGTCTTATGGGCAAGGGGAGGCGTGGTCATCTTCAGAAAGCTCTCCAAAAAGGGTTCAATTCCGAAATTGTTCAGTGCCGAGCCGAAGAAGACCGGAGACAGTCTGCCGCAGCGCACCTTTTCCAGATCAAATTCAAAGCCCGCCACGTCCACAAGCTCAATCTGCTCCACCAGTTCCTTCCGCAGGTCCTCTCCGATCAGCGAGTCCAGCTTTTCGGTGTCGGTGATGGAACACTCGATGGCGTTCAGACGGTTTCTGCCTCCGTGAAAATTGTCGAAGGTCAGAATATGCTGCTTCTCACGGTCGTAAACACCTTTGAAGGTTACGCCGCAGGAAATGGGCCAGTTCATAGGATAGGTTCCGATGCCGAACTCGGTTTCCAGTTCGTCCAACAGGTCGAAGGGGTCCCTTGCCTCACGATCCATCTTATTGATAAAGGTGAAAATAGGGATTCCCCGCATGGCGCAGACCTTGAACAGCTTACGGGTCTGAGGCTCGATACCCTTTGCGGCATCAATGACCATGACAACGCTGTCCGCCGCCATCAGGGTACGGTAGGTATCCTCCGAGAAATCCTGATGTCCGGGAGTGTCCAGAATATTGATGCAAAATCCCTCATATTCAAACTGCATAACCGAGGAGGTAATGGAGATTCCTCTCTGCTTCTCCAGGTCCATCCAGTCGGACACGGCATGACGGTCGCTTGCCTTGCCCTTGACCGATCCCGCCGTCTGAATTGCGCCTCCGTACAGAAGAAACTTCTCGGTCAGCGTTGTTTTACCTGCATCGGGGTGGGAGATAATCGCAAAGGTCCGCCGTCTGCTGATTTCCTGCTCCAGTGTTGCCATGTTTGTATGCCCATGCCTTTCCTGCTTGATTCAAAACACTTTATTTTAGCACAATTTCCCGAAAAATGCAAGTGCTTTTTGAGAAAATCTTTCACCGGCTTTTTGCCACCGTGATACCGTGATTTCCGATAACGCCTGACTTCCGGTTTGGTGCAACATTCACAAGGGTGGTTCCTTTTAATTCTGAAACTTTTACGCATGAGATCAAAAAAAGATATGTTTAAAGATAAAAAGAGTCCTTGCATGACGTCAAGTTCTGTGCTATAATGGTAAAAAAGGTTACCGGAAGGAGCTTCACTCACAGCCATGTCTGAAATTTATCTTGCCATTGACATCGGTGCCTCCGGAGGGAGACACATTATCGGATATTTTGACAACGAAAAACTGATCACCAAGGAGATCTACCGTTTTCCCAACGGATTTTACAAAAGTGAATCCGGTCATCTGTGCTGGGATCTGGACGCTCTGTTCTCCCGGATTCTGACCGGACTGCAAAAATGCAGAGAGCAGGGATTTACCCCCGCCCACATCGGAATTGACACCTGGGGCGTGGATTTCGTCCTCACCGACGCCTCCCTGAACCCCATCGGCGAAAGCGTCGCCTATCGGGATCACCGCACCGAGGGTATGGATCAGGTTGCCGAGAAAATCCTTCCTGCCTCCGAGCTATATGCCCACACGGGAATTCAGAAGCAGCCCTTCAATACCGTCTATCAGCTTCTGGCGATCAAGGAGCAGTCGCCAGAGCTTCTGGCATCTGCCGACCGGCTGATGTTCATCCCCGACTATCTCCACTTTCTTCTGACCGGCATTCCCTCCTGCGAATACACCGAGGCGTCCACTTCGGGGCTTCTGAATGCAGAGAAGCGGGACTGGGACCATGAACTGATCCGCCGACTGGGACTTCCGGAGACCCTCTTCCGCCCCCTCACCCCTGCCGGAACAAGGCTGGGGCAGATCAAGGATGAAATTGCACAAATCATCGGCTACTCCGCCGACGTGATTCTGCCTGCATCCCATGACACCGGATCCGCCGTTCTCGCGGTCCCCCAGCCGGAGGGAGACCCCCTTTACTTAAGCTCCGGTACCTGGTCACTGATGGGTGTGGAGCGTTCCGAACCCGACACCGGTGAGTCCTCCAGACAGTTGAACTTCACCAACGAGGGCGGATACAACGGCAGATACCGCTACCTGAAAAACATCATGGGATTGTGGATTCTGCAATCCCTGAAAAAAGAAACCGGCTACTCCTTTGACCGGATTATGCACATGGCAGAAGAGCATCTGGACACCAAACTCCGCATTGATGTGGATGCTCCCGTCTTCCTGTCCCCTGACAACATGGAGCAGGCAATCCGTCAGAGCCTTCCCGACAGCGAAATTTCCGCAGGCGAACTGTTTGCCGTGGTATACCTGTCCCTTGCCGACAGTTATGCCCGCACGGCTGCACAGATCGAGGCACAGACCGGACGGTCCTATTCCACTCTGCACATCATAGGCGGAGGCAGTCAGGATGCCCTCTTGAATCGGCTCAGTCAGGAGGCGTGCGGTAAGGAAGTGCTGGCAGGTCCCACTGAAGCAACTGCCATCGGCAATCTGCTGTCTCAGATGATCGGCAGAAGTGAACTTTCCTCCGTTGAGGCAGCCAGAACCTGCGTAAAGAACTCCTTCCCTATCCGTAAGGTTGAATTTTAGCCAATGGCTTCCCATAAATCCCAAAAAATGAAAGGATGAACCCACATGAACAATCAAAATTATCTTTCCGCCAAGGCGGCATATGCCAAGTACGGCATTGACACCGACCGTGCCATCGAGACCCTTCGGAACATTCCCATTTCCATTCACTGCTGGCAGGGCGACGACGTCATCGGATTTGACCACGATGGCGGTCTCACCGGCGGAATCCAGACAACCGGCAACTATCCCGGACGGGCAACCACTCCCGACGAGCTGATGGCAGACATTGAGAAGGCCTTCTCTCTGATCGGCGGCGTAAAGAAGCTCAATCTTCATGCCAGCTACGCCATCTTCGAAGACGGCGAGTTTGCCGACAGAGATGCTCTGGAGCCCAAGCACTTCAAGAAATGGGTGGAATTTGCGAAGAGACTTGGCATCGGTCTGGACTTCAATCCCACCTACTTTTCCCATCCCAAGGCGACAGAATTCACCCTTTCCTCTCCCGATGAGGAAATCCGCTCCTTCTGGGTACGGCACACCATCGCCTGCCTGCGCATTTCCGAGTATTTTGCCACCGAGACGGGCTATCCCTGTCTGATGAACATCTGGATTCCCGACGGCTGCAAGGACACCCCCGCCGACCGTCTATCCCCCAGAGCCAGATTTGCCCGTTCGCTGGACGAGGCACTGTCCGTCCCCTACGATCACGACAAGGTTTATGTGACCCTGGAATCCAAGGTATTCGGCATCGGACTGGAGTCCTACACCGTAGGATCGGCGGAATTCTGCCTGAACTACTCCGCCTCCCGTCATATTATACCCCTGATGGACAACGGTCATTACCATCCCACCGAAATGGTCTCCGATAAAATCTCTTCCCAGCTTCTTTTCTATCCCAAACTCGCCCTCCACATCAGCCGTCCCGTCCGTTGGGACTCCGATCATGTGGTCCGCTATGACGACGAACTCCGGGAGATCACCAAAGAAGTCGTTGCAAGCGGAAGACTGAAGGACGTAATTCTGGCACTGGACTACTTCGATGCCTCCATCAACCGCATTGCCGCATGGGTTATCGGAACCCGCAGTCTGCAAAAGGGTCTTCTCGAAGCCCTTCTGACCCCGCACGCCTATCTTGCCGATCTTCAGAAAAAATCCGATTTCACCACCCTTCTCTATGAGCAGGAAATGCTGAAAACCATGCCTTTGGGAGCTGTCTGGGAAAAATATCTGGAACAGGAAAACATTCCCGCAGATTTTCTCGGTGAGGTCCGGGAATACGAAGAAAAAGTACTTTCCAAGAGATAAGAAAAAGAGAGATAGAGAGATAGGAGGAAACTTCAATGAAAATCACCGAAACCAAATTTGCCAAAGAATTCATGGACACCGCCGACAAGGGCTACCGTATGGGCTGGCACGAGCGCAACGGCGGAAATCTGTCCTACCGGATCCCCAAGGATCAGTTGGATGCAGTATCGGATCAGCTTTCCCATGAGGGTGAATGGAGACCCATCGGAACCGAGGTTCCCGCTCTCGGAGGTGAATATTTCATGGTGACCGGCTCGGGCAAGTATCTGGGCAATGTCATGAAAGATCCCGAGGACTCCTGCTGTATCATTGAACTGTCGGAGGACGGCACCTGCTACCGTATCCTGTGGGGACTTGTAAACGGCGGTCGCCCCACTTCCGAGCTGCCCACCCATCTGATGAACCACGAGGTTCGTATGAAGGCAACCGACGGGGCTTCCCGGGTCATCTATCACTGTCACCCCGAAAATCTGATCGCCCTGACCTTCGTTCTTCCTCTGAAGGACAGAGTTTTCTCCCGCAAGCTGTGGGAAATGATGACCGAATGTCCCATTATCTTCCCCGCAGGCATCGGCGTGGTCAAATGGATGGTTCCCGGCGGCAGAGAAATTGCCGTGGAGACTGCCAAGAAGATGGAAACCTACGATGCGGTTGTCTGGGCGCATCACGGCTTGTTTTGTTCGGGTGCCGACTTTGACAGTGCCTTCGGACTTGCCCACACCATCGAGAAGGCGGCTAAGATTTATCTTCTGGTTCACAGCGTAGCAAAGGAAGAGCGTCAGACCATCACGAAGGAAGACTTCGTGGAGCTTGCCAAAGCATTCGGCGTTCAGCTGAACGAGAATTTCCTCCAAAACTGAGCTTTCGGAGCCGTTAACGGAATCTCAGTCAACCGACAAAAAACTTTGGAATTCAAGATCTTTTGGAATTTATGAAAAGGAATGCGTATTTTATTGCAATCAATCAACACACTACGTTAAAAAGAACAGGTGGAATTGCATGAGACAGTTTTTGATCGACAGACTGAGTCAGATCACCGACGAGGAGCGGGACATCCTTGCCGGAAAGGGGATCGACCGTAAAATATACACCAGCAACACGGACAATTTCATCGTGTCCAGTCAGCTGATGATGCGTGCCGGAAACAAAATTGCCGTGCGGACACATACCCGATTCACCCCCTTCCTAATGCACGGACACAACTATATGGAAATGATGTATGTGGCATCCGGCTCCATTGTTCATCTGGTTGAGGGCAGACGGCTGGTTCTGGAAAGCGGGGATCTGATCCTGCTGAGCCGTCACACGCAGCACGCCATCGAGCAGGCAGGAGAGCATGATCTGGGCATCAATTTCATCGTTTCTCCCGACTTTATCCAGTCGATCCTGGGCAAATTTGACGGAAGCAGTGATTTTCGTGCCTTTCTTGCCGAAAATCTCTGTGATGAGGGCGGTCCCTCCTTCATGGTCTATCGGACTGCCTCCGTTCTGCCCATTGAGAATCTCATTGAATCGCTGGTCTATTCCATGACCTTCGGCGAAATGAATTCACCGGAGGTGCTGATCGGCAGCATTACCCTGCTTTTTCATCTGCTGTCCGAAAGTGCAGAGGCATTGATCAGCTACCATACCTCCGATCCGGGCACCTCCGAGCTGACCGACTTCATCCTTTCCTATATCCGAAGTGACTACAAGAATGCCACGCTGAGTTCCCTTGCGGCAAAGCTCTATCTGTCACCAACCTATTTGTCCCGTTGGATTTCGAAGCACATGAACATGTCCTTCAAGCAGCTTCTGATGGAGCAGCGGTTCACCATGGTCGAAAAGCTGCTCCGATCCACCGATCTGTCGATCAGCGAAATCATCCGTGCCGTAGGCTATGAGAACAAGAGTTATTTCCACCGTGAGTTCCTGCGCAGATACGGCTGTTCCCCTCTGAAGTGGAGAAAAATGGCTCAAAACGGTCAGGTCTGAAAAAATTTTTCTTAAATCACTTCTTGTCAAAAGTATTATCCTGTTTTCAAAACACCAAATCAATAGTTGAGAATCCCTTGAATTATTTCATTCTCCCGTGAATACCCCGGCGCAGTTTGTCCAAAATAAAAGCAAATTGACCGATGTCCGCACCTTTACGGACATGGAAAGGATCCGGGATATGAAAGAATTCAAGGGATTTGGTGTATACGGTGCCATTGCCATAGGCAGGGCAGCCGTTTTGACAGAAGAGAAAGAGGAACGGTCGGCAGAATCATCCGGCATTCCGAACAGCCCCGAATTTGAAGAAAAACGGCTGGAGAGAGCGTTGGAGCTTGCCAAGAACCGGCTTGACGGACTCTATGAGAAAACCCTGTCCCAGGTTGGCGAGGAGGAAGCGGCGATCTTCTCCATTCACCGAATGATGCTGGAGGATCCCGACTTTGTGGATGGGGTCCGCCAAAAAATCAAGGACGGATCAACGGCGGAATCTGCCGTCCGTGGGACGGCAAGGGAGCTGTCCGATCTGCTGATTGCCACCGGGGACGACTATCTTCGGGAGCGTTCCACCGATGTGCGGGATGCGTCGGACTGTCTGCTTGCCGCTCTGACCGGGCGGGAGCGATCGTGGGGGCATCTGCTGAGCGGCATTTCGGACCCCATACTGTGCGCAGACGATCTGACGCCCAGTCAGACGGCGGGACTGGACAAGGACAAAATCCGTGCCTTCGTAACGGCAGGCGGGTCGTCCAACTCCCATACGGCAATTCTGGCACGGAGCAGGGGGATTCCCGCCGTGGTGGCGGTGGGCAAGGAGTTTCTGGACGGTCTGCAACCCGGGCAGGTCATTGCCGTCAACGGTTACACAGGGCAGGTTTTTCTGGATCCCGACAGTTCCACGCTGGCAGAGCTGTCCGAAAAGATGGAGCAGGATCTTCGCAGAAAAGAAGAGCTCCGCTCCCTTATCGGCAAGGAAAGCCGGACAAAGAGCGGAAAAAAGGTAGATTTGTATGCCAATATCGGCAGTGTGGACGATCTGACAGCCGCACTGGACAGTTCTGCCGAGGGAATCGGGCTGATGCGGAGCGAATTTCTCTACCTTGGGAAGGGGGACTACCCCACGGAGGAGGAGCAGTTTTCCGCCTATCGGCAGGTCCTCGAGGGCATGAAGGGTCGGCGGGTCATTATCCGCACGCTGGACATCGGCGCAGACAAGCAGGCGGACTATTTCGGGATTCCTCATGAGGAAAATCCGGCACTGGGCTACCGTGCCATCCGGATCTGTCTGGATCGGGTGGAACTGTTCAAGACCCAGCTACGGGCTCTCTACCGGGCATCGGTCTTCGGCAGGTTGGCGATTCTCTTCCCCATGATTGCATCGGTATGGGAGGTGGAGACCATCCGCAGAATCTGCCGACAGGTACAAAGTGAGCTTGAAGCGGACGGAGTGGACTGCTGCCGCTCGGTGGAGCTTGGGATCATGATCGAGACCCCGTCATCTGCGATTCTGTCCGACAAACTGGCGGAACTAGTGGACTTTTTCAGCATCGGAACCAACGATCTGACCCAATACACCCTTGCCTGCGATCGGCAGAACAGCCATCTGGCAAGGTTCTGCGATCCTCATCATGAGGCAGTCTTCCGACTGATCGAAACGGTGACCCAAAATGCCCACCGTCAGGGCAAATGGGTGGGGATCTGCGGCGAGCTTGCCGCCGATGTCAGGATGACTTCACGGCTGATCGGTCTGGGAATCGACGAGCTGTCGGTCTCGCCGGCGGCGGTACTGGACGTTCGGAAGGCAATCCGGGATTGCGAATAAAGCGGCTTCCGTTAAGACAACAATGAGACAATCAAAAAATCAGGGAACGGTTTTTGACCGTTCCCTGAATATTCTTGACATGAGAAATTACTTCGACAGGTATTCGTCGATTGCCTTTGCGGCAGTCTTTCCGGCACCCATGGCGAGTATAACGGTAGCGGCACCGGTAACGGCATCTCCGCCTGCATATACGCCCTCCTTGGTGGTCGCACCGGTGGACTCCTCTACGATGATTCCGCCGTGGCTGTTGACCTCCAGTCCCTTGGTGGTGGACTTGATCAGGGGGTTGGGAGAGGTACCGATGGAGATGACCACGGTGTCCACATCCAGCAGGAATTCGCTTCCGGGAACCTCAACGGGACGGCGACGACCCTTTTCATCGGGCTCGCCCAGCTCCATACGGATGCACTTCATACCGCTGACAAAGCCGTTCTTGGGATCTCTCTTGTCATCGGGATTGTTGTAGCCCAGAATCTCAACGGGATTGTTGAGGAGCTTGAACTCGATTCCCTCTTCCATTGCATGCTCGACTTCTTCCTTACGGGCAGGAAGCTCTTCCAGCGAACGGCGGTAGACGATGTAAACATGCTCGGCACCCAGACGGAGAGCGGTTCTTGCGGCGTCCATTGCCACGTTACCGCCGCCGACAACGGCAACCTTCTTGCCGTGCATAATAGGCGTGGTGGGATCTTCCTGATATGCCTTCATCAGGTTGGAACGGGTCAGGAACTCGTTAGCCGAGTAAACGCCCTTCAGCGACTCGCCGGGAATGCCCATAAACCGGGGCAGACCTGCGCCGGAGCCTACAAACACGGCCTCAAAGCCGTCCTCAAACAGCTCGTCGATGGTGATGGTCTTACCGATGACCACGTTGGTCTCAACATCAACGCCCATCTGCTGCAGCTTCTCAACTTCCTTCTGGACGATTGCCTTGGGAAGACGGAATTCGGGAATACCGTAAACCAGCACGCCGCCGGCAAGGTGCAGTGCCTCATAGATGGTAACCTTATAACCCAGCTTTGCCAGATCGCCTGCGCAGGTAAGACCGGAAGGACCCGATCCGACCACTGCCACACGGTGACCGTTGGAGGGAGCAACGACAGGAGGCTCGGTGCAGAACTGGTTGTGCCAGTCGGCAACGAAACGCTCCAGTCTGCCGATTCCCACAGGCTCACCCTTGATGCCGCGAATACACTTGCTCTCGCACTGGGTTTCCTGGGGGCAGACTCTTCCGCAGACGGCGGGAAGGGTGGAGGAGCGGTTGATCACCTGATATGCGCCCTCAAAGTCCCCCTCACGGATCTTTGCGATAAACTCGGGAATGTGAATGTTTACGGGACATCCCTGAACGCAGGGCATATTCTTACAGTTCAGGCATCTGTTTGCCTCGTCAATTGCCATTTCATCGGTGTAACCGGTGGTTACCTCCTGGAAGTTATGGGCACGGACCGCAGGATCCTGTGTCGGCATGGGGTTCTTCTTCAAAGACATATTCGGCATCTCAGTTTGCCTCCTTTTTGAACAGATTACAGGTTTCTTCTCTCTTTTTCAGCTCAAAATCACGGTACATGGCACTGCGGCTCATTGCCTCGTCAAAATCAACCTCAAAACCGTCGAAGTCGGGACCGTCCACGCAGGCAAACTTGGTCTTGCCGCCAACGGTCAGACGGCATCCGCCGCACATACCCGTTCCGTCAATCATAATGGGGTTCATGGAAACAACCGTCTTGATGCCGTAGGGCTTGGTAGTGGCAACAACGAACTTCATCATGATCAGAGGACCGATGGTGATGACTTCGTCATACTGCTCTCCTGCCTCAATGGCTTCCTTCAGGGGGACAGTAACGACGCCCTGTCTGCCGTAGGAGCCGTCGTCGGTCATAACAGTCAGCTTATCGGAGCAGGCTCTGAACTCATCCTCAAGAATCAGAAGATCCTTGCTTCTGAAGCCGATGATGGAATGAACCTCACAGCCCAGCTCATGGAGTTTCTGAGCAACGGGAAGAGCAATTGCACAGCCGACGCCGCCGCCGACTACGCAAACCTTCTTCAGACCATCGGTATGAGTTGCAACGCCCAAAGGACCTACGAAATCCTGGATGTACTCGCCTTCTTCCTTATGATTAAGTAACTCGGTTGTGGCACCGACTACCTGGAAGATAATCTTGACGGTTCCCTTCTCACGGTCATAGCCTGCCACGGTAAGGGGAATTCTCTCGCCGTTTTCGTCCACACGCAGAATGATGAACTGACCCGGCTCTGCCTTCTTCGCAATCAGCGGAGCTTCGATGTCCATCATCGTAACGGTAGGATTCAATGTCTTTTTCGTAACGATCCTATACATCTTTGGTATCTCTCCTGTTCGTTTTATTCGGGATTATCACCCGCAGATTGACAATTTTCTGTCGATAATATCTTAGCACATTCGGAGTAAAATGTAAAGAGGATAACGAAAATTTAATAATTTTTTCACATTTTTTTTGCTGTTTTTCAGTGTTTTTTCCGTTCCAAAGCCGAAAGAGCGAGATTCGAGACCGCTCCGATGAGGAAACCCGTCAGAACGCCGGTCAAAATCAGTATCGGAAGGTAGGTCATTGGGGCGGGCGAGCGCAGCATCAGAACCGCAACTGCTGTCTGCGCCAGATTGTGGGTCACACCCCCTGCCGCCGACACACCGATGAGGCTGAATTTACCCGTTTTTTTCAGCAAAGTCATAACGCACAGGGAGAAGAGTCCCCCCGAAAGAGCGTAGGCAAGGGTATAGGGATTGGTAAACAAAATGGCACTGAGCAGGATGCGGATAAGATTGACCGCCAGTGCGGAGCGTCCCCCGATGCGATACAGCACCGTCACCACTGCCAGATTGGCAAGTCCCAGACGGATGCCCGGTGCCACAAAATCCAGAGGCAGCAGCGATTCCAGATAGGAAAGTCCCATTGCCAATGCAGACATGACTCCCACGAGAGCAACGTTTTGAGCCTTTTTCATGGACTTTCCTCCTCCACCGTGATCACCAGCCGATGGGGCAGGCAGATAATGCTGTCTCCGACGCTGTCTATCTTGCCGGTGCGGACGCAGACACCGTCGGGACAGCTTGCCGAGGTAACGGACACCTTCCCGTCGGACACGATCACCAGATTGTACTCTCCGTCCTCCAACAGGACGGGATATTCCTGATCCTCGGACAGGGGCAGTCTTGCGATTTCCTCGCCGTCCACCAGAATCCGTGCATACAAAGGGGCATCCCCCTGCCCTTTGGACAGATGAATCCCCAGAAAAATCAGCAGGGCGGCGGCAAGGATGCCGGCAATCAGAACAAAATCATGCTTTTTCAAAATGAAATATCCCTGCCTTTCCCTTTCTGAAGTATCCCATATAGAGAC
Organism: Eubacteriales bacterium; assembly: GCA_051868045.1. Taxonomy (GTDB): domain Bacteria; phylum Bacillota; class Clostridia; order Oscillospirales; family CAG-272; genus CAKSQF01. Next base: position 22,933 of record JBJDZN010000049.1, read on the forward strand.
TTGTCCCGGCGCAAGACCCTCCTCAATCCAGCACATACTCGGCAAATCCCGCCGAGTACAGGATCCTGCCGTCCGGGAGAATCCAGCACGCCTCCACGCCCTCAAGGTTATCCACGAGAGTCCTGCCCACATCGGCATCCAGATTGAACAGGGCGGTGGACAGGGCGTCCGCAAGTCCCGAATCTGCCGACAGTACCGACACCGATAGGAAGGTATTCTCCGGCATCAGGCTTTGGGGGTTAATAATGTGGTGGTAGCGCACACCGTCCACCTCGTAATAGCGTTCATAGCTTCCGCTGGTGACAAGGCAGAGATCGGCAAGACCCAGCCTCAACAGATAGGCATCCTCCGACTCCGTTCCGGGATTCTGAACACCGATCCGCCAAAGGCTCCCGTCGGGCTGACTGCCGATGGTGACGGTATTGCCCCCCACGTTGAGAATGCCCGAGGTAAAGCCCGCCCGGCGCAGGATTTCGGCGGTCTTCCCTGCCGCATAGCCCTTGGCAATGGCACCAACATCCAGGCTCATATCGGCATCACTCAGGCAGACCGTTCCCGCCGCTCTGTCAATTTGCAGGCAGGCGATGTCGGTATGCTCTGCCGCCGCACGAAGGGTTTCCATAGGCGGCAGGGAGGCTGTCTCGGGATGCTCCATTCCGTCGGTGCGATACCCGTGCCAGATTTCAAGGACACTGCCCATTGCAATATTGGTCATACCTTCGGTCAGATCATACATTTCCACCGAGAATTCCAGCAGATCCAGAATCCGTGAGTCCACCGCAACCGCCTGACCCGGGTGATCGTTGACGGTTTTCAGATTGTTGATTCCGTCGTAGTCCTCATAAATATCGAAAAGCCGGTGATAGTCCAGCAGGGTCGTTCTGGCAAGAGTGACGTATTCCCCGAACTGTTCGGGGGAATCGGCGTACCCCCGCAGGACGGTGACGGTATCAAAGCTGTCGAAGAAGGTTTCGCTGTAAAGCTGACTCCCGGCATGGCACCCGGCAAAGGGGAGAAGCAGGGAGATCAGGAGAAACAGAGGAAGACATTTGCGAAGGATTCCAATCATGGGATAACTCCTTTATCAAGATAGCACCATTATACACCCATTTATGGAAAAATGCAAGTCCCGAAAGGCAGATTCCCCAAAAACAGGGTGAACAGAACGGTAACTACTCTCCCAGTTCCCGATAGAGTCTCAGCGCATTTCCGCAGGCGATCTTCTCAATCTGACCGTCGGTCAGTCCCCGTTTATGCAGGATTGACAGCAGATCGGGCAGATCAGCCGGGGAATCGGGGCAGGAAGAGCCGGAGAAGCCGTCGAAATCACTGCCGATTGCCGGCAGATCCTCACCGCCCACAGAGATCATATGGAGGATATGATCGGCGACCCGATCCAGCGTTGGCTGGCGGTCTTTGTCAACGAAAGGCGGGTAGAAATTGACGCCGGCAACGCCGCCATGTTCCCCGAGAGTCTTCAGCATGGGATCGCTGAGATTCCGGGGATGGTTACAAAGTGCCCGACAGTCGCTATGGGAGGCAAGGAAGGGCGATTGAAGCCGTTCTGCCACCGACCGGAATCCCCCGTCCGACAGATGAGACACATCCACCGCCATCCCAAGTCGGGTTGCCTCATCTATGGCATCCATGCCAAGATCGGTCAATGGGCGGTTCATGATTTCGGGATCGGCAGAATTGGGATAGCCCAGCACGTTGGGGCGGTTCCAGCAAAGCCCCAGCATCCGCACCCCCGACTCTCTGAGATGCCTCATCCGGGCGGACAGCAGTTGTTCCGATTCCAGAATACGGCAGTCCTCCACGGAAAGAAGGGCGGAGATGCGTCCCTGCCCTGCATTTCGCATCAGATCACCGTACCCGTCCGCAAAAGCAAGGACATAGGCGTTTTCCCGCAGCAGGGTCTGAAGAAGCCTGACGTGCCTGTCAAAGAAATCAAGATCGCTCTCTTCCATCCCCGTGGAGTCCGGGAAGTAGATCGCAAACACCTGTCCCAGATACCCGCCGGACCGAAGGCTTTTTGGGGTCACCCGACCCTTCCATCCCTCCGCCATCGTCAAACTATCGCAATGCAAATCCAGCGGCGAGTCGCCGCCTCCATAAAACCGCATATTGTCTCGTGCTAAGGGGAAATTTCCCTCCCGCTCTGTTTGTTCAGTCATACCTCATAATCTCCTTTGCGGCGAGTCGCCGCCTCCGTTATACCGCATTTTGTCTTGTGTAAGAGGGAAGTTTCCCTACCGCTCTGTTCTGTTGTCAGATTCCAAAATTCTCCGTTACTCAGCAAATCTTTGCACCCTTGCATCCATATGCCGCCCATACGGCACAAATTCACTTTCCCACATTGTTTGCGAAACGGTTCCCACACGATTGGCAGCCGACATCCTTTTTACCTGCGATTGCCGGCAAACCGTCGGTTTATCTTATTCACTTGCCGGAAGCTATGTGTCTGTATTCTCAAAAGGCAACTTTAATTTGTGCATATTGCGCATTTTTTATCTTTTTTTAACAGCGAATTCTACAAAAAATATAAAAAGCTCTTGACAATTCTCATTTTCTATGATAGAATTTATACATACCCAATTCGGAAGAAGGCAGTAACTGATGTCGAAATACTCAACAAAACTTTATTACATGAACGACGTTCCCTTTTCCTCGGATTTTCCGCTTCGACTGCGTACCAAGGCGGTAGAAAATCCCGATGACAGCGTGATCTCCAATATTCGTGACTACGATCAGGTCACCTATTATGACTTCGACGAGGATCCGCTGATCCGCCAGTCCGCAAGACCCGATGCCATTCCCGTTGATCTGATGCCGGAGAGTATTCCCGCCGGATGGGAAAATCGGATTCCCCACACCATCGGCTTTCATATGCACGAGAATGTTGAGGTCAATATGGTCACAGCCGGGCAGATTCTCTACATTGTGGATCGCCGCACCTATGTTCTCCACCCCGGTGACATTCTGATGATCGGATGTTATATTCCCCATACATGGATCATCGGTCCCGGTGCTGACATTGCCACCATGGAACTGGTGTTTCACCCTTCCCTTCTGGAGGACGGGAACAGTCTCCTTCGGGAAACTCCCTCCTCCATTGCCGCCCACACCGGCGGAATCTACCACATTTCTGCCGAGAAATCGGAGCGCGCTGCTTCCCTGCTCAGGCATATGCAGGATGAATACGACAATGATCGCTCGGGCAAACGCTTTTCTCTCCAGCTGATGCTCTATCAGTTCCTTCTGGAGTTCATCCGGACGGAGGACGACCGTCCCCTCCGCTCCATTGAAAGCATCCATCCCACCGTCAAAGGGGCGCAGATTTACATCCGTGAGCATCTGGCGGACCATCCGTCGGTATCGGACATTGCCGCCGCCGTCTCGGTTACTCCGAACTATCTGTCCTCCCTGTTCCGCAAGCATACGGGAATCGGAATTTCGGATTATATCAACACCATGCGCATTGAAAAAACGGTAAAACTCC
>JBJDZN010000050.1:0-26122 GCA_051868045.1 Eubacteriales bacterium
GAAAAGGCTCCCTTGTGTAAAGGGAGCTGTCAGCGAAGCTGACTGAGGGATTGTTCTACGCTGCGGTCATATATTCACAAACACCTCGGAAATGTTTGTGTATCTCTATGTTTGATATTCTGATGACCGTCAATCCGTATTCTGCAAGAAACGCCGTGCGTTCCTCCAACTACGTACAAAATCATACCAAAGATGTTTTCCTCTCTTGTCATATTCTTTCGCAGCATTTTTGCAGTTGGGACGATATCTTTATTGCGTTTCCTCTGCATTACAATCCCTCCGTCACGGCTTCGCCGTGCCACCTCCCTTTACACAAGGGAGGCTTGAATCCCATTGCAATTTTTCTTTTTCTTCGTTTTTTGTATTACAAATGCACTGTGGCTAATCCCACCCCTTATTATTACACCCAAATCACAGATAATCAACCTGCGGTTTTTGTTTTTCTCTCCGTCAAGAACAACAGAGGAAAGGTTTTGGGGAATTCTTTCCTTTTTTTCAAAAAGCTATTGACAAACATATGTTCGCATGGTATAATAAGCCCGTTCGAATGTTGTAAATGGAACATTAAGATAAAGCCGGCACCCGTCATCCTTTCCGTGATAAGGGGGGATTTTCCGGTCCGGCGTGGGAATGATAGGATGTGTTGCCCTGTCAGGATGCCGTCAACCGCACCGAAGGGGAAAATGCAGAAAGGCACGATTGAATATGTCAAGCAAATCCATTGTGATCAAGGGCGCAAGAGCCAATAATCTGAAGAATCTGTCGTTGGAGATTCCCCGTGACAAGCTGATTGTTTTTACGGGACTGTCGGGGTCGGGAAAGTCCTCGCTGGCGTTTGACACCATCTATGCCGAAGGTCATCGGCGGTTTGTGGAATCCCTGTCCTCCTATGCCCGCATGTTCATCGGGCAGATGGACAAGCCGGACGTGGACTTCATTGAGGGACTTTCCCCCTGTATTTCCATTGATCAGAAGACCACCTCCAAGAATCCCCGATCCACGGTGGGAACAGTGACCGAGATTTACGATTACCTTCGTCTGCTGTACGCCCGTGTGGGTGTGCCACACTGCCCGGTCTGCGGAAAGGAGATTCGCCGGCAGACGGTGGATAACGTCATAGACCGGATCCTGACCCTGCCCGAAGGCACCAAATTTATGATCCTTGCCCCGATGGTCCGGGAAAAGAAGGGAACTCACGCCAAAATTTTCGAGGATGCCCGAAAATCGGGCTATGTCCGGGTTCGGGTGGACGGATCGCTGTACGATCTGTCCGAAAAGATCGAACTGGATAAGAATTTCAAACATTCCGTTGAAATCGTGGTGGATCGGCTGGTGATCCGTGAGGGAATGCGCAGCCGTCTTGCCGATTCGGTGGAGAACGCCTTCCATCAGAGCGACGGACTGATGAAGGTCGTCATCATGGGGGATGCCGCCGAGGAGATGGATTTCTCACTGAACTATGCCTGTGAGGAGCATAAAATCTCCTTTTCCGAGCTGGAACCCCGGATGTTCTCCTTCAATAATCCGCTGGGTGCCTGCCCGGAATGTGCGGGACTGGGCGAACTTCCCAGACTGTCCCCCGATAAGATGATTCCCAACAAGAATCTGTCTCTGCGTCAGGGTGCGATTCAGGTCAACGGGTTTAAATCGCTGGATGACAAGACCTGGAACGGTCCTCTTTTTGAGGCGGTGGGAAAAAATTTCGGTTTTACGCTGGATACCCCTATCCGCAAATACACCAAAAAAGCCTATGACGTGCTTTTGTACGGCGATCCCGACCATACCTATGAGGTGGAGCGGTATTTTGACAAAAAGGTTTCCCATCAGACCCTCGCCTTTGAGGGACTGATCGGCATGATTCAGTCAAGAATGAAGCAGTGGGGCGGGGATTATTATGAAGAGTTTGTCGAGGACGTGATCTGCCCCAAATGCGGCGGTGCCAGACTGAATCCCGAAATGCTGTCGGTGACGGTGGGCGGTAAGAATATCTATGAATTCTGCTCCATGCCGGTGGCAAATGAGCTGGAATTCGTGAACAATCTGACCTTTACCGAAAGCGAAGCGGTGATTGCCAAGGAAATTCTTAAGGAGATCAAGGCAAGACTGAGTTTTCTCTGCTCGGTGGGTCTGGAATACCTGACGCTTTCCCGTAAGACGGGATCGCTGTCCGGCGGTGAAGCGCAGCGAATCCGTCTGGCGACCCAGATCGGCTCCTCCCTGATGGGCGTCATCTATATTCTGGACGAACCCTCCATCGGACTTCACCAGCGGGACAATTCCAAGCTGATCGGAACCCTGAAGCGGCTACGGGATGTTGGAAATACCGTCATCGTGGTGGAGCATGACGAGGAAACCATGGAATCCTCCGATTATCTGGTGGACATCGGACCCGGTGCGGGCATTCACGGCGGCGAGGTGGTTGCCGCAGGCACTCCCGAGGAGGTCAAAAACAATCCTGCCTCGCTGACCGGTGCCTTCCTGTCGGGCAGGGAACGGATCGCCGTCCCCGAAACCCGTCGCCCCGGAAACGGAAAATGGCTGAAAATCTACGGCGCAAGAGAGCATAATCTGAAAAATATTGACGTGGCGATTCCCTTGGGCAAGCTGGTCTGCGTCACCGGTGTGTCGGGATCGGGAAAATCATCGCTGGTCAACGGAATTCTGCTGGGCGCACTGGCAAGCGAGCTGAACGGAGCCTATACCCGCCCCGGCGATCATGACCGGATCGAGGGCATCCGTGAGCTGGACAAGGTGATTTCCATCGACCAGTCCCCCATCGGCAGAACCCCAAGATCCAATCCCGCCACCTATACGGGACTGTTCAACGACATCCGTGAACTGTTCGCCGAGACTCCCGACGCCAAGGCAAGGGGATTCGGCAGCGGTCGTTTTTCCTTCAATGTTAAGGGCGGCAGATGCGAGGCGTGCCAGGGCGACGGGGTGAAATGTATTGAAATGAACTTCCTGCCCGACGTCTATGTGACCTGCGATGTCTGCAAGGGAAAGCGGTATAATAAGGATACGCTGGAGGTCAAGTATAAAGGAAAGTCGATTTTCGAGGTTCTGGACATGACCGTTGAGGAGGGAATGCACTTTTTCGAGCCGCTGCCCAAGCTCTATCGGAAGCTGAAAACCCTGTACGACGTGGGACTGGGTTATATCAAGATCGGACAGTCGTCCACCACCCTTTCGGGCGGCGAGGCGCAGAGAGTCAAACTGGCAACCGAACTGGCAAGGCGCAGTACCGGCAAGACCATGTACCTTCTGGACGAGCCTACCACCGGTCTTCATTCTGCCGATGTCCGCAATCTGATCGCTGTTCTGTCCCGTCTTGCCGATGCGGGAAACAGCGTGCTGGTCATTGAACACAATCTGGACCTGATCAAGACGGCGGACTATATCATTGATATGGGACCCGAGGGCGGAGACGGCGGCGGAACGGTGATCGCCACCGGAACTCCCGAAGAGGTTGCCGCCTGTGAGGCATCCTATACGGGTCAGTATCTGAAAGGAATGCTGGAAAGAGATCGGATTCTGCGTAAGAAGGAGTCTGCGAAGGCGTAAACGCCTTTGCAGACAGGTTTCGAAAGAAAATCATCTGCCGATCTATTGGCGTTTTATCGACAACTGACCGGGATAAGGCTCCGGAAAAAGTAAACGCGATGTGACTTTTTTGAAACTTCTTGTCCAAAACTCTTGCCTTTTGCGTTTATCCGGAGTATAATAACCGTATAGCCGAATCCATACCGATTCTGTGGCAGATGCGGCAATCGCAGGAAAGGATGAATGTCATGACAAGTCCCGATGTACGGCAGCCCGGCAGTTCCGATGAAAATCGGGAAAGAGAAGACTTTGCCCAAAGTCTCGCAGAGCTGAAGCCCGGTCAGATGAAGATTCGCAGGAGGGCACCGAAGAAGAAGCCTTCAGAGCGGATTTTTGCCGTGTCCCGCATTCTGATCATCATGGTCTGTCTCGGAATCTTTGTCTATTGCTCCGTAACGCTGGTGCAGAACCTGATGGACTATGCGGAGGCACAGGATTATTACGATAAGCTGGTTGAGGACATCTGGAATCAGGAGGGCGATCTGACCGAGAATCCCTACGGCGACGTGATTTTCTCCGAGCGGGACTATTTCTGCGATACAACCGCCGATTTTGCTTCTTCCCAAAGCCAGTCGGGCGTGAATGTGGATTTTGTTTCAGCGGACAGCGACGAAATGCTTCTTCTCAAGGCAAAGCTGGGTGCGCTGTATGCCCAGAACAACGATTTCATTGCCTGGATCACCATCCCCGACACCATCATCAATTATCCGGTTGTTCTGACCGATGATAATGAGTATTATCTCAACCACAATTTTCAGGGGGACTTTCTGATTGCCGGCACCATTTTTGCCGATTACCGAAATAGTGCCAATCTGATGGACAATTACAACACCATTCTTTACGGTCATAATGTTCAATCGGGAACCATGTTCAGCAGTCTGGGCAACTATTTTACCAAATCCTTCTTCAATGCTCATCCCTATATTTACCTTTATACCATGGACGGAATCTTTGTCTATGAGGTGTTCAATGTCAGCAAGGTTTCCAGTACCAGCAACTATATCCGCACCTACTTTGCAACCCCGGAGGATTTTGTGACTTTCGCCACAGAGAAGGCGGCATCCTCCGTTTTCGTCAATGAGGACATCACCTTTACCGGTGACGATCGGATTCTGACACTGTCTACCTGTACCAATGCCCACAATCCCGCAGAGCGTTACTGTATTCAGGCGAAACTGATCGAGATAAGAAAATAAGTTTCGGATTTTTACCCTCTTGTGCGGCTTTCGGAATGCGCAAAGGAGAGGAAAAAGATCTCTTAAGTCAAGCGGTTATACGATCCAATAAGGATCAAATGATAATGATAAGGAAAGAAATGGTTGTACACGATGGAAATATCAGTAGTTATCCCCATGTATAATGAAGCGGGGGTCATCGGAAAATCAGCCCTGACCCTTTGGGAAACCCTGACCCGTGATTTCGGTCCGGGTAATTTTGAGATTCTGTTTGTCAGTGACGGTTCGGCAGACGGCTGTGACAGGATTGTCGGAGCGTTTGTCGAAGGACATCCCGAGGCAAAGCTGATTGCCTATACTCCCAACCGGGGAAAGGGCTATGCCGTCAGACAGGGAATGCTTGCCGCAAAAGGGGATCTCGTTCTGTTTACCGACAGCGATCTGGCATACGGTACCGATATTATCAAGGTATTTTACGATAGTTGGAAGAAAAACGGTTATGACGTGCTGATCGGCTCCCGTGCCATTGAGGGCGGCGGCTATGACAGCTACACCTTCCTTCGCAAATTCATGTCCAAGGCATACCTGAAGGTCATCGGAGTTGCGGCAGGATTCCACCACAGCGATTCCCAGGCGGGTCTGAAGGCATTTTCGGGGGAATACGCCCATCGGATTTTCTCCCTCTGTCAGGTGGACCGCTTCGCCTTCGATCTGGAAGCACTGATGATTGCCGACCGCATGAAATGCAAGGTCGGCGAAATCCCCGCCAAGGTGCTGGTTCACGGGGAATCCAAGGTCAGCCCTGTGAAGGATGCCCTCAATATGCTTTCCCAGATCCGACAAATCAAAAAACGGGTTCGGGAACTGCCCCTCTGAAAGAAGAAGCTCCCCAATCGTGCCTTTTTTGCCCTGCCGCAAACGATTTCGCTTGCGGCAGGGACTTTTTTGAGCGGTCGAACTGCTTTTTTGCTAAAATATCGTGATGTTTACAGAATGTTCATAAAATATGCTATATTTTGTCGTACATTTATGGTAAATTAAAATCACAGTTTAGCACTTGATCCGCTTGAGTGCTAAAACTTAAGAAGAATCAAAAAGACGGAAGATCGACAGACCGATGGTACAGGTCGGAAAGGGAGAGAGAGCATGAATCGGGACGACGGGACGCTCAGCGAGCGGAAAAAGATGATCCTGAAGGCAATCGTGGATGCGCATATCGCCTGCGGTGAGCCGGTGGGGTCCAAATATCTTTCCCAGAATCAGCAGATTGCCCTTTCTTCTGCTACCATTCGAAACGAGCTGGCAGAGCTGACCGAGATGGGATATCTGATTCAGCCCCACACCTCTGCGGGCAGAATCCCCTCCGAGCAGGGTTACCGCTTTTATGTGGATTCGCTGATGCAGGCATACAACATGACAGCCGGAGAGATCCGTGGACTCAATGAGATGCTCAGGGATCGCACCGCCAAGCTGGATCGGATCATCGACAGTGCCGGCAAGCTGATTTCTTCTCTGACCCACTATCCGGCAATCGCCGTTCACTCTTTTCCGTCGGGACAGACCGCCAAATGTATCAACCTGATGTTGCTTGATGAGCACGAATTTCTGGTGATTGTCCTGATTTCGGAGAATAATATCAAGACCCGTCATCTTCACAGCGATCTGACGCTGGACTCGGAAGCCCTGAGACAGGCTCAGGATGTGCTGAACCAAAGCCTGACGGGCAGGGAACCGGATAAGCTGACTCTCGCTGAAATGGTTACCATTGAGGATAAGCTTGGCGGCTACCGGGATCTGGCTGCACCGATTATCAAATGCGTGTACGAGGTGCTGAACGAGGAGAACAAGAGCGATCTTTCGGTTACCGGTGTGGACCGGTTTCTGGAGTATCCTGAGTTCACCCAGGTGGGAAGACTTAAGGATATGCTGGGAATGCTGTCGGATAAGCAGAATCTTCTTTCCCTTGTGGAAAGTTCTGCCGACAGCGACGACGTGAATATCTATATCGGAAGTGAGAATACCGCCGATAAGAACGGTGACTCCACCGTCATCGTGAAGACCATTACAGTGGGTGGCAAACCGGTTGGTGCAATCGGTGTCATCGGACCCTGCCGAATGGACTATTCGAAGGTAGTATCCACCGTGAAGACCCTGTCAAAGACCATTTCCGACATGATCAGCGGAACGAGATCACTTTTGGAAGGTCCTCCGGGGGAAAGTCCCTCAGATGGGGCAGAAAAACGATAAGAAAGGAAGGGCTATTCAATGAATCCTGAAGAAACAAAGCAGCAGACACCTGATCCCGAAACGGAAAAAAACGAACAGACCGATACCCCCGATCAGGAAGAGCAGATCAAAAATGAATCCGGACAGCAGACCGAGTCCTCCGCTGAGGAAACACGGGATGATAAGAAAGGTGACAAAAAACTGAAAAAGGAATGCGCCGAACTGAAGGATAAGCTGGCAAAGGCGGATAGCAGGAATGCCGAGCTTAGTGACAAGTATCTTCGCTTGATGGCGGAGTATGACAACTTCCGGAAACGCTCTGCAAAGGAGAAGGACGGTATATACGCCGATGCCTACGCCGATGCGCTGAAAGCGATTCTGCCGGTAATTGACAATCTGGAACGAGCCGTTCAGTTTTCCGAAGGCGATAAGGTTGTCGAGGGCGTGAAAATGACTCTCAGCCAGTTTAACGCCGCACTGGAAAAGCTGGGCGTGGAAGAAATTCCCGCAGAAACCTTCGATCCCAAGGTCCACAATGCGGTCATGCACATTGAGGACGATAGTTATGGAGAAGGGCAGATCGTGGAGATCTTCCAGAAGGGTTACCGGAAGGGCGACAAAATTTTGCGCTTCGCCATGGTAAAAGTTGCGAACTAGCTGAATATTTAAGGTATTTTCATAAGGTTCGCAAGATATAATAGATCAAAAAGATTAAATTACTAACAGAAAATAAGTTTTGGAGGATAAAACTATGTCTAAGATTATCGGTATTGACCTTGGTACAACCAATAGCTGTGTTGCCGTATTTGAGGGCGGCGAGCCCGTTGTTATTCCGAATCCTGAAGGTGCGAGAACAACCCCTTCAGTTGTCGGCTTCTCAAAGACCGGCGAAAGAATGGTCGGTCAGGTTGCTAAGCGTCAGGCAATCACCAACCCCGACCGTACCGTCATCTCCATCAAGAGAGAGATGGGCAAGAATTATAAAGTTTCCATTGACGACAAGACCTATACGCCTCAGGAAATTTCCGCAATGATCCTGCAGAAGCTGAAGTCGGATGCAGAGGCATATCTGGGTGAGACCGTCACCAAGGCGGTTATCACCGTTCCCGCATACTTCACCGACGCACAGCGTCAGGCAACCAAGGATGCCGGCAAGATCGCAGGTCTTGAGGTTCTCCGTATCATCAACGAGCCTACCGCTGCAGCTCTTGCTTACGGTATGGATAAGGACGTCAACCAGAAGATCATGGTTTACGACCTGGGCGGCGGTACCTTCGATGTATCCCTGCTCGAAATTTCGGACGGCGTCTTCGAGGTTCTCGCAACCGCCGGTAATAACCGTCTGGGCGGCGATGACTTTGATAAGCGTGTCATCGACTGGATCGCCGACGAATTCGCAAAGGAGAACGGCGGCATCGACCTGCGTAAGGATAAGATGGCACTTCAGCGTCTGAAAGAGGCTGCTGAGAAGGCAAAGATTGAACTGTCCGGCATGACCACCACCGAGATCAACCTGCCCTTCATCACCGCAGATGCTACCGGTCCTAAGCACTTCAACGCTACGCTGACCAGAGCTAAATTCGATGCCCTGACCAAGGATCTGGTTGAGGCAACCATGGGTCCTGCAAAGCAGGTTCTCCGTGACTCCGGACTGTCCGTCGGACAGATCGACAAGGTTCTGCTGGTCGGCGGTTCCACCCGTATTCCCGCCGTTCAGGATGCCGTCAAGTCGTTTATCGGCAAGGAACCCTTCAAGGGTATCAACCCTGACGAGTGCGTAGCCATCGGTGCAGCTGTTCAGGCAGGCGTGCTGGGCGGAGATGTTAAGGATCTGCTCCTGCTGGATGTAACGCCTCTGTCTCTGGGTATCGAAACCCTGGGCGGTGTCTTCACCCGTATCATCGACCGCAACACCACCATTCCCGCCAAGAAGAGCCAGATCTTCTCCACCGCCGCAAACGGTCAGACCTCTGTTGAGATTCACGTTCTTCAGGGCGAGCGTGAGATGGCGGCAGGCAATACCACGCTGGGCAGATTCGTGTTGGACGGCATTGCTCCCGCTCCCCGTGGCGTTCCTCAGATCGAGGTTACCTTCGATATTGATGCCAACGGTATCGTAAACGTATCGGCAACCGATAAGGGCACCGGTAAGGAACAGCATATCACCATCACCTCCTCTACCAACATGAGCAAGGAGGACATTGATAAGGCAATCCGTGAGGCTGAAAAGTTTGCTGAAGAGGATAAGAAGCAGAAGGAAACCGTCGAGACCCGTAACCGTGCGGAGTCCATGGCTCTGGAGGCTGAAAAGACCCTGAATGAGGTTGGCGATAAGGTATCTGACGCCGATAAGCAGCCCCTGAGAGATGCGGCAGCAAAGGTCAATGAGGTTCTGAAGTCGGGCAGCAATGAGGAGATCAAGGCAGCCGCAGACGCACTTCAGGATGCTTTCTACAAGTTCTCCGAGAAGCTGTACGCTGCTCAGGGCGGCGCACAGGGTCAGGCAGGTGCCGGCTTTGATCCTAACAACGGATCCGGCAGTCAGCCTGACGATCAGGGCTATTACAATGCCGACTTCGAGGATAAGTCCAACAATTAAAACCGGGCAACAGGCTGCACGGTCAAGAGGCAATCAACGGGATGCCGCAGACTCCTGCGACATCCCGTCAAGTCGGTTGTTGCCTCTGATGATTGTTAGAAAAGCAAAGGAGAAACGGCATGGCTGACGAAAAAAGGGATTATTATGAGGTGCTTGGACTGAAAAAGGGTGCAAGTGCCGATGAAATCAAGAAGGCGTACCGCACCCTGGCGAAGAAGTACCATCCCGACATGAATCCCGGGGATAAAGATGCGGAGCGTCATTTCAAGGAGGTCGGCGAGGCATATGAGGTGCTGTCCGATCCCGACAAAAAGGCAAAATATGACCAGTACGGATTTGCCGGCGTAGACCCCAATATGGCAGGCGGCGAAGGATTTGGCGGCTTCGGTGGCGGGGGCTTCGGCGGCGATTTCGGCGATCTGGGTGACATCTTCTCCTCCATTTTCGGCGGTGCAGGCGGTTCCTCCGGTGCCCGTAGAAACGGACCCGTCCGTGGGGACGATTTGCAGATGGAGGTTACCATCTCCTTTGAGGAGGCAGTCTTCGGATGCAAAAAGGAGATCAACTATAAGCGGATCGAAAAATGTCCCACCTGTAAGGGAAGCGGTGCGGCTGCCGGAACGACGGTTGAAACCTGTTCGGTCTGCGGAGGAAGCGGACAGGTCCGCTTTACACAGCGCACCATGCTGGGTATGATGCAGTCTACCAAGACCTGCGATTCCTGCCACGGCAGCGGTAAGATTATCAAAAATCCCTGCACCTACTGTAACGGAAAGGGTCTGGTCCGCCTGAACAAGAAGCTGGACCTTACCATCGAGGAAGGTGTGGACGACGGAACCCCCATTTCCATCAGAGGCTATGGCAATGACGGCAGAAACGGCGGTTCCGCAGGCGATCTGATTATCTTTGTGCGGGTTCGTCCCAGCCAAACCTTCGTTCGGGACGGAAACGATGTCTACTGCGAATTCCCGATTTCCTTCGTCGATGCGGCACTGGGTGCCGACGTGGATGTTCCCACGCTGGTTGAGGGCGAGACGGTTCGCTATCACATTCCCGAGGGAACTCAGACCGGAACCCGGTTTACCATCCGGGGCAAGGGTATCAAGCAGTTCAGGGGCAAGTACTACGGTAATCTGATCTTTACCGTCAAAGTTGAAACCCCCACCGGACTCAATGAGGCGCAAAAGCAGTGCCTGAGGGATTTCGCCGAAGCGGGAGGAGCCTCTGCCTCCGGCAAAAAATGGGGAAGTCGGAAAAAGAAGTAACGGGATTTTGAAGTCCTGCTCCTGATTTCACTTTGGGGCGGACTTACGTCCTGCGGATGCTGATGGTATGATGAAACAGCGGATGATTTGGAAAGGTTAGGTATTTTGATGGTAAACGATTGGACACAGATCAAGGTCACCTGCAAGCATAAGGATTTGGACGAGCTGTGTGCCGTCATGAGTATGCTGGATAATGGGCTGATGATCGAGGATTACAGCGACATTGACGAGAATCTCAAGCCCATGTACGGCGAACTGATTGACGACAGCATTCTGAAGGCGGATCCTGATGTGGCATCGGTCAGCATTTTCGTTCCCAAGGAGAAGAACTATCCCGATTACCTGGCTTTTCTGAACGACCGTCTGCCTGCGCTGGGACTGGACTGTCAGATCAGTGTCGAAGGGCTGAAGGAAGAGGACTGGTATAATGCCTGGAAGGCAGGCTATGAGCCGGTTCATATCGGCAATCACCTGACGGTGGTTCCGGCATGGCAGGAGTATCAGGCGAAAGATGATGAGATCACCATCCGCATGGACCCCGGCATGGCGTTTGGTACGGGAACCCACGAGACCACCCGCCTTTGCGCGGCAATGGTGGAAAAGCATATGCCCAAGGGGGCAAGAGTGTTGGATATCGGGACGGGAAGCGGGATTCTTTCCCTGTTTGCCCTGAAATTGGGCGCACGGTCTGCCAATGCTTATGATATTGACCCGGTTGCCGTCCGTGTGGCCAGGGAAAATGCCGTGGACAATCAGGTTGAAGGTTTTTTCTGCGATACCTCCGATCTTCTCAAAAATGTGGATCTTTCAAAGGGTCCCTACGGTTTCGCCATGGCAAATATTGTTGCCGATATTCTTATCAGGATGTCGAAGGATGTGAGTCCGTACCTTGCGGACGGAGCCAAGCTGGTCTGCTCCGGCATTATCGAGGATCGGTGCGAGGACGTGAAGGCAGCTATGGAGGCAGTGGGGCTGACCCTGTGCGATCAGGACTCCGAAAATGACTGGAAGGTTCTCGTGTTTGAAAAGACATCTGCAGTATAACTGAGATTCCCGTGCTCGTCTTTCAGGCGGACACGGGAGATTTTTATCGCATAAAGCTTGGAAAATATAGGGAAAACCATGGAATTTATAGAAATTCGGACTTGACAAGCGACCGTTTATGTGCTATAATAAAAAAAATCAATGATAGTGAATAAAGAAGGAGTTTCCCATGAAAAAAATTCTGACACTTGTGGTTTTGCTTGCTGTATCGCTGACGGTTATTGCCTGCGGCGGAAAGAATACCGAACAGACATCAGACAGCACGACAACAGGAGCAGTTGCTACCTCCACACCTGATACAACCTCCACACCCGATACGACGACTGCTGAAAATCCTTCGACCTCCGGTACGACGGATTCCGGCGAGACCGGCGAGACCGGCGAGACCGGTGAGAATCCTGGTGTAACAGTGCCTCAAACCTCCGATTCTTCGGGATCTTCCCCCGAAGTGACAACGACTCAGGAGCCTGCTGTTACCAGCCAAAAACCTGCGGTGACCACAACCATCCGGGAAGGTGAGGCAACCGATGATGAAGGATGGGGTCCTATAATTCCTCTGGGTTGATTCGGAAGACGAATGTCCGTTACTTTTGAAATTCCTGTCTGCACATTTTGGTGCAGACAGGAATTTCTTTAGGCAAAGGCTTGACTTTTCATCGAAAAAATGGTAAAATAACCTCAAATAGAAGATCAGAAAGGCATGGTCAGATAAATGGCAAAAAAGAGCAAGGGAATCGAATACGGCGACGACAGCATAGAGAGTCTCAAGGGTGCGGACCGTGTCCGGAAGAAACCCGAAGTATTTCTGGGAACCAGCGGACTTGAGGGCTGTGAACACGCCTTTTTCGAGATCCTGTCCAACTCGCTGGATGAGGCAAGAGAGGGATACGGTAACATTATCCGAATCACGATCTGGAAGGATAAATCGGTAGAGGTGGAGGATGACGGACGGGGCGTCCCCATGGGCTGGAATGAGAAGCAGGGACGCTATAACTGGGATCTGATCTACTGTGAGCTGTATGCCAGCGGAAAATACCAGAACAACAGCGACAACTCCGCCTATCAGTATTCACTGGGTACCAACGGACTGGGTGCCTGTGCGACCCAGTGTTCCTCCGAATATATGGATGTCTACTCCTACAGCGGCGGTAAGGTCTCCACCATGCACTTCAAAAAGGGAAATCCCGTGGGGGAACTGTCGGTCAAGGACATTCCCAGAAATTCCGCCAAAAAGCACGGAACCGTCATTCGCTGGCGTTCCGATCTGGAGGTCTTTAAATCCATTGATATGCCCAAGGAGTTCTTTGTCGAGACGCTGAAACGTCAGGCAGTGGTCAACGCCGGTGTTCGCTTTATCCTCAAATACGAAAACGAGGATGACAGCGTCTTTGAACAGGAATTCTACTACGAAACCGGTATTGAGGAACGGGTGCGGGAGCTGTCGCTGGGCAAGGCGATAACCGAACCCAAAACCATCCGCAAGGAGACAAAGGGCAGGGACCGTGCCGATCTGCCCGAGTATAAGCTGCTCATCGAGGCGTCCTTTTGCTTTACCGATTCCACCGTATCGGCGACCGAGTATTATCACAATTCCAGCTGGCTGGAATACGGCGGATCCCCTGAGGATGCGGCAAAATCGGCATTTTTGTCGGCGATTCATAAGTTTTTGAAGGATACCAACCGCTATAAAAAGTCCGACAACAAAATCAATTTCAGCGATATTGAGGAATGTCTGGTGCTGGTGACCAGCAGTTTCTCCACCACCACCTCCTACGAAAATCAGACCAAAAAGAAGATTGACAACGAGTTCATCAAGCAGGCGATGACTGAGATGTTCAAGTCGGAACTGGAAAGCTACTTCATCGAGTATCCGATGGATGCCGATCGGATCGCCGATCGGATCCTTGCCAACCGGACCATCCGGGAAAGTGCCATGGCGGCAAGGGATATGACCAAAAAGAAGCTGACTGGCAACACCGATGTGGCAAACCGGGTCGAGAAGTTCATCTCCTGCCGTTCCAAGGACCCTGATGTCCGGGAACTGTATATCGTCGAGGGTGACAGTGCGGCGACCTCCTGTAAACTGGGAAGATCGGCAGAGTTCCAGGCAATCATGCCGGTGCGGGGCAAGACCCTGAACTGTCAGAAGTCCTCTTATGAGAAGATTATGAAGAGCGAGATCATCACCGATCTGCTGAAGGTCATTGGGTGCGGGGTAGAGATCAAGCATAAGGATAAGAATCTGTCGCTGTTCAGCCCTGATCAGTTGAAATGGAATCGGATTGTCATCTGTACCGATGCGGACGAGGACGGCTATCAGATCAGAGCCCTGCTTCTGACGCTGTTTTACCGTCTGCTTCCCACCCTTTTGAAGATGGGCAAAATCTATATTGCCGAGTCTCCCTTGTTTGAGATCAACACCAAGAATGATACCTTCTTTGCCTATGATGAGCGGGAGCGGGTTGCCATCGTAAAACAGCTTGAGGAATCGGGTCAGAAGTACACCATCCAGCGTTCGAAAGGTCTGGGTGAGAACGAGCCGGAAATGATGTGGCAGACCACCATGAATCCCGCCACCCGTCGGCTGATTCGGGTCTGCGAGGCAGACGCTGCCGAAACCGCAAAGATACTGGACATGCTTCTGGGGGACAATCTGGAGGCACGGAAAAAATATATTGCGGAAAACGGGTACAAGTTTATGACCGAGGTGGATGTCTGAGCCGGGTTTGACAGGCTTCTGACCGAAACAGCACAGGAGTCAATGAAGAAAGGAAAGACAGATCATGGTACAGCTTGTTTACGGAAGAGCGGGAAGCGGAAAAACCACGCTGCTCTACGATCGGATCAGGCAGGATGCAAAAGCAGGACGCAAGGTCCTGCTTTTAGTCCCGGATCAGCAGGTTTTTGAGTCCGAGCGACGGATTTGCGAGGAAAAGATTGTGGGATTCTCGGTGGAGGCGGCGGGCTTTTCCAGACTGTGCAATCAGATTTTCCGCCGTTTCGGGGGACTGTGCTACCATTATATCGGGAAAGGGGCTAAGCTGCTGGTCATGTGGCGTGCGCTCTGTACCCTTTCCGAGGTATTGGAGGAGTATCGGAATCTGTCACTGGACGATCTGTCCATTCTGTCGCCGATGCAGAAGACCATCGAGGAGATGGAACGGTGCAAAATCACCCCGGAGGATCTGGAAAAATCGGCGGCATTGCTTACGGAAACCGATGAGAGACTGAAGCGGAAGTTGAACGACCTGTCAAGAATCTATTCGCTGGACCTTCATCTGCTCCATCAAAATTACGACAATCCCGAGGAGGATCTGACCCGTGCGGCAAAACTCCTTGAGGATCACGACTATTTTACCGGAATGCAGGTTTATATCGACGGCTTTGACAGCTACACGCCCCAGGAGGCGGATGTTATCCGTCACATTTTCAGACAGGCGGAGAATGTTACCGTCAGCGTACCCTGCCTGCCTCATGAGCGGATGGAAATGTTTCAGAATGTCAAGCGCAGCGAACGGCTGATCGGTCGGCTGATTCAGGAGTGCGGTTGTGAAATGCTTCCTCCGGTGGTGCTGGAGGACAGAAAGGGCGTGAAAAGTGAGGAACTCCGCTTTCTGACCGATCACATCTGGAATTTCAGCGGAGAAAGCTATCCCGATGCCCCAAAGGACCTGACTTTGACCTCAGCTCCGGATATGTATGCAGAGGCTGAGGCAGTCGCCTGCGAAATCGCCCGATTGGTGCAGGAGGAAGGGGTACGCTATCGTGACATTGCCGTTGTCATGCGTTCCACGCCATCATATGAGGGAATTCTCGATCAGGCGTTTGAAAAATATGGGATCCCCTG
Source organism: Eubacteriales bacterium (assembly GCA_051868045.1). Classification (GTDB taxonomy): domain Bacteria; phylum Bacillota; class Clostridia; order Oscillospirales; family CAG-272; genus CAKSQF01. The sequence continues at coordinate 15,760 of JBJDZN010000050.1, forward strand.
CTTTTCTTCAACCCGGACGAAGCTCCGGATGAAGCCTCAGATTCGTCTGATCGGGTCGGCGCTTGCCATTGCAGGGGGAAACTGGCGGTATGAGGATGTGATCTCCTATCTTCGGTGCGGGCTCTGCGGCATCGACCGTCAGGACTGCGATCTGCTGGAGGAATATGCCTCAACCTGGAACATCAGCGGCAGACAATGGTACAGCGAGGACCCCTGGAATATGAATCCCGAGGGCTTCACCACCGAATGCTCTGAGGAAAGTCTGGCGGAGCTTGCCAGACTGGAGGAACTGCGCAGAAAACTGACAGAGCCACTGCTTCGTCTTCAGGATGCCTTCCGCTCGGAACCCGACGTCCGCAGGGCATCCGAGGCACTGTATGAGTATCTATTGCAGATGAATCTGCCCGAACAGCTGACCAAAGAGGAAGAAGACCTCCGCAAAGACGGTCGGCTTGCCGAGGCGCAGGAGAGTGTTCAGGTGTGGGATGCCATTCTGTCGGCGATGGACGATCTGGTGACAGTGGCAGGCGATCTGCCTGTACAGGCAGGAAGTTACTCCGATCTGCTGTTCACCGTCTTTGACAGCGTGGACATCGGAAAAATTCCCGCCAGAGTGGATGAGGTGATTCTGGGCGACCCCGGACTGCTGCATAAGCCCAACATCCGCCACGCTTTCCTGCTGGGACTTTGCGAAGGGGTCTTTCCGGCGGCAGTGACCGAGGACTCCATCTTTGGTGACGATGACCGACAGCGTCTCGAACTGGCAGGACTGGAACTGGAAGAAAACTGCGAAATTCAGGCGGTTAAGGAACTGTATGGGGTATACCGTGCCCTTTCGGTGCCCTCTGAGGCACTGCATCTGTTCTACCATGCCGATCTGAACCCATCGGTGGCAGTGTTTGCCATTCAATCCCTGTTCCCGAAACTGGAAGTCAGGGACTTTTCCGGACTTCCCCCTGAAGATTTGATCCGGGGAGCCAATACTGCCTTTGAATATGCCGCCGGACGACCGGACAGTCAGACGGGAAGGGAAATTCTGCGCCTTCTTGCCGATTATCCCGAATACGATGCCCGAATCCGGTCGCTGGGATTTTCCTTGGGAGAGCAAAACTGCCGTCTCTCGAAGGACACCGCCGATTTGCTTATGAAGCGGGGGCTGAATCTGACTCAGGCACGGATTGAAAACTTTGTCAAATGCCCCTTTTCCTATTATGCCAGAAACATTCTCCGCCTGAGGGAGACGGTCAGCGATGACTTTGAGACAAGGGACGTGGGCAACTTCATGCACAGCGTCTTTGAGAACTTCCTCCTTCTGCTGGAGGGGCGCAGTGTGAAGGAACTGGACGATCAGACCCTTTCCGAACTTGCCGACCTGTCGGTCAATCGCTATCGGGAACAGATTGTCCGGGGAAAGACCACCGAACGGCTGGAGTTTCTCTTCGGTCGCCTGACCGAACTCTGTCGGCTGTTCATCGGCAATCTGATCGGAGAGTTCCGAAACTCCGAATTTGAACCGAAATTTGCGGAATATCCCATTGACAAGGAACCGGGTCACGTTGCTCCCCTGACCGTTCCCCTTGGCGACGGAAGAACCATCTCGATCTTCGGAAGAGTGGATCGTGTGGACAGTTATCGAACGGAGGGGAAGGTCTATCTTCGGGTGGTTGATTATAAGACGGGAGCCAAAAACTTCTCCACCGAGGATCTGAAACTGGGGCTGAATCTGCAAATGCTGATCTATCTGTTCTCCCTGTGTGCAACCGATCAGAAGGCGTTTCTGGACGGGGTCGGATGTCAGGAAGGGGACGAGCTGCTGCCGGCGGGAATTTTGTACTATGTGGCAAGACCCCCGGAAATCCCGGCGGATCAGCCTCAGGTCAATGCCACCGACCGTCTGTCACAGCTTGAGAACAAGATTGCCAGAAACGGACTGCTTCTGAACGATCTTGAAGTACTCCGTGCCATGGATCGGGATCTGGAGGGCAAATATATTCCCGTCAAGTTGACCAAGAAGGGCGTTCCCACCGCCCGTTCTCCTGTTGCCACAAAAGAAGAATTTGCGGGACTTCTGGACCAAATCAGAGAAAAAATCGCCGAAATCGGGCAGGAAATGGCGAGCGGAAAAGCATCCGCTTCTCCGTTGCAGCATCCCAGGGTGAAGGATCCCTGCAAGTACTGTGATCTGAAAAAGCTGTGCAGGGTACGGAAATATACGGAAGAATAGGTCTTGAACCGATGGTATCGGTTCATCTGAAAACAATGGAAAGGGGTTGGTGATCATATGCCAAAGCCCAGCTATACGATAGCCCAGCAGAATGCCATCGACGCACCGGTCTGCGATCTTCTGGTCTGTGCGGCGGCGGGATCGGGAAAAACCACCGTCCTCACTCAAAGGGTCATTGAATCGCTGATTTCGGAGGAGAATCCCGTCGACATCACGAAAATGCTGATCGTTACCTTCACCAAGGCGTCCGCCGCAGACCTGAAGGCGAAGATTTCACGGGCAATCACCGAAAAAATGGGGGAGGAGCAGGGAAGTCCCCGACTGCGCAGACAGCTTCTGGAACTGGATCGGGCGCAGATTTCCACCATTGACGGCTTTTGTCGGCAGCTTTTGTCCGAGCATTTTACCCAGCTGGGACTTCCCGCATCCCCGAGAATCGGGGATGACGCCGAGGTGTCCCTTCTGAAGGAACAGGTCATGGAACAGCTTCTCAACGAACTGTACGAGGAGAAGAATCCCGAATTTCATCGGTTGGTGCGCAATTTCACTGCCCTTCGGGATAACGATCTCGGAAGCCGTCTGCTGAAAATCTACGATACGGTGTCATCCTATCCCGAAGGGGTGGCGTTCGTCCGAGAGGCGGCGGAGAAACTGCAGACAGTCCGGGACAACGGCATAACGGACAGCGAATTCGGCAGGGAAATCCGGCGGACTTTTCTGAATATTCTGGCTCATTTTGTTCCCCGATGCCGCCTTGTTTACGGACGGCTGGACCCATCGGTGGATCCCCCTGCTACAATCGGGCTTCTGAACTCCGAGCTTGCGGACATGGAGAGAATTCTGGCAGAGCCCGACCCTGCCCGTCAGTCTGAAATGTTCGGAAACCTGACCTTCGAGAGTCTGAAGAAAAATAATAAGAGAACGGATGCGTATGTTGAGGCGATTGCTCTGCGGAATGAGGTTAAGGATGCGGTAAATAGCCTTTTGGAGGAATGCTTCAGGCAAAGTGAGTCCGATCAGAAAATCGCCGCCGATCTGTCGGCAAATCTGTGTATGGGCATTTACCACCTGCTTTCCCGTTTTGAGGCGGCATACTGCGCCGAAAAACGGCGGATGGGAATGCTGGATTTTGCCGATCTGGAGCAGTACGCCTACCGTCTTTTGGTAAAGGACGGAAAGCCCACCCCAACGGCAGAGGCGGTGGCAAGACGGTACGAGCAGATCTATATCGACGAGTATCAGGACTCCAACCGACTTCAGGACGAAATTTTCAAGGCAATCTCCAGAGGCAATCGCTTTATGGTGGGGGACATCAAGCAGTCTATTTACAGCTTCAGAGGGGCGGTTCCCGATCTTTTTGCCGGATACAGAGAAGCATTTCCCGACTATGACCCCGAAAACCCGGGGGAAAGCGGACGAATCTTCCTTTCCCATAACTTCCGGAGCCGAAAGCCGATGCTGGATTTTGCCAATCTGGTTTTTGACGGTCTGTTTCCGTCGGGAAGCGGCAGGGTTCCCTATGTCAGTGCCGATGACGCCCTGCGGTTCCCGGACGGCGGCGATCCGACCCTTGGCAAGCCGGTGAAGATCACGCTGGTGAGCGGCGAGAAGGAAGGCAACTTTGATCCCGAAGCCGTTTATGTGGCGGATCAGATTGCCGGGCAGATCGCCTCGGGCAGATCGCCCTCCGATATTGCCATCCTGTTCCGCTCTTCTGCCAATAATATTCCAGTTTTCGAGCGGGAATTGCAAAAACGGGGAATTCCTACTGAGAATTCCGCCGACGAGGACTTTTTCGAATGCCCCGAGATTCTCCTGATGCTTGCCCTGCTGGGAGCCATCGACAATCCCCGCAGAGATGTCTATCTGGCAGGGGCGATGAAATGTCCCCTGTTCGGAATCACTTTGGATGATCTGATCGTCCTCAGAAGGAATCACCCGGGACAATGCCTGTATGACTCACTGCTTGCCGCCAATGTAGCCCATGATTTTGCCAAAGGAGAACGGTTCCTCGATTGGCTGGAGGAATGCCGATCCTTTGCCGTCGCCAACTCGGTGGATAAGCTGATCCGCATGATCTATCGGACAACCGCACTTCCTGCCGTGGTTCGCTCGTCCCCTGACGGTGGGGAGGAGGCTGTGACCCGGCTCAGGCAATTCTATGCCTTTGCCCACTCCTTTGAAAGCGGCAATTTTCGGGGGCTGCACCGGTTTATGAAATACCTTTCCGATGCGGAAAACGGGAAGAAACGACCGACGGTGGAAAAGCCTGCAAGCGGGAATTCCTGTGTCAGGCTCATGTCGATTCACAAATCCAAGGGACTTGAATTTCCCGTGGTCTATCTCTGCCGCATTCAGAAAAGGGTGAACATGGAGGATCTGAAAAAGCCGCTTCTGTTGGATCGGGATATGGGTATCGCCTTCAAACTGCGGGATGATAGCGGATATTCCTGCTATGATCCGGTCCTTCGTCAGTCGGTGCGCCATCGGATGCTGGAAAACCTGGTGGATGAAGAAATGCGGGTGCTGTATGTGGCACTGACCCGAGCAAAGGAAGAGCTGTACCTGACCGGGTACGAGAAGGATCCTGACAAACGGGTTACCGCTATTCGGTCGGTGGGCAAGTTGGATTTTTATCGGCTGATGAAGAATGCCTGCTATCTGGACTGGATTTTTGCCGCAATCGGTGAGAACGATCCCCGATTTGTCTATGAATCGGTGTCTGTCGATCGGGACAGCGTTCCCGTAACGCCCGAAACAGCCGAAATAACCGATTCTACCGAAGAAATCGGGACTGCCGAAGCTGCCGTGACAGCCGAAGAAGAGACAGGGCCTGCTCTGCTTTCTTCCGAGGAACTTTCAAGGCGGATTGCCTATGTCTATCCCCATGCGGCGGAGGTTCAAATTCCCTCCAAGGCGGTGGTGTCGGGACTCTATCCTGCTTATCTGGACGAAGAAACGGTGGAGGTTCGGCATACCTTCCATTCGAGACCCTCTTTTCTGGAGCCAAATCGAGCATCTACCGGTGCAGAGCGGGGAACCGCTACTCACCTGTTCATGCAGTTCTGCGATTTCGAGAATGTCAGGAGGAACGGCACTTCTGCCGAGCTTGCCCGACTGCTGAGTCTGGGATTCCTGGATAAGGAAAGCGCATCCCTCGTGAAGCTGGATCTGCTGCCGGCATTCTTTGAGTCGGATCTCTTCAGGCAGATGTCTGAAAGCCCGGAGATTCATCGGGAGTTCCGGTTCCTGATCTCCGCTCCCGCTGACCGTTTCACCGAAAACCGGGAGCTGGCAGATCACATCCGGGATGCCTCTTTGCTGGTGCAGGGCGTCATTGACTGCTTCTTCCTCCTTCCCGACGGAAGTTATAAGTTGGTGGATTATAAAACCGACCGTATTCGGAGCAAAAGCAACCCTGATCAGGCGATTGCCACCCTGATTTCGGAATACGGCAACCAGCTTTACTACTATCGGGATGCCATTGAAGCCCTTTCGGATAAAAAGGTCAGTCAGATTTCGATCTACGCCTTTGAACTGCAAAAGGAAATTTCGATTCCGGTCAAGAATTGAGCATAAGTTCACAAAATGTTCATAACTTCATGCTACAATGGAAAAAACGCATGAGGATCGAGCGATGATAAGGAAGCGGTTTGAAATGAAAGCCATGAAAAATAAGGTTATAGCCCTGTTCCTTGCCGGCATGACGCTGGTTTCCTGTACGTCCGTCCGCAATTCCGGGGAAGGCGTCAGGACGAGCGCAGTCGGAACGGATGGTGAATCTTCTGCGCCTGTCGTGACGACCAAGCCGAAAACCCCCACGCCCGTGGTCGAGTTCAATTACGAAAAATACGCTCCGCAGGAGCAGCAACCGTCACAGGGGGACACCGATTCCGAGGTGCCAAAGTATGATGTGGATATTATTGCCGACCCCATTCTGAGCGGATACAGCAGTCTGAACGGATTGTTTGGCGGGCTGATTTCCGCACCGGGCTCCGTTTCGGCGGTGGAAGGTGCCCCAAATCTGTTCGATGGGTACGAAAGCAGTAAATATTGTCTGGGTGCGAAGGACGAGGTAGAGGTTGTCTGGTCCATGACGCGGCAGGTCCCCCTGTCGGCATATGCGCTGGTGACTGGCAACGATACCGAGACCTATCCCGATCGGAATCCCATTTCGTGGGAGCTGTACGGTTCTGCCGACGGAACGGAGGATAGCTGGACTCTGATTGACAAGGTGGAGAACACGGACAGAATGCCGGCGGCAAATTACGCCTATGTGGGCTTTATTCTGGACGAGACGGTTACCTATCCCTACTTCCGCATCGTTCTAAATACTGCCGCAGACTGCGATTATCTGCAGTTATCCGAGATCAGACTGTACACAAGCGATACAAAGAGTGCGGGACTTGCCGACAGCGTGGCTCCTTCCGGCTGTGTTTCCCTTACGGATATGATCGTCAGATCCTCGATCAGTGGTCCTGTCGGTGCAGGGACCCATACGGTGGAGTGTCTGTTTGACAATCTTGCAGAGAGCAACGATGCCGGTTCCAACAAATACTGCGTCGCCGGGCAGAACATCAGCGTCAGCTGGCAGATGCAGGATGCGGTACTGATCACCGATTATGTGGTCTATACTGCCAACGACACCGAATCCTTGCCTGACCGTAACCCCATCAAATGGACGATGTACGGCTCCGATGACGGAAGCGAATGGGAGGAGATTCTCACGGTGGAGAACGCAGGACTGCCCACCACCAATTACACGCCAACGGCATTTGAAACCGGAGGGGAGCGGGCGTATCGTTACTATCGTCTGGATTTCGAAACCAACGGTGCCGCCGATTGTCTGCAACTCTCGGAGGTTTGCCTGTTTACCCGTGAGTCCGACGGGGATTGAGGATGAATCACTAAGGGGCTGTCGCTTTGGCAGCCCTTTTTTTCGTAATTTTGTTCAAAAAACCTTGCTATTTTCGCCGTTTTGTGCTATAGTAAAAAGGATGATTTCATTGCGCAGAGAAAGTCACAACCGAAATGGGTGCCTTGCTTGCCAAAGACGGCAAAGTTCCTGCGTTTTCAAGAAAGGATTGGACATATTCATGAAAAAACTATACCTTCCCCAAGGTTATGAAAGCAAAATCTCGCTTCGTGACACTCAGGTTGCGATAAAATTGATCAAAGACACGTTTCAGGTGGAGCTATCCAAAGCCCTGAATCTGGATCGTGTAACAGCTCCCATCATTGTTACCAAGGACAGTGGTATCAACGATGACCTTAACGGTGTGGAGCGGAAGGTGCATTTTACCATGAAGGAAATCAAGGGAGAAGGGGAGGTTGTGCAGTCGCTGGCAAAGTGGAAACGGATGACGCTGTACAACTTCGGTTATCGTCCGGGCGAGGGCATTTACACCGATATGAACGCCATCCGCCGTGATGATGACGTGGACAATACCCATTCCATTTTTGTGGATCAGTGGGACTGGGAGCGGGTGATCACCCGTGAACAGCGGAATCTGGACTTCCTTTGCGACACTGCCCGTAAGATCGTAAAGGTGCTTGCTTACACCAAACGGCTTCTTGCTGCCAAGTATCCCTGCCTGAAGGATGAAATTTGCGAAGAACTGACCTGTCTGACCACTCAGGAACTGGAGGATCTGTACCCCGGAAAAACCCCGAAGGAGCGGGAAAATGCAATTTGCAAAAAGTACAAATCGGTTTTCCTGATGCAGATCGGCGGAAATCTGAACAGTGGAAAGAAGCATGACGGCAGAGCTCCCGACTATGATGATTGGTCCCTCAACGGGGATATCCTGATCTGGGATTCGACTTTGAATGCTGCCCTGGAAATCTCCTCCATGGGAATCCGGGTGGATGCCGCATCCATGAAGAGACAGTTGGCAATCGCCAATGCCGCCGATCGGGAACAGTTTCCCTATCATCAGGGAATTCTGACCGATACCTATCCGCTGACCATCGGCGGCGGAATCGGACAGTCCAGAATCTGTATGCTGATTCTGGAGAAGGCGCATATCGGTGAGGTGCAGTTCTCAATCTGGCCGGAGCAGATGCGGGACCAGTGCAGACAGGCGAATATTCCTATTCTGTAACGCCCTGTTTGGGGCTGCCCCGGGTGTCTTCGGATAAAGCCCCTGCATAAAAAAGCAGTCGCAAATGCTTTCATAGGGAAGCATTTGCGACTGCTTATTTTGGCTGATGATTGCTTAGTCAGCGATAACGCTAACGCACTTCTTGCCGCCTGCAACAACCTGGAACTTAACCTTACCGTTGGTAAGAGCGAACAGGGTGTCGTCAGATCCGATGCCGACATTCACGCCGGGATGAATGTGGGTACCGCGCTGTCTGACAATGATATTGCCGGCAACAACTGCCTGACCGTCAGCCTTCTTAACGCCAAGACGCTTGGATTCGCTGTCTCGACCGTTTTTGGTAGAACCAACGCCCTTCTTGTGAGCGAAGAACTGTAAACTGATACGAATCATGAAAAACTACCTCCGTTTTCAGATTTTAGATCCCGTCCTCGGTCTCGTCAACCTCGATAAAATCGTAATAATCCTCGGTCATATCGGTCAGTTGGAGGAAATACGCCTGAAACAGACCCGAAACCGCATAGGATTTCTTCTCGTCGTCCGAATATTCGGGGAGAGCTGCCTTGCAGATTACGGTAATGTCGGTTGTCTCATCGTCGATGGTGTACTCGACATCCGAGGCATAGGACACCTCGATGGCATTGATAATCAGCATGGTCATGGAGGACAGGGCAGCGCAGAGAATATCCTCGCCAGCCTCGGCAAAGCCGGTGTGACCGACCTCCTTGAAGCCGTAATAAATGCCGTTTTGCTTGAAAAATGTGATTTTGGTCATCTCAAATCACCGTCCGGAACTTAAAGAGTGATGGTCTGGATCTGAACCTTGGTGTAAGGCTGTCTGTGACCGATCTTCTTCTTCTCGTTCTTCTTTGCCTTGTACTTGAAGACATAGATCTTCTTGGACTTGCCGTTCTTGACAACGGAAGCAGTGACCTTTGCGCCGTCTACGTAAGGAGTGCCGATCTTGAGATCACCGTTGCCGCCAACCAGCTCAACCTTGTCGAAGGTTACGCTGTCGCCTGCTGCTGCGGGGAGCTTCTCGATGAATACGACATCACCTTCGGAAACTTTGTACTGCTTGCCGCCGGTTACGATTACTGCGTACATCTGAATAATTCCTTTCAACATCGTACCAACATGGGTACAAAACTCGCTGTATGACAGGGGGACGACAGAAAATCGTCCGCTTGGATCCTTGACATCATGCGGCAGTTGACATTATACCATGAAAAAATTTGTTTGTCAAGTGTTTTTCAAGGATTTTTTGATTTTTTTTGCGTTTTTTTGCGCAGTTTCCGCCCTGCATCCGTCAGAGGAAGCCGATGAAGACGCCGACTCCATCTTCCGAAAATCGGTCAGTTCTTTTTTTCGGCAAACCGCTTTGCTGCCGTCAGGGTGTTTCTGAGCAGCATGGTAATGGTCATGGGACCCACTCCTCCGGGAACAGGGGTGATGGCAGAGGCAACCGGTTCCACCGAGGCAAAATCCACGTCTCCGCACAGCTTGCCGTTTTCGTCCCGATCCATGCCTACATCAATGACAACTGCGCCGGGCTTTACCATGTCGCCGGTGACAAATTTTGCCCTGCCGATGGCAACCACCAGAATGTCGGCGTCTTTGGTGTAGTCGGATAGATTGACGGTTTTACTGTGGCAGACGGTGACGGTGGCATCGGCATGAAGCAGGAGCATCGCCATAGGCTTGCCAACGATATTGGACCGTCCCAGAATGACGGCATGTTTTCCCTTCAGATCAACTCCCGTCTCCCGGAGCAGAACCATAATGCCCGCCGGGGTGCAGGGGAGAAAATCATAATTGCCCTGCATGATCTTACCCGTGTTAATGGTATGGAAGGCATCCACGTCCTTGTCAGGACGGATGCGGGAGATGACCTCCTCCTCGGACAGTCCCTTGGGAAGGGGAAGCTGACAGAGAATGCCGTGAACGGTGGGATCATCGTTGAGCCGGTCGATCAGGGCATTGAGCTCCGATTGGGTGGTGGACTCGGGCAGAAAGTAGGTATGTGACCCGAACC
>JBJDZN010000051.1:0-26060 GCA_051868045.1 Eubacteriales bacterium
ATGTTCTCTTTCGTCAGCGTACCGCAGTAGTTTGTTCTTTTATATAATTCGTTGAAAAATTCAGCCATATCTTATGACCATGCCTTTCTCGTATATTCACATAGGAATTCCTTGATTTTATCAAATTTCAAAAATGCTCCCGTGCAAAACCAAGAAGATCGTCAAGATTTACCTCATCCGATCCCTCGCCCCGCATATTCTTGAGGACCGCCTTACCGGCAAGGATTTCATCGTCACCCAGCACCAGCGTGTAAGCGGCGCCGATCTTGTTGGCATATTTCATCTGTGCCTTCAGCGATCTGCCCACCAGATCGGTGTCGGCAGAATATCCGGCATCCCGAAGGGTTTGTACCAGCACGATTGCTTTTTCCAGAGCGGCATCGCCCATGGGGGCAATGTAGAGGTCGATGCCCTTTACACATTCAGCGGGAAGCTCAACGGTGGGAAGCAGACGGGTGATGCCTATGGCGAATCCGCAGGCGGGAAGGGAGGTTCCGCCGATCTCTTCCAGCAGACCGTCGTATCTGCCGCCGCCGCAGATGGTGGACTGTGCGCCCATACGCTCGTCCCGGCAGATAAACTCGAAAACGGTGCGGGAATAGTAGTCCAGTCCCCGGACAATGGAGGTGTCAAGCGTGAAGGGAATGTTCATGCCCTTAAGGTAGCTTTCCACCTTTTTCTGGTGATCTGCACACTCGGGGCACAGATGATCAATGGCTTTGGGCGCATCCTTGGCAATGCGCTTGCAGATTTCCGATTTGCAGTCCAGAATCCGCATGGGATTGGTTTCCAGTCGGCTCTTGCAGGTGTCGCAAAGCTCGTCCTTGCGGGCAGAAAAGTATTCCCTCAGCTTCTGATAGTAGGCAGGACGGCAGTTTTTGCATCCAATGGTGTTTACATGCAGTTCCACCTTTTGAATTTTCAATTCTTTGATCAGGGTGTCGGCAAGCGCAATGATGGAGGCATCGGCGGCAGGGGTGCCGGAGCCGTACATTTCCACGCCGAACTGGGAAAATTCCCGATATCTGCCCTTCTGCTGACGCTCGTGGCGGTAGCAGTTGATCAGATAGTAGTATTTAAGGGGCATGGCATCGCCGTATTTGCCGTTTTCAATGATGGCACGGGCAACACTTGCCGTTCCCTCAGGACGAAGGGAAAGGGAGGGACCGTCACGGTCGATGAAGGTATACATCTCCTTCTGAACCACGTCGGTGGTGTTTCCCACGCCTCTGGCGAACAGCTCTGTGTTCTCCAGAACGGGGGTGCGGATTTCGCCGAAACCGAATCTGGCGGCGACATTACGTGCTTTTGCTTCAATATATTGTATTTTTGCGGTTTCTTCCGGGAAAAAATCAAGCATTCCCTGGGGTTTCTTGATCATATTCAGCTTTTTCCTTTCTCGCTCTTACCGAATTTGCGCTAACGTTTATTATAGCATATTTTTCTCAGTATTTCAACTGTTTTTACAAAAAAATCCTGCTTTTTGCCGCATCCAGCAGGGACTCCCGGTTGCAGTCGATTTTTTCCTCAATGACGTTCCAAAAAAGGGAGGTCAGCAGCTTTCCGATCTGCGGACCCTTTGGGCAACCGAGACTTATCAGGTCCTCTCCGGTAATCGGAAGGTCCTTGACGCCAAAGCAGGACTCATTTTTGAGGATTTCCTCCCGGATCTCCGAGATTGCGTCGATTGCGTCCGGCTTTGCCGTCGAATGTCCCGACTGCACGGCGGCAAAGCCCCGGCAGACTTCCAGATAGTGTTCCGAGGCGGATTTTCCCAGCTCGCAGATCAAAGTCCGCACCCCGATCCGATCGTCAGGCAGGGGTTTTGTCAGTCTGCCGATCAACAGGCAGGACTCATCCCATGTGGCACGGTCGAATTTCAGCCGTCGGAAAATCCGGTCTGCGGTCGCCGCAGCAGAATCGGCAAAGCATCCGCTAAACAGGGTCGTCCAGCGAAGCAGGGGAATGGGTTTCACCGCCTCAACGGCAGCAATCACCGCCTCAAATTTGTCCGGATGGGCGTCTATGAACGGCAGCAGTTCGGGAATAAAACCGGAAAGCACGTCGGAATATTCCCGCAAAATGCGTCCGACTCCCGCACCGCAGAGCAGCTTGTCGCACTCCACTCGAATCCGCTCAACGGCGATACCCGAAAGCAGGTCCTTGCATCGGTGGATGGCGTCGGCGGTAGAGGGTTCGATGGAAAAATCGTATACCGACGAAAAGCGCAGTCCACGGAGAATCCGAAGCCCGTCCTCTTCAAATCGGCAAACAGGCTCCCCTACGGCACGGATCAGCCGATGATTCAGATCGTCCATCCCCCCGAAGGGATCGCATACCCCAGTGCTCGGGCGGTATGCCATGGCATTGACGGTAAAATCCCGTCTGGCGAGGTCTTCCCGAAGATCGTTCACAAAGGTTACGCTGTCGGGATGGCGGTGATCGGTGTAATTTCCGTCGGTGCGGTAGGTGGTGATTTCATACACTGTCTGATGGAGACAGACCCCCACCGTTCCGTGCTTGATTCCTGTCTCAATTACCCGTTGATCCGAGAAGCACTCCAGCATCTGATCGGGACGGGCTGAGGTGCAGATGTCAAAATCCTTCGGCATTTTTCCGAGCAGGCTGTCCCGAACGCATCCGCCTACCAGATAGGCGTCAAATCCCCGCTCCCCCAATCTGTCAAGCAGAAACAGGGCATCCTGCGGTATTATAAATTCCATGTTCCCGCCTCCTGATCGTCTGTTTTGCATTATTTTCCAGTATACCATAATACGGCATTTTTGTCAAGATGTTGCCTGCGGCGAAATTCGGGTATTTTTTCGAAAAACTCGCCGAAAGGACTTGATTTTCTTGCCGGAATGCGGTATAATAGCCTTGCATTTCTGTGAAAGTTGAATTTGGAGTCAAAATGAAAAAAGAAACCCGTATTTCGGTAGAGGATACCGAAAAACAGTATGAATATATGGCAAAAGCGGCGGCATGGCTGGGAGGCGAGACACGGTATGTCTATGTCCAGACCTTTGGCTGTCAGCAGAATGAAGCCGATTCCGAGCGGATCCTCGGCATGGCGGTGAAAATGGGCTATACGCCAACTGAAGAGGTGGAGAAAGCCGATCTGATTCTCGTCAACACCTGCGCCGTCAGGGAACATGCCGAGCTGAAGGCACTGTCCATCACAGGGCAGTTCAAGCATCTCAAGGAGAAAAAGCGGGGACTTCTCATCGGCATCTGCGGCTGTATGGTTTCCCAGGAGCATCGCAAGGAGGACATCAAGCACCGCTACCCCTATGTGGACTTCCTGTTCGGCACCTCCATGCTCTGGCGGTTCCCGGAAATCCTCTATCAGGCGATGACCACCCGCCGCCGCTCCTACTGGCTGGACACCGACGATGACGGCAATCTGGCAGAAGGTCTGCCGGTGCAAAGGGCGTCTGCCTTCAAGGCGTGGGTGTCCATTATGTACGGTTGCAACAATTTCTGCACCTATTGCGTGGTCCCCTATGTCAGGGGGCGTGAGCGTAGCCGACAGAAGGAGTGCATTCTGGAGGAGGTCCGGACTCTGGCGGAAGAGGGGTATCGGGAGATTACCCTGCTGGGACAGAACGTCAATTCCTACGGTAAGGATCTGTATACCGACTATGACTTTGCCGACCTGCTGTCTGATCTGTGTAAAATTCCGGGGGATTTTTTCATCCGATTCATGACCAGCCACCCGAAGGACGCCTCTCATAAGCTGGTGGACACCATTGCGGCAAATCCGAAGATCGCACGTGCCTTCCATCTTCCCGTCCAGTCGGGCAGTAATGCAATTCTGACCGCCATGAACCGCCACTATACCAGGGAGTCCTATCTGAAACTGGTGGACTATCTTCGGGAGAAGATGCCGGGCATTGCCCTGACTACCGATATTATTGTTGGCTTTCCCGGGGAGAGCGATGAGGATTTCGAAGATACGCTGGATATTCTTCGTCGGGTGAAGTATGATAATATCTTCTCCTTTATCTACTCTCCCAGAAAGGGAACCCGTGCGGCAGAACTGCCGAGACTCCCTGACGAGGTGACGTCTGCCCGTTTTGAGAAGATGCTGGCACTGCAAAACGAGATTTCCAACGGGAAGAATCAGGTTTATGTGAATACCGTCCAGAAGGTTCTGGTCGAGGGAAGAAGTAAAACCGATCCTACCAAGCTGACCGGACGAACCGAGAAGAACCGTCTGGTTCATTTCGTCGGGGATGACGGTCTGATCGGTCAGTTTGCCAATGTCCGGATCACCAGAGCGGAAACCTATGCCCTTTACGGTGATCTGGAAGTTAATGGGGAAATCTGACCAAAAGACAACCGACAAAGAATAGGTACAAATGAAAGGAACGAAAAGATTATGCAGCTAATGGAAATGGCACAGCTTGTGGGTCTGACCATCAAGAACAGCCCCGAGGGCGTCGCATTTGACCGTGCAAAGGCGGAATATGAAGGCAATCCGGAGATCAACAATGCCCTGATGGAGTATCAGATTCAGCAGACCCTGATCCAGAATAAGGCAGACGAATCGGGCGAGCCTATGGATGAGATGACCCTGGCAAGAGTCAACGATCGGATCAATGAGCTGTACGAGTTTATCGTCGGACACGAAAAATACAAGGCGTATGAAGAGGCGCAAAAGGCACTTAACGACCTGATCGGCAAGGTTAATTCGACAATTCTTGCCCAGATCACCGGAAGAGTTCCCAGTGAATGCACCCACGACTGCTCTTCTTGCGGCGGATGCCATTGATCCGGAATGCGTATTTTTATGGGATGGAAAAGCATATTGCAATAGAATTCAGGGGTTGCAGCAAAGCTTTGCTGCAACCCCTGAATTCTATTCATTCAACGGTTTACCGAAATACAATACCAGCGCATGACCGTCCCCTTCCGACATCAGAAATTCCGTAAATCCCCAGTGAAGATAGATTGCCAGATTCCGTGTCTGATCGGCTTCAACACCGATGGTCAGCTTTGTGATGCCGTTCTGAACGGCATACGACTCCATTACCCGGATCATTTTTGAAATATGCCCCTGATTCTCATATTCCTTTCGGATGCGAAGGGCGTTGATATTTGCCGTCTCTTTTCCGTCGCATAGTACGCTTCTTCCTGCAACAGCTTTGCACTCGGGCGATAGGATCAGTGTACCCTCTCCGACCGGATCACCGTTGCATATCACGGCGAAGGTCTTTGCCTTTTCGGACCGATTGTAATCGAGATATTCCTTTTTCCATCTGATCCAACAGCTTTCACCGGGATGTACCGCAATGTTGCGATCCCAGAGGGCATTGAGTTCATGTGGCGTCGCCTGACGGTATTCCATCATATGACATTTCTCCTTATCTATTGGTTATCTAAGCGGTATCTGCGCAGGCAGAAGGTTGTCTTTGATCAAGAGGCTCCCGTTTCGTTTTTTGTCTGCCCATCTGATACGTCATCTGACACTGTGTTATTATTTTCCCGTCCATCGGTCAGCCGCCGGATTCCTTTGTCAAGCAGGGAGCCGACAAAGTCCAGCAGTTTGTCGATGAACAGCAGCCGGAACAGCAGCATCCGCATCCGCTCCAGGAGAATGCAGAGGGCGAAAAGGATCAGTACGGCAAGAACTACCCCTCCCACCATTTGCAGGGTAGGGAGATAGGCGAGAGATTTGAATCGCCAGAGCATATAGAAATTCCAGAAAATGGGCTGAACATGGATAAGGTAAACGGCGAAGGTGGCGGGGGCGATGAATTTCAGCGTACCGCAGATGCCGCGATTTCTGAACTGCACTTTTGAGGCAAACAGCAGCAGGCAGATCGCACCAAACAGAATGAAAGGCGAGGTGTACTGAATCGCCGTGTACTGGAACAGTGCCGTATCGGTGTCCTCGGGGTGCAGAAGAAGATGGTTTCGCACCAGCATGAAGCATCCCCATGCTCCGAGTGTGCAGAGCGCATACCCGATCAGAGCGCAAACCTTGGGAAGCTTCCATTTCGGGGGATAGCGACGGACAGTGCCGCCGATCAGGTAAAGGGCGATCAGCCACAGTCCGGTGTAACCGTAACCGGTGTAGAAGAGGTCGTCGTTGCAGAGGGTCGGGAACACCGATAGGATAATGACGATTCCCAGATCCAGTCGGATCAGGTCTCCCTTGCTCATTTTACGGATCCCGACATTGAGAAGCGGAGTGGTAAAGTACATGAGCAGATAGGCGTTGAAGTACCAGTACTGCCGGTACTGGACGGGAAGAAGTGCCTGAATGTAGCTGTCCCCTGTAAGGGTGACCTCCTGAAAGGTGTTTTCAATTCCCGGAAGGCAGATTCCGAGGAGGTAGTTCAGACATTCAAAGATTACCGGCAGATGGTCAATGGCGGCAACCATCAGAACGCCCCAGAAGACGACCGATGCATAGAGTTTCAGAAACTTTCCGGTCTTGACCTTGGAATTACACCCGGTATAGCCCGAAATCAGGGCAAACAGGTCAACCGCACCGAAGGCGGCGGTCTCCATCAGCCAAGCGACGGGAAAATTGCGGGGATAGGACGCCAGAGCCTCTGCGGTTCCCGCATAGGGGTAGACTCCCCCCTGACCCAGTACATGAAGAAACAGCACCATCAGCATGGCGATGATACGTAAAAGATCAATCCCGTAGCTATGTTTTGTGTCATCCATAAAAATCCTCCCCCGGATGCGATTTGGAACGCATTTCCTGTTCCTATTATGCCGTCTGATTTCTTAAGAATCAAGAGGGAAGCGGATTAAGGTTTAATTAAGGAATACAGAAATGCCGTTCGGAATTGCATTTTATCGTTTCTGTGAATCGATACGATAAAAAAGGGGGAAAGACTGAGAATGATCAGGATTTTTTCTCCTTTTCGGTGAGGAAATACTCCTCATCCGGAATATGGAAAGGATCCAGCTGACGGGTTTCCACGTTGCGGATCAGGGCATAGGAACCGTTTTTGCCGAATACATGAACATGAATGTTGGTAAATCCCTTCCGTAGCTTCCGTCGGGAGCCGGATTTGGCAATGAGTTCAATGCGATCGGTGTAGATGCAGGCAGTGGTGCGGAAAAATCCGCCGTGAGACAGAACCGTCAGACGGTCGTCGCATTCAAAGTAGGTGTTGGTGTACTCCAGAATCAGAGAACCCATCACAATTGTCAGTGTAACTGCTGCGGCAATGATCCAGCCGTATCCGAGAAAGCAGGCGATAATCAGGCAGGCGGGAGGAATCAGAATTTTCCGGGAGAAGAGATAGTAGTGGAATTTCCGCACCCGGGGCGGTCTGTGTTCCATGGTCATCTCGGGCAGAAGGAGGGTCAGAATGTTCTTCAGGTTCTTGGATCGCAGATAGGGAAGGATAGGCTGTCGTTTGATGAAAAAGGGATTGTAGCCCACTGCCCGGATGTACAGCTTTCCGCATCCGAAGATGCGCATAAGGGGCGGCTGTGAGAATTCGGCAATGGCTATCCGGTCTGCACTGATATAAATTTTACGGTGAATGAACAGTCCGTACTCAAAGGCAAGGCTTTTTTCGAGTCTTGTCACCGAAAATTTGTAGTAGCTCAGATATTCCTTGATAAATCCGCCTGTGATTGCCCATAGCCAGATGATGGCATAGGGCAGACCGATGGACAGAACCAGCGTTCCGGCAACGATCATATGCCTGAACACGAAGTCGGAGATTTTCTTTGCGGTATCGGCGGTCAACAGGGGGGAGGACATCAGAAATACCGCCGACCAAAGCAGGAAAAGCAGGACAAAATACCAGATGAAGTGGGATTGAAGGATGGACATCTTCATGATTTCGGCGGGTTTCAGGGAAATCTTTTTGCCCTTTGCCTCCTCATTTTCCCCTTCGTATCTGGCGCAGAATTTTTCGGCGATCTGCTTCGGAACGCCAAAAAGGGTAAAAGAGTTTCCCGCAAAGGTCAGCATCAGATTTCTTCGTCCGAAGGCACGCATAATGAAGGAAGTGATGCAGGAGGTCATCTCAATTTTATCGATATAGATCAGATTGGTCCTGCTCCACCACAGCTTGCGGTGAATCAGAATCCGGTCATCCAGAAACCGATACCGCCAGATTAAAAATGAGCATTCCAATGAATCTTCCATCGAGTTTCACTCCAGACATTCAAAAATTTCATTTCAGTTCCACCACGGTTACGCCCAGATCGCCTTCACCATAGGAGCCGATGCGATAGGATTTGAGCCGCTTGTCACCCTTCAAAAATCCCCAGAGGTATTTTTTCAGAGCACCGGTGCCCTTTCCGTGAATCAGACGGACCGAGTGAACTCCTGCAATCTGGGCACTGTCCAGATATTTGTCCACTTCTGTCCATGCTTCCTCGCCGGTCATACCCCGAAGATCAATCTCGGGAGAAAAGTCTTTTGTCACCGATTCACCGATTTTGGCAGCGGGACGGCGGCGGTTGTTTTTGTCGGTAAAGAACGCCTTCGGTTCCTCAATGAGCATCAGATTGCTTTCCTGAACCTTTGTCGTCATGATTCCCGCATGAACGGTAACGTTCCCGTTCTTATCGGCGGGCGACTGTACCACGCCCTTGACGCCAAGGGAGATGATCATAACGTCATCACCCTTGACCACAGGGCGGGGCAGCTTGTAATCCTCGGGCGCATGACTGACCACCGGGTTTGACCTGCTCTCGCCTTCCTTGATCGCCTTGCGCATATTCTGTCTTGCCTCGTCCATGGTTTTGGAAAAATCCGCACTTTCCTTGGCTTTGCGGACCTTTTCCAGCTCGGACATGACATAATCAGAGGTGGCTCTGGCGGATTCAATGATGCGGGTTGCCTGCTCGGAGGAGGTTTCCTTGATCCGATCTGCCTCGGCAATCTGCTTTTTGATATACGCCTCGCCCTCTGCCTTCTTCTTTTCGTAGTCGGCACGCATTTGCTGAGCTTCAGCAAGAGTGCGCTCGGTCTCGATGCGGGTCTGCTCCAGCTTTTCGATGACGTTCTCGAATTTCTTGTTGGCGGGGTCGATCAGAGTGTTTGCCCGTCGGATAATGGAAGGATCCAGACCCAGCCGTTCAGAGATGGCAAAGGCGTTGGACTTTCCCGGTGCGCCGATGATCAGACGGTAGGTGGGAGCAAGGGTGGTGACGTCGAACTCGCAGGCACCGTTGCAGACGCCGTCGGTCTCCAGCGCATATACCTTCATTTCACTGTAGTGGGTGGTGACTGCCAGCAGTGCGCCGCTGTTCCGGATTTCCTCGGTGATGGCAACTGCCAGTGCCGCACCTTCAACCGGGTCGGTACCTGCACCAAGCTCGTCAAAGAGAACAAGGGACTGCTCGTCCGCCTGTCCAAGGATGCGCACAATGTTGGTCATGTGCGCCGAGAAGGTGGACAGCGACTGTTCAATGGACTGCTCGTCCCCGATGTCGGCAAGAACTTTGGAGAAGATTCGCAACTTGGAATCCTCCTCTGCGGGGATGTGCAGACCGGTTTGTGCCATCAGCGTCAGAAGTCCCAGGGTTTTCAGGGAGACCGTTTTGCCGCCGGTGTTGGGTCCGGTGATGATCAGGGTATCAAAGTCACCACCCAGACGGATGTCCACGGGAACCGGCTTCTTCCCAACAATCAGGGGATGCCTTGCGGCATGGATGAAAATTTCTCCGTCGGTGGACAGGGCAGGGGGATTTGCCCGCATCCGGAAGGATAATTCAGCTCTTGCGAAGATGTAGGCAAGGATGGTCAGGTTGTGATAGTCCAGACGGATGCAGTGTCCGAAATCGGCGCATTTTGCCGACAGATCGTAGAGAATCCGCTCGATTTCCTTCTTTTCGGCAAGCTCCAGTTCCCGAAGGGTATTGTTGGCTTCCACAACGGCAAGGGGTTCGATAAACAGGGTGGCACCGGTGGATGAGGTGTCGTGGACCAGACCTTTGATCTCGCCCTTGTGTTCTGCCTTGACGGGAATGACGTAGCGTCCCTCACGGATGGTCACCAGATTCTCCTGAAGATATTTCGTGGTTGCCTCGGCGGTGATGTACCGCTGGAGGGTATCACGAATGCGGTTGTTGGTGATGCGGATGGAACGCCGGATTTCGGCGAGTTTAGGGGAGGCATCGTCGGCAATCATGTCTGCCGACAGGATGCAGCGACGGATTTCCCGCTCCAGTGCGGGATTTTGAACCAATCTGCCGAAGATTTCCTCAAGGCTCCCCAGCCTTGCCCCACGGATGCCCGCATAGGAGATCAGGGACGAGATGGAGGACAGCAGATCGGCGATGTCCAATAGTTCGGGAGGGGAGAGCATGGCTCCCTTTTCCGCCCGTTCGATGGCTCCCGTTACGTCGGGAGCAGAGCCGAAAGGAGGCGAGCCGTTCTGAGATGCCAGAAATTTGGCATCGGAGGTCTCGGCTTGGAGCTTTGCGATCCGTACCTCGTCGTCATCGGGGGATGCGGCAAGTGCCATTTCCTTGGCTCCCGCCGTTTTTGCACAGTCGGCAAGCATTTCAAGGATTTTATCGTATTCCAGAGATTTTCTGGCTTTTTGAAAGTCTGACAAGGAAAACCTTCCTTTCTGTAATATTCGTAATGTCAACGCTGTTAAACAATAAATGATAGGAATGGACGGATCCCCACTTACTACTACTTTGCCATCTGCTTGTAGAATTCCAGGGTATCAAATCCTCGCTCGATGTGGTAAAGCAGATACTTCTCACAAGCGTTTGCAAAAGTCGCCTGTTCGTCAGGCTCCAGAGAAAAGGCGAAAATCCGTCGCTCGGGGGCGGATAGCACATAACGCATGGCATAAAGGGTTGCAGGGGAAAGGGGGAGCAGGACCGGGGGAGACGGAATGCTTTCCGAGAGCTTCATGAAACAGTCACTGCAGATCAGGGTTCCATCCTCCGGGATCAGAAAGAGTGCCTCTTCTTTTCCGCACCTACTGCAGCCACTCAGATCGGGCATAAAGCCCAGCAGAGAGGCAAGCCGCAGTTCAAAGGCACCCTTGATCAGATCGTAGGACTTTTTGCCGGATGCCAGAAGATAGAGGGTGTTCAGCGTCAGCCGCAGAATTTTGCTCTGATCTTCCCCCTCCACTGTCAGTGTGCTTACCGCATCGACAACATACTGCGCCAGCGAGAGCCGGACGATGTCCTCTCTCAGGGCATAGAAATCCTCAATGGGCGTGACCTCTCCCAGATAATAACGGTCGGAACGAGCCTGAAGCGTCATTTCGCTGTAACAGAAAAGCTGAGTGGAGTTCAGTCGGTGGCTCTTGATGGATCGGATTCCGCCGCCGTAGACCGAAAGTTTACCAAGTTCGCCGGTAAGGACGGTCAGCATCCGACCGGATTCACCCACATCCACAGTGCGCACCACCAGACCCTTGATTTTCTGCGATCTTTGCATACTGCGGTATCCGCTCCTTTCCTCTTTTTTGCGTCAGTTGCCCTTATAGGGGAGACGGTTTACTGATCGTCGTCCTTTTTGAACCCGAAGTCACGGATTCTGAAATCGCTTTCCCGCCAGTTTTCCTTGACCTTGACCCAGAGATCGAGGAAGACCTTGATGCCGAAGAACTTTTCCATATCCTCACGGGCATAGGAGCCGATTTTCTTGAGCATTTCGCCGCCCTTGCCGATGATGATCTGCTTGTGCGCTTCACGCTCACAGTAAATTTCGGCGCGGATCTTCAGAAGATCGGGATGCTCCTCGAAGGCTTCGATGACAACCGCCGTACCGTGGGGAATTTCGTTGTCCAGAAGCCTGAGAATCTTCTCCCGAATCATCTCGGCGGCAAGGGTGCGCTCGGGCTGATCGGTCAGGGCATCTTCATCGAAGATCCAATCGCCCTCGTGCAGCAGTTTTGCCGCCTCGTCCAGAACGATCCGGATTCCGTCCTCCTTCTGGGCAGAGATCGGTACCACCGACGCATAGTCGGCAAGCTGGGAATAGGCAAGGATGACCTGTCCGATCCGCTCGGGATCAGACAGATCGGTCTTGTTCAGAACCAGGATCATGGGCAGCTCGTCCTTGACAAAGCGGCGGATCAGCTTCTTTTCGATTTCGCCGGGCATATAGCCGGCATCGGCGACTAGGAGAACCGCATCCACGTCGGCAAGAGCCGAGCTGATTTCACGGTTCATATAGTCTCCCAACTTGGTCATGGAGTGGTGCATACCGGGCGTGTCCACGAAGACGAACTGATTTTCACCTTCGGTCAGGATTCCGGTAATACGGGTACGGGTGGTCTGGGGCTTTTTGGAGGTGATGGCGATTTTTGCCCCCACCATAGCGTTGAGAAGGGTGGATTTACCCACATTCGGTCTGCCGACAATGGCAATAAAACCTGTTTTTTTCATTTTTTATCCTTTTTATTCCTTTCGATCGTTTTCTGTCTGCGCAGATTCTCTTGTCAGACCCATCTTGTCAAGAATCTGCTCCTGCTTTTGAAACATTTCGCTTTCCTCAGCCTTCCCAAGCTCGTGATCGTAGCCCAGAAGATGGAGAACCGAGTGAACGGTCAGAAAAGCCAGCTCCCGTTGAAAACTGTGACCGTATTCCTCTGCCTGCTCTTTTGCCCTCTCGACCGACAGGACGATGTCTCCGAGAATCGCATATTCATCGTCGTCAAAATCCTCGTCAAACATGGGGAAGGACAGCACATCGGTGACACGGTCGATCTGCCTTTGCTCCCGGTTGAGGGTGCGGATAGTCTCATTGTCTACCAGCGTGACCGAAACCTCACAGTTCCGCTCGAATTTTTCAAATTTCAGGGCATTCCGGATGGCTGATTTAATGAGGTTTAGATCCTTTGGATTCATGTGGATTCTGTCCTGATCGTTGGTCAGATAGATTCGTGTTTTCATGGCTCTGCTTCCTTATGATTTTTCCTGTATATTTGCGGACAGAGGTCCGTTCCGTTCTTGTGCGCTCGTACTTGTCATATGCCTGTATGATCTTCTGAACCAGACGGTGGCGCACCACATCCCGTTCGGTGAAGCGGTGAATGGCGATGTCGTCAATGCCCTCCAGCACCTTGACCGCCTCTGCAAGACCGCTCCGGGTAGCACGGGGCAGGTCGGTCTGGGTCAGATCGCCGGTGACCACCGCCTTGGAACCGAATCCCAGACGGGTCAGAAACATCTTCATCTGCTCGGGCGTGGTGTTCTGTGCCTCGTCAAGGATGATAAAGCTGTCGTCCAGGGTCCGTCCCCGCATATAGGCGAGGGGTGCGATTTCAATCACGCCTTTTTCCACATTGCGCTGATAGCCCTCCATGCCCATGGTCTCATAGAGAGCGTCGTAGAGCGGGCGCAGATAGGGGTCAATTTTGCTTTGCAGATCGCCGGGCAGATAACCCAGCCGTTCTCCTGCCTCCACGGCAGGGCGGGTCAGAACGATCCGGGAAACCTTCTTCTCCCGAAGAGCGGCAACAGCCATGGCGACCGCCAGAAAGGTCTTGCCCGTTCCGGCGGGACCCACTCCCAACACCACCGTGTTGGAGCGGATCCGATCCACATACTGCTTTTGCCCTACCGTCTTTGCCTTGATGGGTTTGCCTTTTGGGGTGATCAGAATCAGGTCCCGATCAACCGAGGCAAGCTCCTGCCCCTGCCCTTCGACGATCATGTTCATGGCATATTCGGTTTTCTGCTCGTCAATCGGCTCGCCTAACTGCGCAAGTTTTCTCAGATAGTAGAGGGTGGCATAAGCGTTTTCCAGATTGTCTCCTTCTTCGCCGGAAAGGACGATATTGTTGTCCCGATTGAAGATCCGAACGCCAAAACGTTCCTCAATCAGAGTCAGATTGGTATCATAATGTCCGAAAATCGAAGAGAGCATTTCGGAACTGTCTATGGAGAGTATTTTTTCCTTCATTTTCTGTGGCTAAACCTTTCTTTGTATGCGTCATCTGTCCGTTATGGCTTATTGGTATCGGTCAAAGCGTCATAGCCGGTAATCGGTGTGGAGCGGGCAATATCCTCGATACAGTATACCATCCACTCGATGGTATAGGTAATTCCGTCGCAGGACTCGCTTGCTGAGATCGACAGAATCTCTCCGTCTGCAAGCTCTTGGGCAACCAGTGACGCCATTTTTTCCTGAGCGATAGCGGCGGCTTCCGCTTCTGTCAGTTTGAAGGGAAGTCTGGCACATTCCCTGTAAATATGGGAAGTGGTGCCGATGGGCAGAACCCTGCCGAACAGCGTCAGCAGATCGGTGCGGAACTCTTCGGTGTATTTTTCATAAGGAGACCCCCGATCGGAGATTCCGACGGTGTTTCCGAAGAAGAGGAAGGATTGGCAGATACATTCCTGTCCCGTCTCCCGTTCACTTTCACCGGTGAGAGGAACTTGCACGGAAAAGGATCTGGTCGTGCGGGCATAAACCTTGGCGATTGATGGCTCAAGACGGTAGACCGCTTCATTTTTGCCCTGATAGTAGCCGGTAACCAATACCTGACCAGCCCGTACGCTCTCACCCGTTCCGACCACACTCTGACCGGAGGACAGTTCGATGCGTTCGATCAGTCCGTCCCTGACGGCAACCAGGTTGGACGGTGTGGGTTCTTCCGACTGTCCTGCAGGAAGAACATCCCGCACCTGAACTTCTGCTCTGGTGCCGATGATGTTGACCGAGATCCAGGCGATCTCGTCGGAATTTATCAGATATTCGTTGCACAGGGTCTTGACATCCACTCCCGGAATGTAACTGCCCACTGAGAAGCCGAGATCGGACAGCCCGGACAGGATGGTCTCATCGTCCACCTGTTCGTTCCCCACCACATGAACCTCCCAGACAAACAGGGAGGAAATCCAGAGAATTCCGATGAAAAGGGGGATGCCGATAAGGATGCCCGCCCGTTTTTTGTAGGCGGAAAGCAGGTGGGGCAGTCCATGAAGGCTGACAGAAATCGGCTCAATGCCCATGGCGGACAGCTTTTTCAGTACCGATCGGCAGGAAAGCGAGATCACGTCAATAAGGATGGTGTCCCCCTCGATGCGCATTTGCCCAAGCGGAATCTCTTTTTTGATCAGTGCCGTGGCAATGGCGGCTGATTTGGGAAGTTTGATTAAATTGTAGCCAAACAGGAAGGCAAAAATCCGATAAATCATCAAATTGCCTCCAGATTGAGGGTATATATGAACCCGCCGATGACAATTTCGGTGCCGAAATAGCCCCGAAGGGTCAACGATTTGCCCGAAATCCGAAGTTTACAGTTTTTCAGTCGGATGAGAACGCAGTCGTCCTCGTAGACAAGGACCCGTTCGCACCCGTTGATCTGGACGTTCCGACCGTCCTCCATGGTCAGACTGAAGCGGCAGTCGGTCGGTTTAAAGTCCCGGTTATCCATTCATATTCCCCCATATTGTCCCATAAAGTGTAGAGTAAGACAACTTCAATATATTCGGGGGGATTCCAATTCATACCGTAAAGAAATCATTCGCAGACAGGAGTCCGGTGGTGCAGAGCCTGATGCTTCTGCCGATCCTGTTTCTCGGGGCATATCTGTTAAAAAATCCGTATGAAGGTGCCGGAAGCGTCCAAAGAGGCTTGTCTCTTTTCTGCTTTCGCCTGCTTCCGGCACTTTTTCCCATGTCGGTGATCAGTTCCGTGTTCTGCCGTGCCGGAAGGATTCCGGGAATTCCGGTGTCGGGAATCGCTAAACTGCTCGGTATCGACAAAAAAACGGCAACAGCCCTGATTTTCGGTCTGTTTGCAGGCTTTCCGGTGGGTGCCATGGCAATCGGGGAGCTTTACCGGAAAGGGGAGATCGACCGGGATGAGGCGGAATCCATGCTGGGTGTAGTGTCCAATCCGGGTGCCGCATTTCTGATCGGCGGCGTGGGATCCGCCCTTTTCGGAGATGTCAGAGTCGGATTGATTCTGTATCTGAGTCAAACGGTGCTGATTCTGCTCCTGCTTATTTTTCGCAGGATCTTGCACTGTGATAGCCGCAATTCCCATTCCGTCGGCATGGACCATCCGGAACCCCTGCCGATGGTCAGAATGCTGACCGAATCGGTGTCGACCGCCGTTACGGGGATGCTGTCGGTCTGCGGTCAGGTGGTCTTTTTCTCGGTACTGACCGATTTCGTAGGGCATCTGGCGGATTATATCACAAACGCACCTTGGGTGGACGTCTGGATCAGCGGAATTCTGGAGATCGGGTCGGGAATGCAGGCGGCGTCAGGGGTAGGCGGTCTTTGCGGGATTCTGATTGCCGCCGCCTTTGCCGGATGGTCGGGACTCTGCGTCTGTCTTCAGATCGCCGGAGTCTCAGGGGGACTGTCCATGCGCCGCTATCTGACCGACCGTTTGATCCTTTCTCTGCTTATGCCGTTGACAGCTTTGGGATTTCTCCGACTTTTCGGAATGCTGCCTTGACACGGAAGCTGAAATGTGCTAGAATGGATAAGCAGAGAGAAGAAACGAGACAAAACAAGAGAAAAGAGAAAGGAACGAAAAATGATACGGAATATTATCTTTGATATGGGACAGGTACTGAAAAAGTACGATCCCGATGCTTGTATTACGCCCTATGTGGAAAGCTGGGAGGATGTGGAGCTGATCCGAAGCCAATGCTTTGCCTCGTCGGAATGGCAGTGTCTGGATGCAGGAACCATCAGCTATGAGGATGCCCTTGCCGCCTGGAAAAAGCGGATTCCGGAGCGTCTGGCGGATACCCTTGATTTGATTATCGAAAACTGGGACCGTTATATGACCGATCTGCCCTGGACCTGTGACCTTGTCAGACAACTTTCGGAGAAAGGGTATTCTCTCTATCTTCTGTCCAATGTCAGCGTCCGTTTTGATCGGATCAGGGAGTTTTTCCCGGTGCTGAGATACATGAAGGGGGCGGTTCTGTCTGCCTATGAAAAGGTGGTAAAACCCGACAGACGCATCTATGAGATTCTTCTGGAACGCTATCATCTGGACCCTGCCGAGTCGGTCTTCATTGACGATGTGCAGGCGAATGTGGATGGGGCAGAATCGGTGGGCATCCACGGAATCCGTTATGACGGGGATGTGAAAAACCTGATTTCAAGCCTTGCAAAACTTGGGGTCAGCATCGACTGAACGAAAAGATTCAGATCACCTGTGAAACCACCAACAGGGCAAAGCCGGCAATCTCCACGAAAAGCACGGCGGAAACGATGACGATCACCCGGGTGATCAGCCTGCGGAAGATTTTCAGAGCGATTTCTGCAGGGATGGTGTCGTTGTCCGAATAACCGCTCAGATACTGATCGGTCAGGGAATTCAGGTAGTCCTGTCTGGATCGGTAGATCAGTACGGACACGGCAACACCCCAGAGAATGATGGCTCCTCCGATTATGATGAGAAGAGTGGACAACATCTTTTGTCCGAGCCTCCTTATCTTGCAAATTTTGGGGGATTATTTGATTTTCTTCAGGAAATCTTCCATTTTTTCCAATGCCGTTGAGATGTGCTTCACCGAGTAGGCGTAGGAGATTCTGGCAAAGCCTTCTCCGCAGTCGCCGAAAGCCGTTCCGGGAACGATTGCCACGCCGTGTTCGTAGAGCAGACGGGAACAGAATTCCTCGCTGGTCATGCCGTAACCGCCCACCTTTGGGAAGACGTAGAAGGCACCCTGAGGGTCAAAGACCTCCAGTCCAATGGAGCGAAGACCTGCGACAATATACATTCTGCGGCGATTGTACTCGGAGCGCATATATTCGATGTCCGCATCCCCGTTCTGCATGGCTTCCACTCCCGCAAACTGGGAGGCGGTAGGAGCGCACATGATGGCATACTGGTGGATCTTCAGCATTTGCTTGGTGATCGGCGCAGGAGCCAGCGTGTAGCCCAGTCTCCAGCCGGTCATGGCGAACGCCTTGGAAAATCCGCTGACAATGATGGTTCTCTCCCGCATACCGGGCAGGGAAGCAATGGAAACGTGACGCTCTCCATAGGTCAGCTCGGCATAGATTTCGTCCGACAGAACCAGAATGTCGGTTTCCCGTAGCAACTCCGCAATGGGAATCAAATCCTCTTTGGTCAGGATGGAACCGGTGGGATTGTTGGGAAAGGGCAGAACCACCATTTTTGTTCTGGGCGTGATTGCCGCACGGAGTTGATCGGCAGTCAGCTTGAATCCGTTTTCTTCGGAGAGCGGGACATAGACCGGGGTTCCCCCTGCCAGTGAAACGATGGGACCGTAGCAGACAAAGGAGGGTAAGGGGATGATAACCTCATCCCCTTCGTCGATCAGGGCACGGATGGCGAGATCAATTGCCTCACTGCCGCCCACTGTCACGATGACCTCGTCCTTCTGGTTGTACTGAAGTCCGAAACGGCGGTTCATATAGTTTGTGATCTCGGTGCGCAGGGGAGTCAGACCGGCATTGGCGGTGTAATAGGTTTTGCCCCCTTCAAGGGATTCGATTGCCGCCTCACGGATGTGCCACGGCGTGACGAAATCCGGCTGACCGACGGTCAGGGAGGTCACGTTGTCGAAGCCGTCCAGAAGATCGAAGAATTTCCGGATTCCCGAGGGCTTGATAGCCTGTATTTTTTTGGATAAAACCTTCTCGTAATCAATCATTTTTGCAGGTTGCTCCGTTCATCAGTCTCAGGCGTTTTGTAAATGACGCCGTGATCCTTGTACTTGTGAAGGACAAAATGAGTGGCGGTACCCGTTACCGACTCGATAGTGGACAGTTTGGCGGCAACAAAATGAGCGACCTCTTTTAAGGTTTTGCCCTCAAGAATCACCTGAAGATCGTATGCGCCCGACATCAGAAAGAGGGACTGAACCTCGGGATAGTTGTAGATTTTCTCGGCAACCCGATCAAATCCCTTGTCCTTCTGAGGGGTGATTTTCAGTTCGATAACGGCACTGACGAATTCACGGTCGGTTTTGTCCCAGTCAATCAGAGCCTGATAGCCCAGGATCACTCCGGCTTTCTCGTATTCTTCGATGGCGCGGCGAACATCTCCTTCATCTTTCTGGGTCATAATTGCAATCTGCTCAGGGGTCAGTCTGGCATCATCCTGCAGCATTTTCAAAATTTCATTCATCGTTTAACTCTCCTTTGTGGATACCGCTCCGAGCAGATGCTCGGAGATTTGTTTGTTTTGGACGAAGGATACCCGATCGAAGCCCAGGGAGAGCAGAAACTTCTCCGCACGGTCGTAATCGGCACCGATGTCCGACGGTTTGTGTGCATCCGATCCGATGCTGATCCGATTTCCGCCCATCTGCCGATAGAGCGACAGAATCCGACGGTCGGGCAGGGTGGATTCCATTGCCTGACGGTAGCCCGAAGTGTTGACCTCCAGCAGAATGTCATGGTCCAGCACCCATTCAAAAATCTGCTCCAGAATTCTATGATCTTTGGAGAGATCATAGTTTCTCCCGGCTTTGATCAGATAGCGGATGGGGTAGGTCAGATGGGCAAGGATGTCAATCCCGCCGAAGGACAGAAGCTCCAGAATTTCCCGAAGGTAGACAATCCAGTAGCCGAAGAACTCATCCTCGCTCATGTTTCTCATGTCCCAGAAGTAGAAATCGGGTTTGCCCCGCAGATTGTGGACCGATCCGATGACCGTTTCAAAGGGATGGGAGGACAGAAACCTCTCCGATAGGGCGGGATATTGATGTACCTGCCCGGCTTCAATGCCGTAGGACAGCACCAGTGAGCCTGCATATGTTTCTTTTGCGGCAAGGACTGACTCATAGGCGGCAGCGGCATCATAGGGCATATCCAGTCCTTCAGGGTCGTTGTTTGCCTCAAAATGATCGGTGATTGCCAGATGGGTAATCTTTTTTTCGAGGGCAGCCCGGCACATTTCGTCCGGTGTGGCAGCCGGGTTCCCGTCGAAGGAGAAGCGGCTGTGGGTGTGACTGTCAAATGGGATCATAGGCTTTCCTCCGTCATTTTTTATCGACCCGCAAAAGGCATCAAATCGCAGTTTCCATTATACCACATCTGACGAAAAAATACCAGTATTTTTTCAAAAAAACTTGTATTTTTTTTAAAGATGTGATAGAATAAGACCATAAATCCGCAGATCCGTCGGATGCGGGAAAGGAATGGCATATGCTTATGAAAATCGGAGCCCAGCTTTATACCCTGAGAGACTATTGTAAAACCCCCAATGACTTCGGAGAAACCCTGAAAAAGGTGGCGGAAATGGGCTACCGTTCGGTGCAGGTATCGGGAACATGTTCCTATGATCCCGATTGGCTGGCGGAGCGGCTATCGGAAAACGGACTCACCTGCGATCTGACCCATATCCCCTTTGACCGTCTGAAAAATCAGCCTCAAGAGGTGATCGCCGATCATCTGAAATTCGGCTGTCACCATATCGGCATCGGAGGATATAACGGACTGAGAGAGGAAAAGGACGTGGACGCCGTTGTTTCTGCCGCAAAAGAAATGGCTCCTGCCATGCGGGAAAACGGATGCCTCTTTTTCTACCACAATCATTATACCGAAATGAACCGAAGTAAAAACGGCGAGACGAGGCTCATGGAGCTTGCCCGCAGAACTCGACCCGATGAGCTCGGCATCACTCTGGACACCTATTGGCTCCAATACGGCGGCGGAGACCTTGCCGACTACATCACCGCCCTCAAGGGAAGGATTGCCTGTGTCCATTTCAAGGACTACCGTGTGGTGGGCGATGAGATTCGCATGGCACCGGTGGGAGAGGGAAGCATCAACTTTGATAAACTGGCGCAACTGTGCGAGGTTTCGGGAACCGAGCATATCTTTGTGGAGCAGGATACCTGTTACGGCGAGTCCCCCTTTGACTGCCTCGCACGCAGCCTGGCTTACCTGCGCTCCATAGGGCTTGATCAATGAGCGATCCGACCCTGTACGAGAGACTGCTGGAATACGGAAAAACGGGCAGAATCCCCTTCCATATGCCCGGACATAAGCGGCAGCCTTCCTTCGGCGGCGTTCTGCCCTATGACATGGATATTACCGAGATCGACGGCTTTGACAATCTCCATGCACCGACCGGAATTTTACTGGACCTTTGCCGCCGTGCGTCCAGGCTGTGGGGATCAGCGACGAGCTTCCCACTGGTAAACGGCTCCACCTGCGGCATACTTGCGGGAATCCGGACGCTGACTGCCCCGGGAGATCGGATTCTCATGGCAAGGGGATGCCACCAGTCGGTTTACCATGCCGTCGAACTGTGCGGACTTGGCACCTGCTATCTTCCTGCACAGACGGAGCCGAAATACGGCATTCTTCTGTCGGTGGATCCCGATGAAGTCGATCGAATGCTGACTGAAAATCCCGATGTTCGGCTGACGGTTGTCACCTCGCCTACCTATGAAGGGGTCTGTTCGGATCTTCGGCGAATTTCCGACGTGGTTCACCGACACGGAGGAAGATTGATGGTGGATCAGGCGCACGGCGCACATCTGGGACTGTCCCCGCATTTTCCGGAGTCTGCCATGGAGCAGGGAGCCGATCTGGTGATCGCCTCCCTTCATAAAACCCTGCCGTCCATGACCCAGACTGCCGTCGCCCATCTGGCAAAATCGGTAGATTCCGATCCTTTCGCCCGAAATCTGTCGATTTTTGAGACTTCCAGCCCCTCCTATGTCCTGCTGGCATCGGTGGATCGCTGCCTGAGCCTTTTGGAGCGGGAGAAAAAGGCATTGTTTGATGCCTACAATGACCGTCTGGATGAATTTAAAAGGGCAACCGCATCCCTTGTCCATCTGAAAATCCCGGGCTATTCTATGCCGCTTCCGGCAGGCGTGTTCGATTTTGACCGGGGAAAAATCTGTATCTGCACTTCGGGAACCGATCAAAGCGGCTTCACTATTGCCGATCTTCTTCGGGAATCCCATAACATCGAACCGGAGATGGCAAACGAGGATTACGTGCTTGCCATGACCTCCATTGCCGACAGTACCGAAAATTTCAAGAGACTGGCTGATGCCCTGTTGTCCATTGATGCTGCGCTGGCTGACCGTCCGACAAAGAAACCGTCCTGTAGATACGCTGTTCCTGAGCAGATCCTTCCCATCGGAGAGACCGTTCACCTTGCCGGCGAGTGGGTGCCCCTGATGGACGCCATCGGCAGACTGTCGCTGGACTATGTCCGTGCCTATCCCCCGGGAATTCCTCTGATCGTCCCCGGAGAGGCAGTGGATCGGGAGCTTGTTGAGCGCATTTCCGGGCTTGCGGCATCGGGAGCAACGGTGCTGACCGGAAAAGGGAAATTTTCGGGAGAGATTTTTGTAAAAGCCGAAAAACGGGATTGACAAATTCAAAAATACGTGGTATAATAGACCAAACTCTAAATTGAAAGGGAGAACGAACATGAAGAGAATCAAGACTGTTGAGACCCGTGATCTTGCAAAGAGCGCACAGAACGGTGGTTGCGGCGAGTGCCAGACCTCCTGCCAGTCCGCTTGCAAGACTTCCTGCGGCGTTGCCAATCAGAAGTGCGAAAAGAAGGAAAAGTAAGATTTCCGCTCTTGAAAGGGTAGCCCGTATCTCGTTTTAGCAGGAAAAAGGGTTGTCTTATTCTTGAAAGAGATAGATTCTGCCTTCTGTCGGATTTGCGCCGGCGCATTTATCCGGGTTCAAAACCGGAAGGACGGAAGGGTGATTTTGCACCGATGGAGAGATTGCCGTTTGTTGGATCCGACTTCATGACGGATCGGCGGACGGCATTTTCTTGTTAAAATATACGGATGTCATATGAAATTACAGAGAGGTTCAGTGAAATGATCCATCAATATAAACTTAACGGGTATAATATCGTGCTGGATGTTGCCAGCGGATCGGTTCATAACGTGGACGAGGTCGCCTATGATGCCATCGCTCTCTACGAGGATCACACCAAAGAGGAGATCACGAAAATTCTTCTGGAAAAGTACGCCCATCAGCCTGATGTGACCGAGTCCGAGATTGCAGAACTGCTTGCCGACATTGAGACGCTGAAGAATGAGGGAAAACTGTTTTCCAAGGATGTTTACGAGGGCAAAACCTTCAACATAAAGAACCGCAATCCCGTGGTCAAGGCACTCTGCCTCCACGTTGCCCACACCTGCAACCTGAACTGCGAATACTGCTTCGCCGCTCAGGGAAAGTATCACGGTCAGAATGCGCTGATGCCCTTCGAGGTGGGCAAACAGGCACTGGATTTCCTGATTGCCAATTCGGGGAGCCGTACCAATCTGGAGGTAGACTTCTTCGGCGGAGAGCCTTTGATGAACTTTGACGTGGTCAAACAGCTGGTCGCTTATGCCCGCTCGATTGAGAAGGAGAAGGGCAAGAACTTCCGCTTTACCCTGACCACCAACGGAATACTCATCGACGACGATGTCATCGACTTCTGCAATAAGGAATGCCACAACGTGGTTCTCTCGCTGGACGGACGCCCCGAGGTTCATGACCGACTGCGCAGAACCCCCGGCGGAAAAGGCTCCTATGAGACTATCGTTCCCAAATTCAAGAAATTTGTGGAAAAACGGGGCGATAAAGGCTATTATATGCGGGGAACCTTCACCCATTTCAATACCGATTTCACAAACGACATCTTCCATATGGCGGACCTCGGGTTTACCGAGCTGTCCATGGAGCCGGTGGTCTGCAAGCCGGACGATCCCTATGCCCTGACCGAGGCGGACCTGCCGATTCTCATGGAGCAGTATGAGACTTTGGCAAAGGAGATGATCCGCCGCCGTAAGGCAGGCAACGGATTCACCTTCTACCATTACATGATCGACTTAAAATCGGGTCCCTGTATCTATAAGCGCATTTCGGGCTGCGGATCGGGAACCGAATACCTTGCCGTCACCCCCACCGGAGAACTCTATCCCTGCCACCAGTTCGTCGGCGATCCTGCCTATAAGATGGGCGATGTCTGGAACGGAGTGCAGAATACCGACCTGCGCTCGAAATTCGCCGAGTGCAATGCCTATACCCGCCCGGAGTGCAAGGACTGCTGGGCAAGACTGTACTGCTCCGGCGGATGCGCCGCCAACGCCTACCACGCCACCGGCTCTATCTCCGGCATCTATGAATACGGCTGTAAGCTCTTCAAGAAGCGGATTGAGTGCGCCATCATGATGAAGGTGGACGAAGCCGAAGAAGAAGGCTGATCCCGGACCATGGGACATTTGGGCTTTTCCTATATCGGTTTTCTCTGGCTCATTCCGTGTGGTGATCCTCGGAATCGGGCATATCGGCATTCATCTGGCACATCGGCACGGAATCAATGGATGATTGAATACAAAAAAAGAGGAAATGGCTTCCGCAGAATTTGCGGAAGCCATTTCCAACTCTCTGGAAATTACTTGATTTCGATGATGCTTTCGTCCCACATTTCGGGAGCTTCGTAGCCCATCAGATTGACTACCGTCGCCGCAACATCGGAAAGTCCGTAGGAGCCGTCCTTCTTTACGGTGTATTTGTCGGCGGTGAAGTTGTCGTAGATGATGCAGGGAACGGGATTCAGGGTGTGGCTGGTCTTTGCCTTGTAGGAGCCGTCCTTGTTCTTCTTGGGTTCGCCGGTCTTCTTGTCGATCTCGTACATTTCGTCGGCATTGCCGTGGTCTGCGGTGATGATGGCAGCACCGTGCATCTTGTCGATGACGGGAAGCAGTCTTGCCAACTGGAGATCGAGAGCGGCAACCGAAATCAGGGTGGCGTCCATGTTGCCGGTGTGTCCTACCATGTCGCCGTTGGGGTAGTTCACACGGATGAACTTGTATTTGCCGGATTCGACCAGCTCGATCATGGCGTCGGTGATCTCAGCGCACTGCATCCAGGGACGCTGTTCGAAGGGGATCACATCCGAGGGCTTCTCAATATAGACCTCCAGCTCATCGGAGAACTTGCCCGAGCGGTTGCCGTTCCAGAAGTAGGTCACATGACCGTATTTCTGGGTCTCGGAGATTGCCGCAACGGGAATGCCCGTATCTGCCATATACTCGCCCATGGTGTTGGTGATTTCGGGGGGATTGACCAGATAACGCTTGGGAATGTGCAGGTCTCCGTCGTACTCCAGCATTCCGGCATACAGCACCTTGGGATTTCTCACCTTGTCGAACTTGTCAAAGTCGTCGCCCGCATCAAAGGTCTTGGAGATTTCGATGGCACGGTCGCCACGGAAGTTGTAGAAGATGACGCTGTCGCCGTCTTCAACGGTGCCGACAGGCTTGCCGTCCTTGGCAATGACGAAGGCGGGAAGATCCTGGTCGATGACGCCGTATTCGGCACGGTAAGCGGTGATCGCCTCTTCAGCCGATGCAAACTGTCTGCCCTCGCCCAGAACATGGGTCTTCCAGCCTGCCTCTACCATTGCCCAGTTTGCCTCGTAACGGTCCATGGTGATCTTCATACGTCCGCCGCCCGAAGCGATGCAAACGTCAAAATCAGCGGAGCGCAGGGAGTCCAGGAATGCCTCAAAGGGACGGACATAGTCCAGTGCCGAAGTCTCGCCTACGTCTCTGCCGTCCAGCAGAATGTGGATGCGGACCTTCTTTACGCCGTCAGCCTTGGCACGCTCGATCATCGCCTTGAGGTGGTCGATGTGGGAGTGAACGTTGCCGTCGGAGAACAGTCCGATGAAGTGCAGGGTGGAATCATTCGTCTTTACGTTGGCAACAAGGTCCAGCCATGTGGCGGAGGTGAACATTTTGCCGGATGCGATGGAATTGGAAACCAGTTTTGCGCCCTGCGCAAAAACCTGTCCTGCACCCAGTGCGTTGTGTCCAACCTCGGAGTTGCCCATGTCGTCGTCAGAGGGAAGTCCCACTGCCGTTCCGTGAGCCTTGAGTTTGACCCAAGGGTAGTCTTTCATCAGTCTGTCCAGTGTGGGCGTATTTGCCAGTGCCACGGCATTTCCGGCATTTGCGGGAGCCAGACCGATGCCGTCCATAACGATGGTCACCACAGGACCCTCCACACCGCCGAATTTTTCGGATTTCTTTAGCTTTGCCATTTTATATCCTTTTATCCTTTCCGATCGGGAATACCGATCTCTATAACTTTCCCTTCCATTATAACCCATATTTGTGAATAAAGTGTGTAGATTGGCAAAATATTTTCGATTTTCT
>JBJDZN010000052.1:0-5932 GCA_051868045.1 Eubacteriales bacterium
ACAGCATGAAGCCCCTGGACAACCTGTGCCATCCCGTCTCGGTCATCCGGGAGGCAGAAGAATTGGCGGCGGATGCCTTCGGTGCCGCACACGCCTTTTTGATGGTGGGCGGGACTACCAGCTCCGTACAAAGTATGATACTGACGGCGTGCAAACGCGGAGACGAAATCATTCTGCCGAGAAACGTCCATAGAAGCGTCATCAATGCCTTGGTCCTTTGCGGCGCAATACCGGTGTATGTGAACCCGGAAGTGGATCAGCGGCTGGGCATCTCTCTGGGTATGCAGCGGGAACAGGTTGCGAAAGCCATCGCCGAACATCCGAATGCCGTTGCGGTGCTGGTGAACAATCCCACCTACTACGGAATCTGCAGTGATCTGCGGGCAATTGTGAAAATGGCCCACGACGCCGGAATGCTCTGTCTGGCAGACGAGGCCCACGGCACCCATTTTTACTTCGGCGGCGGTCTGCCGGTTTCGGCAATGGCGGCGGGTGCCGATATGGCAGCCGTGTCCATGCACAAGAGCGGCGGCAGCCTGACCCAGTCCAGTCTGCTGCTCATTGGTCCTGACATCCACGCCGGCTATGTTCGGCAGATCATCAACCTGACGCAGACCACCTCCGGCAGCTATCTGCTGATGTCCAGCCTGGACATCAGCCGCCGTAATCTCGCCCTTCGGGGTCGGGAGGTGTTCCATCAGGTCGCTGATATGGCAGAGTACGCCCGCCAGGAAATCAACGCCGTAGGCGGCTACTACGCCTTTGGTCGGGAATTGATGAACGGCAACTCGGTGTTCGACTTCGACACCACAAAGCTGAGCGTCCATACCCTGGATATCGGACTTGCCGGAATTGAAGTTTATGACATTCTGCGGGACGAGTATGACATTCAGATTGAGTTCGGCGACATCGGCAATATTCTCGCCTACCTGTCCATGGGGGATCGCCCGCAGGAGCTGGAGCGGCTGGTCAGCGCACTGGCCGAAATCCGACGCCGTTATCAGAAGGACGGAACCGGTCTGTTAAGTCAGGAATACATCGAGCCCGACGTTGTTGCCAGCCCCCAGGAGGCCTTTTACGCCGAAAAGGTCAGCCTGCCTTTGGCTGAAAGCGAAGGACGGGTTTGCAGCGAGTTTGTCATGTGCTACCCTCCGGGCATTCCGATTCTGGCTCCGGGCGAGCGTATTACCGCAGAAATCTTGGAGCATATCCGATACGCAAAGGAAAAGGGATGCAGTATGACCGGTCCTGAGGATCCCAGCCTGAACGAAATCAATGTGTTGGCGTAGAAGCATCATAGCGTGAAAACAGGAAAAAGGAAGGTATTTTTGTATGGAAATGTGGTTCAGTGAGTTTCATACTCCGGATGTGAAGCACAGCATTCGGGTAACGAGGCATCTTTACTCAAAACAAAGTGCCTACCAGCAGATAGATATTTTTGAGACTCCGGAATTCGGTCGTGTTCTGACGCTGGACGGCAACGTCATGCTGACGGAGCGGGATGAGTTTATCTACGACGAAATGATTACCCACGTCCCCATGGCAGTGCATCCCGGCATCAAGGACATTCTCGTGATTGGTGCCGGTGACGGCGGTGTCGTGCGGGAGCTGACCCGGTATGATCGGGTTGAGCGCATTGATCTGGTGGAAATGGACCCCCAGGTGGTTGAGGCATGCCGCACCTTTTTGCCCAGCAACGCCTGCCGGATGGATGATCGCCGGGTGCATATCCACTTTGAAAACGCCTTGAAATTCATCCGTCGGTGTGAGGGAGCTTATGATTTGATCATTGCAGATTCCACCGACCCCTTCGGTCCCTCAGAAGGTCTGTTTACACGGGAGTTTTACGGAAGCTGCTATAACGCCCTGCGTGAGGACGGGATCATGGTCAATCAGCAAGGCAGTCCTTTCTACGCAGAGGATGCCAGTGCCATGCAGCGCAGTCACAAGCGTATCGCAAGCACGTTCCCTATCAGCAGAGTCTATCAGGCTCACATTCCGACTTATGCGGCAGGATATTGGCTGTTTGGATTTGCCAGCAAAAAATATCACCCCACCGACGATCTGGACATGCAGGCGTGGAAGACCCTCAACCTGCATACCAGATATTATACGCCCAAACTGCACATAGGGGCTTTCTGTCTGCCTGCATTTCTGGAAGAAATGCTGCAGGAAGTGGAGGAATAAAGGATGCTGCACCCTAATATTGAAACTTTTATCGGCTGCGGCAGCGATTATTCCGACGCCCGCATTGTCCTGTACGGCGCACCCTTTGATTCCACGACCAGTTTCCGTCCCGGTGCCCGGTTTGGTCCGTCCGCCATCCGGCATGAGAGTTTCGGGCTGGAAACCTACAGCCCTTATCAGGACGCCGATCTGACCGACTGTGCCGTATTTGACAGCGGAGATATGGAGCTGTGCTTTGGCAGTGCCGAGGCGGCACTGCGGGATATTGAGGCGCGTGCGGCTGAAATTCTCCGGGACGGAAAACTGCCCCTGCTGCTGGGCGGCGAGCATCTGGTCACGCTGGGAGCGGTGCGTGCAGTGGCTCAAAAATATCCTGACCTCCATATCATCCATTTTGACGCTCATGCCGATCTGAGGGATGACTATCTGGGAGCCGGACTCAGCCATGCCTGCGTCCTGCGGCGATGCCACGATCTGCTGGGAGACGGTCGCATCCATCAATTCTGTATTCGCAGCGGCGAACGGGAGGAGTTTCGCTTTGCGAAAAGCCACACGGAGCTTCACCCCTTCGGATTTGACGGTCTTGAGCAGACCGTCTGTTCCCTCCGGGAGCAAGGGGTTCCCGTCTACTTCACCATTGATCTGGACTGTCTGGATCCGTCTGCCTTTCCGGGCACCGGCACGCCGGAGGCAGGCGGCGTGAGCTTCGTCCGGCTGCTGGAGGCAATTCGCACGGTCTGTACCGCAAACGTAGTCGGTGCCGACGTCAACGAGCTGGCTCCGGGGTTGGATACAAGCGGCGTTTCCACCGCTACTGCCTGCAAGGTACTGCGGGAACTGATCCTGGCACTGTACAAACGATTCAGATAAATCACAAACAAATCCATTTTATTATTCACAAAGGAGAGAAATCCATGAGCAAGGTTCTTGTTATCGGCTGCGGCGGCGTTGCGTCTGTTGCCATCCACAAATGTTGTCAGGTAAGCGAGGTCTTTACGGAATTATGTATTGCCAGTCGGACCAAATCCAAGTGCGATACGTTGGCAGCCGAACTGGCTTCCAAAACCGCCACCAAAATCACCACCGCACAGGTGGATGCGGACGACGTACAGCAGGTCATCGACCTGATCAACGATTACAAGCCCGATCTGGTCATGAACATTGCCCTTCCCTATCAGGATCTGACCATTATGGATGCCTGCCTTGCCTGCGGCGTCAACTATATGGATACCGCCAACTATGAGCCGGAGGATACCGACGATCCCAAGTGGCGTGCCGTCTATGAAAAGCGTTGCGCAGAAAAGGGCTTTTCCGCCTACTTTGATTACAGTTGGCAGTGGGCATACCGCAAAAAGTTCGAGGACGCCGGTCTGACGGCACTGCTGGGCTGCGGTTTTGATCCCGGCGTAACCCAGGCTTACTGTGCCTATGCCAAGAAGCATGAGTTCGATTCCATCGACACCATCGACATTCTGGACTGCAACGGCGGCGATCACGGTTACGCCTTTGCCACCAATTTCAATCCGGAGGTCAATCTGCGGGAGGTTTCCGCCCCCGGCAGCTACTGGGAAAACGGTCACTGGGTGGAGATTCCCCCTATGAGCATCAAGCGGCAATACGTCTTTGATCAGGTGGGTCAGAAGGACATGTACCTGCTCCACCACGAAGAGATCGAGTCTCTTGCCCAGAACATTCCGGAGGCAAAGCGCATCCGCTTCTTCATGACCTTCGGACAAAGCTACCTTGATCACATGCGCTGTCTGGAGGATGTGGGAATGCTGTCCACCAGCCCCGTCGAATTCGAAGGTCAGCAGATCGTTCCGATCAAGTTTCTGAAGGCACTGCTGCCCGACCCTGCCAGTCTGGGTCCCCGCACCAAGGGCAAAACCAACATCGGCTGCATCTTTACCGGAAAAAAGGACGGTAAGGAAAAGACCTACTATCTCTACAACGTCTGCGACCATCAGGAGTGCTATCGTGAGGTGGGCAGTCAGGCGATCAGCTACACCACCGGCGTGCCTGCCATGTGCGGCGCACTGATGCTGCTGACCGGCAAGTGGAACAAGCCCGGGGTCTATA
The DNA here is from genome assembly GCA_051868045.1 of Eubacteriales bacterium. Classification (GTDB taxonomy): domain Bacteria; phylum Bacillota; class Clostridia; order Oscillospirales; family CAG-272; genus CAKSQF01. The sequence goes on from JBJDZN010000052.1 coordinate 4,267, forward strand.
CCGTGGAAGAGTTTGATCCCGATCCCTTCCTGAATGCCTTGGACAAGTACGGACTGCCCAGAAGTGAGAACCGGACGCCGGTTCCGGTAGACTGATGGAAACGGTTCGGGAAAAGGAGACCCGTCCGCCCTTTTCAGGGCTGGACGGGCAGACCCCGGAACAGCGATTCGGCATGCTGCCCACGCCCTGCTATATTCTGGACGAAGCCGCATTGCGCCGCAACGGTGAAATCCTGGCGGGTGTTGCCGAGCGCACCGGATGCAAAATCCTGTTGGCGCAAAAAGCATTTTCAAACTATGATCTTTATCCGGTTTTGGCACCCTATCTTGCCGGCACAGAGGCAAGCGGTCTGTATGAAGCCCGCCTGGGTGCCGAGGAAATGCCGGGCAAAGAGGTCCATGTATTCTGCGGTGCCTATCGGGACGGGGAATTTGAAGAAATTCTGCGCTATGCCGACCACATTGTATTCAACTCCCCCCGGCAGTTGGAAAAATTCGGTCCGGCAGCCAAAAGGGCGGGCAAAAGCATAGGACTGAGGATCAATCCGGAGTGTTCGACCCAGGAAGGACACGCCATCTACGATCCCTGTGCCCCCGGCAGCCGTATGGGAACAACCCGCTCCCGATGGAATGAGGAAATGACGTCGGAACTGCTTGCACTGCTGGACGGGCTTCACTTCCATACGCTGTGCGAGCAGGATTCCGATGCGCTGGAAATCACTTTACATGCCGTTGAAGCGCACTTCGGGGATCTTCTTCCCCGGATGAAATGGCTGAATTTTGGCGGCGGACACCACATTACCCGACCGGGATATGATCTTCCACGGCTGGAGAAATGTATCCGCATGGCACAGCAGAAATGGGGGGTACAGGTTTATCTGGAGCCGGGCGAGGCATGCGCCCTGAATGCGGGCTACCTAGCGACCCGTGTTCTGGATACCTTCCGCAACGGCGAAACACGGATTGCCATTCTGGATTCCAGTGCCGCCTGTCACATGCCGGACGTGCTGGAAATGCCGTACCGTCCGCCGCTGTACGGTGCGGGAGAACCCGGCGAGCGGTCCTGTTCCGTCCGTCTGGGCGGACCGACCTGCCTTGCCGGCGACGTAATCGGGGATTACAGCTTTGACCTTCCCCTTAAAGAGGGGGACCTGTTGCTTTTTGGTGACATGGCAATTTACACCACCTGCAAAAACAATACCTTCAACGGCATGCCATTGCCGGGCATCTTTGTCCTGCAAGCGGATGGGTGCCTTCGCTGTCTGAGAAGTTTCGGATACACGGACTTCAAGGATCGGCTGGGTCACAAATAAAAAAGAGGTTTTCCTGCGATAAGCCCTTCCTTTTGCCTACCCCGAACGAACAGATCAAATCAAACAACCCCCTGATTTTACTCAGGGGGTTGCGTTAATTAAGGCTTTTTTCGGATTACTTGCGCTTCTTGTTGATCACAACCGCTGCACCTGCAAGGGATGCGGTGCCGATCAGGGCAAGCAGAGCTACGCTGCTGCCGGTCGAAGGAGCGGGAGGAGTATCGGGCGTATCAGGAGTATCGGGAGTATCGGGAGTGTCGGGGGTGTCGGTCTCGGTCTCGGTCTCGATGTCGTAAACCTCAAACTCGGAGAGCTTGATATAATCGGTCAGATTCTTCATGTAGAAACGGATGT
>JBJDZN010000053.1:0-24799 GCA_051868045.1 Eubacteriales bacterium
CCGATCTCGATCGGTCGAAGTCTCTGCTATTTGTTGTAAGTGAGAGAAAATCGGTAAAAATCGCAGAATTTTGGGTACAGAAATCCCACCTGTGGCATTTTCGGATTTTTTCCACAGGTGGAGTTGAAAGTATATACCGGATCGGTTATTTCAATTTTTCCCAAATCCACCGGAATTCTGATTTGAATGGTAGTATAAAGAAGACACCGTGAAGAGAGTGAGAACCCATTCGGCTATCTTTGAAAGTGGGTAGCCGTCTTATTTTTGAAAAAACGCTGAGGGGCTTTCGCTCCTCAGCGTTCTTTTCCTACGGGACTATTTTTACAGCCCCTTTGATTATACAATTTTTCGTTCAGCTTTCCTCATTTGTGCGGACAATCAGATTGTCAAAGGATGCGCCGCAACTGTAAGTACGCAATCCCACCATTCCCTGAAGGAAGGGATCTTTGTCGGTATATTCGATGCAGAGCGTTCCGTCCACATAGACCTGAATGGTTGCCCCCTCACAAACGACGGTCATATGATAGGTCTTACCGACCTCATAACTGCCGCTTCCCTTTGCCAATGCTTCATAGCTGTAATTCAATTTGCCCAGAACCACGCTGGTTGTGGTCAGTCCCACATAGTAGCCCTGCGCCCAATATGTTGAAGAGGCTGCCTGATCGGCTGTTGCTGTCGAACCTCGGAAATTGCTGGCACCCGGATTGACCGTTCGCACCAGAACACCGCATCCGACACTCTTCGTAGGTGTAATATCCACTTCAACGGTATAGTCACCCCAGTTGGCATCGCCGTACAGAATTTTTCCGCTTTGGGAAGTGGGCATCACAAGTGCCCCGCTCCTGGTTGTCCAACTGCCGTCTGTATAAACAGGACTTCCTGCACTGCCGTCATAATCTACACTCAGTGAAGGTGCTTCATTACCGAAGACCAGATTGAATTCGGTAAATCCACCCGATCCGGACAGAATTTCGATTGCTATATTATGCTGACCTTTAGTCAGACTGATTCCTCTCTGAACCCCGGTTGCCAGACCGGTGCTATCAGACAGGTCAAACTCGGTGACTGCCTCTCCGTCCACATAAACCCGTATTCGCATTCCTCCGCTGCCTTCATCGGTGAAATAGCAAGCCGACAGATCGTAGGTTCCCTTGTTGGAGGTCAGAATCCGATAGTTCAGGATATTGCCCTGAGTTACGGTGACGGCATTGACCTTACTGATTACCGTTTCATCGAAGTTTCCGACAGTATAGCTGTTTGCGGGGATCAGACCGTTTACCTTGGTGACGCTCTTATAATCATCAGCCGATCCGGTGCCGCCGACACCGTTGGTGCCGCCGATGAAGCCGAAGGAGGCATTTCCGCCCTCGGTCCGATAGCCGATCTTTCCGCCGCCCAGCGAACTTTCGATTGAGCAGAGCTTCCGGTCGTTCATGTAGAAGGTGTAGGTCGTTCCCTTGCGCTCAACCTGAATGGACTGAATGCAGTCAAACTTCACATCCTGGCTAAAGGATTGAATCATACTCACTTCCTTAACCGAAGCACTTCCGTCTACGGTCAGGGTGATGATCACATTCTGGCTTGCAGGATCAAACATAATGGAACCGTAGTTGTTCTCATCCGTATAGCTGAACAGTGCGCCCGCCTTTGCTCCGCCGGAAATGGTTGCCGTGTTGAACTCGGCGGTATAATTCCCCTCAAGGGCGGTATCGGAAAGCAAGGAGGAACCGGCAGTCAGATACAGATAGCCGTTGCCACTGTCCAGTGAGCCGTCCAGTGTCCAGCCTTCGGGAACCTCATTCGTTTCCAGATAGGCATAGAGATCGGGCATCGAAGGCACCTGTTGTGCCACGGTAGTGGGACCCATTACCGACAGGTCGGTTCCGTTGAAGACCAACCGGTCGATATTGACACTACGCTTGGAGCCGTCCAACTCTACCGAGTGATAGGCAATGTAGTAGCTGTCCAGATCAGGACCCTTTACGGTAGAACTGTGTCCGATGCTATGGATGGCATCAATGGTACTGACCAGAAGCGGTCCGTCCTCGACGACGGTGAAACGTCGGGGAGTACTGCTGCTGACGGCATAATTGATTCGGTAGGTTCGGCAGAGATAGTGATTTCCGGTGTAGGTGAGATAATAATAGCCGTCATGATAGATCACCATGGGACCTTCCGTCCATCCGTCCAGAGAAGCATTGGATAGATCGGAATACCATGTCATCGTAGTAGGACTGGTCATCTGATAGGCTGTGATATTGTTTCCTCCTGCGGTGTAAAAATACCACCTGCCATCATTGTCGATGAAAACCGATCCGTCGATGGACATTCCCAGATTACCGGTGGCAACCTTGAAGGGACCGGTAGGAGAATCGCTGGTCAGAACATAATGTCCGTTTCCTGCGGGGGAGGTGTACATATAGAAGGTTCCGTTATAGTAGTAAACCTCAGGAGCGTATGCGGAAGCTGTGATCGTTTTGTCATAGCAAACCGTACCCACCTGCTTCCAATTGACAAGGTCGTCAGAAGTCCAGCAGTTGACACCGGTCGCCGTCGTATACAGATAATATTTGCCGTTGAAACGCATAACAAAGGGATCCCCGAGATCGGAACCGAACGTTTTGCTGCTGATAACGGGATTCGTGTAGGTACTGATCGTTTCAAATTCACTCAGATCAAGGGTGTTGTTCTGAGTCGGTTGACCGGGATCATCTGTCGATGTAGCAGCTCCGGTATCGGTGGTGGCTGTTTTTCCGTTCCCGCAAGCGACAACGCCGATCAGCATACAACCGGCAAGCAAGGTGGACAGGATTTTTTTCATCATTTTCTCTCCTTTTCATTTTTTGGTTCAAAATCGAGTATACAATAAGCAGTGCAATCGGTACCGTCCGTTTCGGATGTGCGGCACTGCTTTTATAACAGCTTATTCCGGATGTTTTCAGGTTTTTTCGTTCACTTTGCATATTTCCCGAAAAATCAATTTTGCGGAAGGCGATGCCGTCATACGACAACCCTACGGTATTATGATCCTCTTCTGCATTGAACATTGCACAAACTCCTTGAATCCGTACATATAAATTATAGCATATTGCACAGATTTTGTCAAGCATAATCAGCAAATCCATATTATTGTATTCTATGAATTTTTTCTAATATAATACAAAATCAAACCGTCGGCAGGCAGATGACGGCGGGGAGCGATCTTGTCGGGGCAATGGGCATGGCAAGTGTAAAAATAAAGAAACGACCATTTCCCGGAAACCGTCGTTTCTTGTTGATCTGACTATATTGAAAAAACCGTTGCCAAAGCAACGGTTTTTCGTGGCGCGCCCGGAGGGATTCGAACCCACGACCTACCGGTTCGTAGCCGGGCACTCTATCCACTGAGCTACGGGCGCATATCAAGGCACTTAACAAGTGTCTGCACCCTCTCTTGGGTGCCTCAATATAATACCACAAAGCTTTGGATTTGTCAAGGGGTTTTTGAAAATTTTTCTGATTTTTAGGAATATTTTTTGGACTCCCTGCGCCGTCTGAGCGTCCGAAGAACAAACCACAACACCGCCAGCAGAACCACCGGAATCCCCACCGCAAGGGAAAGAAGCAGATAGGTCCTGCCATTGGAGTTTGCAAAGCCGGTTGGGATCTGATAACGTCCCGCATAATCCAGTGCAAGGGCATTTTCCGAGCAATCCAGCGTCAGCGACTCGCAGCCGATGAAGGCGTCGTCGCCGATGGCAGTGCAACCGGCAGGAATTTTCAGCCCCGAAAGTCGGGTGCATCCGTTGAAGGCGTCTTCACCGATGGTTTTCAAACTTTCCGGAAGGTTGATTTCCTTCAGATAACTGCACTTTTCAAAAGCCGACCTGCCGATCTCCTCAAGTCCTTCCGACAGTTCCACCGAGTTCAGGGAGTCACAGCCATAGAAGGCTCCCTCGCCGATCACACGGACGGTAGCGGGGACCGTGACGCTTTTCAGCTCATCCAGATAGGCAAAGGCATTTGGATAGATTGCGCCGACCGTTTTTCCGTCGATCGTTTCGGGAATCTTCAACTTGGAAGGCGATCCGGTATAGCCCTCTATGGCGACGGTTCCGTCGGACAGTTCATGCCAGGTATACTCCGCATCCAGATCGTCCCCGAACTGCAGTGCCAGCAAAAAGAAAACCACGGCAAAGATAAGGACGACTACCAACAGAAACAGGCGGTGCCAAAACAGCTTTTTTTGATCGTTCATGACCGATTCCTCCCACAAATTCCAGAATGATGATGTTTTTTCTATTGTACCACACTTTTTCCCATTTGTAAAGAGGCAAAATGTGAACATATTTCCACCTGCCCATGGGCATACTTTCGATAATGCAAGTCGCAAAGGAAAGGATGGATGACAACATGGAAAAGCTCACCGGAACGTTTGAGAAGGATGCGGCAATCTTCGACAGGCTGGTCGGATTCGGTAACTGCTTTGACCTCAAAAAGCGTCCCATCGAGGTGGGGGACCGGAAAGGCTACTTCTGGTATGCCAGTTCCCTTGCCAACGATCTTCTGATCGAGCAGATGCTCTCCCATTATCTGTCGTTGAAGGGTTCTCTTCCCGAATCGGCGGAAAGCTTCCGGACCTCTGCGGTTCCCGCCGGCGACGTGACCCTTGAGGAGGATCTGTCTGTCGGAGCGGACGAGGTTCTGTCCGGCAATTCCGCTTTACTGATTGAGGGAATGGACAGACTGATCATCACCGACACCAAGTCGGTTCCCTCCAGAGGGGTAGGAGAGCCGGAAAGCGACAAAGTTCTCAGAGGCTCCCGGGACGGTTTTGTGGAAAATCTCATCGAAAATGTGGCGATTCTGCGGCGAAGACTTTGCGTTCAGGGACTTCGGATTCAGAAGTTCACCATAGGAAATCGGGCAAAATCCAACGTGGCACTCTGCTCCATTGACGGACTCGCCGACGAAAAATATGTGAAAACCCTATCAGACAAGCTGTCCTCCATAAAAACCGACTCCCTGACCATGGGTCAGGAATCCCTTGCCGAATGTTTGATTCACAAAGCATGGTACAACCCCTTCCCGAAATTCCGGTACACCGAACGCCCGGATGCCGTCTCTGCCATGCTTCTGGAGGGTAGTGTCGCCATCCTGTGCGACAACTCTCCACAGGCGATGATATTGCCCACCGCCATCTTTGATTTTTTACAGGAATCCGACGATTTCTACTTTCCGCCCTTAGTAGGTGGCTATCTGCGGCTGTTGAGGATGATCGTCTTTCTGATCGCCCTTCTGCTGACTCCCACCTGGTACCTGCTGACCATGCACCCGGACTGGGTTCCGAAGGTCTTCTCCTTTATTCTGATAGAGGATCGGGGCTATCTGCCCATCCTTGTCCAGCTTCTTCTGGTGGAATTCACCATTGACGGGCTGAAACTGGCATCCATGAACACGCCCGATGTGCTTTCCGGTTCCCTGTCCATTGTGGCGGGACTGATTATCGGCGATTTTGCCATAGAGGTGGGCTGGCTGGTGCCGGAGGTCATCCTCTATATGGCATTCGCCGCCATGGCGAACTTCACACAGCCCTCATACGAGCTTGGTTATGCCTTCAAATTCATGCGAATCCTGCTTCTTATCCTGATTGCCCTCTTTGATTGGATCGGATTTCTATCGGGACTGGTCCTTATTATCCTTTTTATCAGCCTGAACAAGACTCCGGATGGCAGTCGAAGCTACCTCTATCCCCTGATTCCGTGGAACGGAAAGGCACTTTTTCGACAATTTTTCCGCATTAGCAAGAAAAACAGTCAAAAACCCTAAATCCTGCTTGCATATTTATGCAATATTTGTGACTTATTTCCAAAAAAAATACGATGAATTTCTATTTACAAACCGAAGATTTCATGGTATAATATGGTAAATACCGACTTGCTGTATGGTATTTCCGTTTTTTAGCATGACAGTCAGACCAAGTCTGTATCTTTTCTATCAGAAACGTAAAGGATGATGCCCGATGACAACAAAAAAACACGAAGATTCCCTGAATGAACAGCTTAACGTATTGGCGGAGAAAATGCGTAAAAACTCCTATATTGACCCCGAGCTGTACAATCTCTATGATGTCAAACGCGGACTGCGTGACATGGACGGAAAGGGTGTCCTCACCGGACTGACCAATATTTCCACCGTACTCCAGAACAAGATGGTGGACGGCAAGCTGGTTCCCGCACCCGGACGTCTGTATTACCGGGGAATCAACGTCCACGACCTGATCAACGGAGCCCTGATTGACAACCGCTCCGGATTTGAGGAGACCATCTACCTGCTTCTGTTCGGGGATCTGCCCTCTGCCAAAGAGCTGTCCGATTTCTGCAAACTTCTCCACTCCTATCGGGAACTGCCCCGCAACTTCCTGCGGGATGTCATTATGAAGGCACCCTCCAAGGACATCATGAATATGCTGATCCGCAGTGTGCTGACCCTGTACTCCTATGACAAGGATGCCTCCGACATTTCGGTGGACAACGTCCTCAGGCAGTGCCTCCAGCTGATTGCCATTATGCCTCAGCTGGTCATCTACAGCTACTGGTCCTACCGTCATCTGCGTGCCAACGACAGTCTGTATATTGCCCGTCCCGTCGCCGGCAAGTCGATTGCGGGAAACATCCTGTATATGCTCCGTCCGGACGGCAAATACACGCCTCTTGAGGAACGGGTACTGGATCTTGCACTGATTCTCCATGCCGATCACGGCGGCGGTAACAACTCCACCTTCACCATGCACGTCGTAACCTCCTCGGGCACCGACACCTACTCTGCCGTTGCCGCATCCCTCTGTTCTCTGAAGGGACCTAAGCACGGCGGTGCCAATATCAAGGTCTGCGAAATGTTTGCCGACATGAAGAAGCACGTCCACAACTGGAAGGACGACGCCCAGGTTTCCGCCTATCTTCAGGATCTGCTGGACAAGAAGGCATTTGACAAGCAGGGTCTGATCTACGGTATCGGGCATGCTGTCTACACCGTTTCCGACCCTCGTTGCGTCGTCTTCAAGCGATTTGTGGAACAGCTTGCCATCGAGCAGGGTCATGAAAAGGAATATCAACTCATGGCAAAGGTTGAGGAACTGGCTCCCAAGATCATCGCCAAGACCCATCATATGTACAAGGAAATCTCTGCCAATGTGGACTTTTACAGTGGATTTGCCTATCGGATGTTGGGACTTCCCGAGGAACTGTTTACCCCCCTCTTCGCCACAGCCCGTGTTGCCGGATGGTCTGCACACCGTCTGGAGGAGCTGACCAACGGCGGAAAGATCATTCGTCCCGCCTACATGAGCGTCATGCCCGAACGCCCCTATCATTCCATGAGTGAGCGCACCATTGGCATCGACGAGGACAACGACGAAGAAAAATAATAAAACCGAATCCATTCCGAGGATTGCCGCATGAACCATGCGGCAATCCGTTTTTCTGTCAGCACAGGACGGTGAAACGGAAAAAGACAGACTCTCAACCTTCACGGCGGCAGGCGGAATTCGAAACGGATGAAAATACCGTTCCACAAAGTCCCCTTGCCCGATTTTATGGACCCTATTGCCGAATGTGCATATACTGGAAGTACAGGGGTGATTACCCTTGGAGAAAGGATGAACCGGGCAATGGAAATGCAGGACAGACACAAGATCGCCATCATCGGAGGAGACCGCCGACTGATTCTGGCGGCAGTCAAATTGGCAGAGTCGGGATGCGAATGCGCCATATTCGGGGATTCACCGGATGAGATGCTGGACCCCCGTCTGACCCGTGCCGCATCCCTGAAAAGTGCGGTAGGCGGCGCATTTGCCGTTCTTGCCCCCATCCCCTTGACCAGAGACAAAGTTCACGTGAACGCTCCTGTGAAAATTGATCTGCGGGAGCTGATAGATGTTCTGACACCCGGTCAGATTTTTCTTGCGGGATGTATCAGCACTGGAAGAACCCTTGCCATTCTGAAAAGCCGAAAAGTCCGGGTCATAGATTACAACCGGACAGAGGACTACGCCCTGCCAAACGCCAGGGCAACTGCAGAGGCGACGGTTTCGCTTGCCGTTCTCAATCAGGAGAAAATGCTTTCCGACTGTCATCTGGCAATCTTCGGATGCGGTCGGATTACAAAGTTTCTGATTCCCCTGCTTCTCGGAATGGGTGCAAAGGTCACGGTTTTTGCCCGTTCCCCGAAAGAAAGGGAGCTGGCTAAGACTGCAGGATGTACAGTTTCGGATTTTGTCACGCCGCAAAGTCCCTTCGCCGACATTCTGATAAACACCGTTCCGGCAGTTGTCCCCTGCTCTCCCGAATCGGTTCTTCTGAATGGCGGACTTCTCATTGAGCTTGCAGGAGTTCTTCGACCCGAAACCTCTCGTTTCCGACTTCTGTCGGCTCCCTCACTGCCCGGAAGATACAGTCCAAAGTCCATGGGAGACTGTCTTGCCCGTCTGATTCTTTCCGAAATTGAAAATTCAAAACCCAATGAGTGTTAAAAGATCACAGCCATAGTAGGAAGAAAAAAAGAATAGAAAGTTTGGTGATAGGTTTGAGTGACAAATATCCCATGATGATTTGGAAAGCAAACGCCAGCCGATGATTGCCTGGTGCTTTTGCGGATCCTTCTGCACGCTGGACAGAGGCATCCGCGCCGCCGGGGAGATCAGCGCAAAATTCGGTCCTCTTCTCACTGTCATCAGCGAAAGTGTGCAATCCACCGATACCCGTTTCGGAAAGGCGGAAGATTTTCTTGCGAGAATCAGGAATTTCAGCGAAGGAGAACCCATTCGCTGCATTCGGGATGCGGAGCCGATCGGTCCTGTCCGCAAGCCCCGGGCGATGATCATTGCCCCCTGTACCGGTAATACGCTGGCAAAGCTGGCAAACGGAATCACCGATTCCGCCGTCACCATGGCGGCAAAAGCCCATCTGCGCAACAACCGTCCCTTGATTCTTGCGCTCGCCACCAACGATGCCCTGTCCTCAAATCTTAGGAACATCGGTATCCTGCTGGAGCGCAAGAATGTCTATTTTGTCCCCTTGGGGCAGGACGATCCCGTGAAAAAGCCCTCCAGTCTGATCTGCGACTTCACAAAAATCGAGCGCACCCTGGAGGATGCGCTGGACGGACAGCAGACCGAGCCGTTGCTGATTTCGCCGGGCTCTCACTGATTTTGGGCGGATAAACGAATCAACAAGGGATGACAATCATTGCCATCCCTTGTTTTCGATGTTCGGTTTTGCGGGACTACCCGTCCGGATCAAAACCGTAAAATCAGCTCAGAAATCAGCCGTTTGCAGACAGATCGTTCTCGTACTTTTCGATCATCTTTTTAACCATCTGACCGCCGATAGAACCGGCCTGGCGGGAAGTCAGATCGCCGTTGTAACCGTTGTTCAGGGTTACGCCGACTTCGCTTGCGGCTTCCATCTTAAACTTGTCCATTGCGTCCTTTGCCTTGGGAACATTGATTCTGTTGGAAGATGCCATTTTAATTTCTCCTCTTTATTCCCGACTGCCTTTGCCGTCAGCAAATACCCTCGGGCAGGATGCCGTCGGGATCCTTTTTCTTTTTTATCAAATGATCTTTTATCTGAAAGAGCATCACCGATTTCTTTGCTTCGGCTTCGCTCTGTCATTATTATGTCGCGGGATGACAGAATTATTGATGGAAATTTGCGGAATTTTTATATGCCATTTTTCGGGAGATTATTTTCCGAATTTTTGCAGACAAAAATCCTGCGGGGTCTCCGAAAAGGATTCCACGCAGGATAATTTTTTATTCAACGGTAACCGATTTTGCCAGATTGCGGGGTTTATCCACATCCAGACCCCTGGAGACGCTGACATAGTAGCCCATGAGCTGAAGGGGTATTACAGCAAGACTGGGGGTAAAATGCTCATCCGTGCGGGGAATATAAACGGTGATTGCCGCCGTATCTTCCACGCTGTAGTTGCCGTAGCCCGTAATGCTGATCAGAAAGGCACCCCGGCTCTTGACCTCCACCATATTGCTGATCATCTTCTCAAAAAGATTTTTCTGAGTCAGAATGCTGATAACCGGCGTTCCCTGCTCAATCAGCGAGATGGTGCCGTGCTTCAGTTCCCCTGCAGCGTATGCCTCCGAGTGAACGTAGCTGATTTCCTTCATTTTCAGGCTTCCTTCCATGGACACGGCGTAGTCAATTCCCCGTCCCAGGAAGAAAATATCCGATGCACCCGACAACTTTGCCGAAAGCCACTGAATCCGCTCCTTATCCTCCAGAATCCGCTCGATTTTCTGAGGAATGGTGGTCAGTTCTCCGATCAGGGCATCCCCCTGCTCATCGGTCAGCTCACCCTTGACAAGTCCGAACTGAATTGCCAGCAAATAGCAGGCGACAAGCTGGGCACTGTACGCCTTGGTCGTTGCCACTGCGATCTCAGGTCCCGCCACGGTATAGAACACATTGTCCGCTTCCCTTGCAATGGACGATCCGACAACGTTGACAATGGCAAGGGTTCGGATTCCACGTCCCTTTGCCTCCCGAAGGGCAGCCAGACTGTCGGCAGTCTCGCCCGACTGGCTGACGATGATCACCAGCGTATCGGGGGTCAGAAGAGGCTTACGGTAGCGGAATTCGGAGGCAAGCTCCACCCGAACGGGAATTTTCGCCAGATCCTCGATGACATACTGAGCGACCATTCCCACATGATATGCCGATCCGCAGGCGACGATCTGAATCTGTCCGATACCACGGATCATCTCATCGGTAAGTCCTACGGTACTAAAATCAATTTTGTTGTCCTTCAGCACCGAACAGAGGGTATCCCGAACTGCCTTGGGCTGTTCGTGAATCTCCTTGATCATGAAATGCTCGAATCCACCCTTTTCGGCGGCTTCGGTATCCCATTTGATCTCGGTCAGCTCCTTTTCGATGGGTTCACGGTCGATATTGAAGAATTCAACCTCACCCTTGCCCAACCGTGCGATCTCCTGATTGCCGATATAGTAAACCGAACGGGTGTGCTTCAGGATAGCGGGAACATCAGAGGCGAGATAGCTTTCTCCGTCCTTCACGCCGATGATCATGGGACTGTCCTTGCGGGCAGCGTAGATTTCGTCGGGGTAATCCCTGAACAGCAGTGCCAGCGCATAGGAACCCCTGATACGGATCATGGCGTTGGAAATGGCTTCAACGGGGCTTGCAGGATTCTTTTTATAGTAGTAATCCACCAGTTTGATAGCGACCTCGGTATCGGTACGGCTGTGGAAGGAGTAGCCCTTCTTCTCCAGCTTTTCCCGAAGTTCCTGATAGTTTTCGATGATGCCGTTATGAACGCCTACCACGGCACGGTCGTCGCTGCAATGGGGATGGGCATTGACCTCTGACGGTTCGCCGTGAGTTGCCCATCGGGTATGACCGATTCCGCAATTACCCAGCATGGCAAGACCGCCGTTTGTCTTTTCAAAAAGGACCTTGAGTCTGCCCTTAGCCTTTACGATTTCAATCTCGGAGGAACCGTTTCGGGTGGCAAGACCCGCCGAGTCATAGCCCCGGTATTCCAGCTTGGTAAGCCCCTCCAGAAGGATGGGCGCCGCCTGACGGATTCCGTTAAATCCAACTATTCCGCACATTTTTTCGTTTCATACCTTTCTCTGTCCGTATTCGGTTGTGCCTTTGCATGATACAGTATATGTAGATTGACCGATTTCTGACGGTCTTACCTTTTTATTTTAGCACAATCGGGGCGGTTTGTCAAGAAATCAGAGGAAAGATATGTCATTTTTTTTGGAAATTTTGCAAAAATTCAGGAATTTTTCCCGCCCCAAAAGGAAAGGCGCAGACTTTTGACCTTCTGTACCGTTCGCAGCAGTTCACGGGAGCCGTCCGGTTCCAGAGAACCGTACCGGATTCTCTGGACTGCCACCAGCGTTTCCAACCGTCGGAGAAGGACGCTGTCCTGATTTTCTTCCTCGCTGACCCACTGAAAGTGCCCGTCATCGGGCAGCGATGCGCCCAGCAGGTCGCCGCCGCCTACAATCAATGCGGCAGGACGGCTGTCCGACACATAGAGCTGTTTCTCAACCGTTTGAATCAGAGTTTGCAGGCAGGAGTCCTCCATTGCCCCATCCACAAGCACCACACAGGGCTGTTCGGACAACAGTCTGGTACGGAAGCTGTCTTGATCGGAGAATGTATCGGAGGTCAGCTCAAAGTCCCGACACAGGAGCCGTTCCACCCGACTAAGGAAGGCGGCATCCTCCGTGATCAGCATTATTTTGATCTTCTCATCCTTTTTTGACATCATGTTTTCATATCCTCTTCAATATTCCGGGAATTGACACACTTTTATTCTATCATGCCGGGTTGTTCCCGTCAATAGGCAGAAAAGATGAAATTTCTCCCGGGAACGCCCTTTTTCCCGGGAGAGTGATCTAAACCTTTGCATATTTTGTCGAAACAGGGGGCAAAAGACTCCGCCACCGTCAAATTCCCTCTGCCGATGCCCGATATTTTCCGGCTTGAAGACGGAACATCTCGGCATATTTCCCGTCGGATGCCATCAGCTGATCGTGGCTTCCCTCCTCGATCAGTCTGCCGCCCGCAAACATATAGATCCGATCCGCCATACGGGTGGTGGACAGCCGATGGGAGATGAAGATCAGCGTCTGATCGGCGGCACCGTTCAAAATCATATGGTTGAGCCGATACTCCGCCGCAGGGTCCAGCGCCGAAGACGGTTCATCCATGATCAGCAGATCGTGATTTCCGGCAAAAATACGGGCAATGGCGACCTTCTGCGCCTCGCCGCCCGACAGATTGACGCCGTCATCAAAGAATTCCTTGGTCATCTGGGTCTGAATGCCCTTCTCCATCTCGGACAGCCGATCGGTAAAGGATGCCGCATCAAGGGATGCGCACACCCGATCCTCGTCGGCATCGGTATACTCGCCGTTCATGACATTCTCGCCCAAAGTGGCGGCAAATATCTTGAAATCCTGAAACAGGGCGCAGATTTTTTGGCGGTATGCCGCCGTATCGTACTCCCGAATGTCCACTCCATTGTACAAAATCTGACCCTCTGTGGGATCGTACAACCGCATCATCAGCTTGGTCAGGGTGGTTTTCCCTGCCCCGTTATAGCCCACAATGGCGATCTTTTCCCCTTTTTTGACGGTAAAGCTGACTTTTTTCAGAGAGAAATTCTGCTCCTTGTCGAAGGGATAGCCGAAGGACACCTTCCGGAACTCCAAGGACTCGAAGTCGCCGGGAATCGCCGTCCCCGGGCGCACCTTATTTTCATAGGCAAGGAAGGTGAAGTATTTGTCGATATACAGCGACCGTTTGGGCAGATTGTTGATCTCCCGGAAGAAGTCGTAGAGTTGCCACTCCAGGTTCCAGACAACCGACACCGACGCCGCAAAACCACCCACCAGAATCTCGCCCTTGAGCAGGAGGAAAAAGGACAGCAGGAGGGCGCCGAAAGTTCCCAAATAGTTGAAAAAGACCGACAGGAGGTCCAGAATGAGGTATTTCTTCGCATATCGGATATTGAGATCCACAATGGAATCCACCGCCTCATCGTATTCTTCCTCCAATGTTCCGGACACCCGGGAAATCCGCAGTTCCTTGGAATAATCGGAAAGATGGTGGATCCGGTTGATGTAGCTGTTTTTCCGGTGGAAGGGTCTTCCCTCCTGCTCCTGTTTGAAGGAAACCTTGTCATAAAGATGGTCGATAACCAGAATTCCGATGCCGGACACCAGCAGCAGGATGCCCACCGCAGGGGAAACGCTCATCATCAGGGTAATCAGCGCACTGCCGCCGATGAACTTGCGAAGCAGGTTGCCCAGTCCGAAGACAACCTCCTGCCCCTTGTCCTTTGCCTGATCCATGGCAAAGACGAAGTCATTGTAGAAGGCGGGATCGTCATAGCAGGCAAGGTCCATGGACAGTGCCTTTCTGTAGAGATCGCCCTGAAGTCCGTACTGAATCTTTTGCTCGATGATGGGCTTATAGATCGAGTTATACCATGCAAAAAAGAGCTGCATTACCAGATAGATCACCGCATAGGCGGCAAGCTCCCAAAGAATTTTACGGAAGGAAGGATTACCTGAATCCAGCATATTCAGAACTCTTACCGAAAAAAAGGTAAAGAGGACCTCGGAGGATGCGCCTATGATACCATCCAGAATCACAAGAATGGGAAAGGAGGGGCAATATTTTGCCGCAACCGCCGCCATGCGAAGGTTGTTTTGCAGCACTTTTCCGATCTTTTGCCGCTCTTTTTTCTCTTTCGGAGTCTTTTTATCCTCAGACATGGCTGATTCCTCCTTCCTGTTCTTCATTCTCCAGATAATTTTCCGCCTGCATCTCAAAGAGTTCGGCATACCTGCCGCCCTGCTTCATCAGTTCGGCATGGGTTCCCATTTCGCAAAGCTCCCCCTTCTCCATATAGAACACCCGATCGGCAAGGGTGGCGCAGGACAGACGGTGAGAGATAAAAATCATGGTCCGACCTTTCCCTGCCTCCATCATATTTTGGAACATGGTGTACTCGGCGATGGGGTCCAGTGCCGAGGAAGGCTCATCCAGTATGACATAGGGGGTCGGATCGGCGAAGATGCGGGCAAGGGAAATCTTCTGTGCCTCGCCGCCCGAGAGATTGACGCCGCTA
The DNA here is from genome assembly GCA_051868045.1 of Eubacteriales bacterium. Taxonomy (GTDB): domain Bacteria; phylum Bacillota; class Clostridia; order Oscillospirales; family CAG-272; genus CAKSQF01. Next base: position 14,677 of record JBJDZN010000053.1, read on the forward strand.
TCGTCAAATTCCCGGGTCAGGGTGGTGTGAATGCCCTTCTCGAAGGTGGCGACCTTGTCATATCCTCCGCTCTTTTTCAGAGCGTCGATGACGACCTCCTCCTCTCCTTCCTTCATGGAGCGCATCAGAACATTCTCCGCCACCGAAAGGGAGAAGATTTTGAAATCCTGAAATACCACGCCGAACATCCTGCGATAATCCGTCACCGACAGCTCTTTGACATCCACCCCGTCCAGTGTCAGTTTCCCTTCCGTAGGGTCATAGAGCCGCAGAAGGAGCTTGACCAGCGTGGTCTTACCCGATCCGTTCTGTCCCACAAGGGCGATTTTCTCGCCCTTGTGGATGGTGAAGTTCAGATTCGTAAGGGAGGGCTTTTCGGCACCGAAATAGGTAAAGGACAGATTTTTGGCAGAGAGATCGCCCTCGTGAGGTGCTTTGGGGTGATCACAGTCGGCGATTTCGGGCTTGTGATCGAGAAAGAAACGGAAATCCTCCACATACAGGGCATTTTTATGGAAATCGGAGAATCGTTGAACCAGCGTGGACAGCAGATGGGAGATCATGGACACCGAGGTCAGCACCACGATACAGTCGCCCAGCAGCATCCTGCCGCTGACCACCGTCTGATAGACAGCATACCCCATGGCACCTACAATCGCCAGAATATCCACACCCCAGCCGATGAGGAAGCCCAGCAGTCCTTGGATAAAACCGTATTTCCGAATCAGCCGACGATAGTCCTCATACGCCTCCTTCTGACGCCCGAACATCAGTCTTGCCATACCGCCCAGCCGCATCTCTTTGGCATATTCGGACAGATAGAAGGTGCGCTGGACATAGTTCTTCTTTCGGTCGATGGGATTACGCTCCACATCATATTTGTGGTTCACCTTATTCTGCGCTCTGCGAATAAAGCCCAGTGCAAAGGGGATCAGCCCGAACAGAATCAGGACCGGGTCAATGATATACAGCAGAAAGGCGTTTGCCGAGAAGGAGGTCAGGGTCCAGATCAGATTGTCGATATTATACACCACATCCATGCACTTGCCGTAGACATCGTCCATGGAGCGGACATATTTATCGTAGAATTCGGGCTTCTCATAGCAGGCGATCTCCACCTCACGGGATTTTTGGAACAGCATCTTTTCAAAGGATGCCACAATTTTCTGGTCGCATCTGGGAAAATAGAATCTACTGATGGCGATTCTGAAGACTTCATATGCCAGATTAAGACCGATGATAAACAGAATGAAGGTCAGAATCTTCACGGGAGTCTTTCCCTGACCGATGCCGTTGACCACATAGCGCAGCAGATAGGAGCCGCTGAGAAAGCTAATAACTCCCCACAGCACCGACCAAAGATAATAGGTAAACAGGTAAAGGGGTGCCGTCTTCTGTACGATTTTCAAAACAAACAGGTTATCGGACAGCACCCGTCGAAAGGACAGAGGTTTATCCTTCTTTTGGGATTTGGTTTTCTCTTTTTTCATGGCTTTCGTCTCTTTTCGTTGATGGATGATGTTTTTTGCCTAAAAATCAGACTTTCTTTGGCAATTTTAACACGAAAGCAGGCGATTGTCAATAGAACATTGGTTGAATTCGACCGATTTTATTCAACCATTGGTTGATGATTTGAATTTTAGGCACAAAAAAGGGGGCTGTCGCACAATCAATGCAACAGCCCGTCACCTTTTCAGGATTCCGACCCATCTGATCAACGGTCTTCGCATCGGCAGGATGCGAATCCACAACTTTTCGTAAAATTTCCAGATGCCGTTTTTGGGTGTGATTCTTTTGCCCTTTCGGACGGCGGCGATCACTTTGGCGCAGATCTGCTCCCGTTCAAGAGGACCCTCAATTTCCTTCTGGGCATCGCCCACGAAATAATATCCGTCCTTCTTCACCCGATACAAACGATGGAGAACAAACTGTCCGTTTGCTCTGCGGTACAGGCAGATGTCCCCCTTTTTCAGTTCGCCGTCCGGCGATGACAGCAGAACGCTGTCCCGATTTCCCGCCAAAAACGGAATCATACTGCTTCCGCTGATCGTAAGAGATACCTGCTTTCCCTCTTGGATGATGCCGCACAAAGTTTCAAGGTAAGGGACCGTTTCCACGATCCGGACGCGGGAATCAGAGGGCGGATTCTCCGACTTTTTGGCTTTTCTGTTTTTTTCGGAGGTCTGACCGGTTATCCCGTACAGACCGAGCAGTCTGATCCGCTCATTTCCGATGCTCAGCGTTTCCGAAACGCCCTGACTGCGATCCTTCCGGCTTTCCTTGAGATAGGCAAATCCCCGCTGAATCCATGCCACCGGCAAAAGAATCGGGTGCGAGCGGACATAAGGATAGCGTTTTTTCATATAGGACGCCGGCGGAAACAGGGTATGCAGCATCGAATGTCTTCTCTCGGACACGGCACCCAGCGTCATATTGGCACTGTGCAGTCGGGACATGGTGGACTTTCCGAAGACTCCCGCCTTCAGGATGTCGTCAAGCAAAGGCTCGCTATCCACCGTCACGCCGTCAAACAGGCGAAGATAGTCTTGCGGCATTCCGTCCTCCGGACACAGCCATTTTACGATAATATCGGTGATGGCAGAGGCAAACGGAAGCAGTCCCGACTGATTGAGACAGTCTTTGAAACGGGGATAGTTGATCCGATCGCCGTAGGCACGGATGAACAGCATAATGTCGCAAAGCTGACGGATGCCTACACCCGAATGAACCAGATGCTCCAGACAGTGACCGATCAGAAAAATCAGGTGATCGGTGGGATCCATGGTGGAAACGGGCATTCCGTCCACCATCGTCTCGATTTTTCTGACAAAAATATCCTGCAAAAAGCGGTTGATCGTGCGAAATGCGTGATTTTCCACGCCAAAAAGCGGGAGTGTGTGAATTTCCAGAACAAATCCCGAATCATCGCCCACCTTTACCACGCCGTCTTCCTGCTCATATGGGGCAGATTGCATCCCCAGCCCCTTCATGAGGGTCAGCAGTTTTTCCAGATCGGAGGGCAAAACCACCAGATCTTCATCTGCCGAAAAACGCAGGTCTGGGGTTGGATAGATCGAGCGGCAGATCATACCCTTTATCAAAAGGCAATCAATTTTCGCCTCTCGGATCGCTCCGAGAATGTACATCAGCTTCTGGGTTTTCCGACATTGCAACGCCGCCATAGCGAAGGATTCTCTTCGGATATAGGATGAGATTTCGGCAGGAAGTTCCAAAAAGGCAGCGGTCTTCCCCACCCGATCGTAGATCAGAGGAAGAACCGAATGGGAGATGCCCAGCTCGGTCAGCGACCGCCAGAACTTCTCCCGTTCGGCAGGTTCGCTTTTTTCGAGCAGGTCCTGATTGATGGGGAGATCATTGACTGCACAGCGAAGCAGGTGCAGAAAGATCTCTTCCGGCTTATTCATGGTTCTTGTCCTGTTTTCCGTAACCGTATCCATATCCGTATCCATATCCGTACCGATTGTAGGAGCCGTATCCGTATCCATAGCCCTTGGAACCGGCGGCAAAATGATGCTTTGCCATATTCAGAACGCATCCCATATGTCGGATTCCGCTGTCCGCATAGCGATCCAGGGCGTCGATGATATGGGAGGTGCGGACATAGTCCTGACGGATGACATAAAGCAGTCCGTCCATATGCTCCGCCAGTGAAAGGGATTCCGAAACCACGCCGCAAGGAGGGGTATCCACGATGATATAATCATAGCGGTCTCTCTGATCGGTCAGCAGTTTCTCAATGAAATGGGATGCCACCAGCTCCGAAGCGTCGCTGTTGAAGCGATCCTCTATCAGAACATCCAGACAGTCATTTTCATGAATCAAAGCGTCGGCAATGTCGGCATGACCTCTGATAACCTCCGAAAAGGCGACTTTGCACTCGGTATAGCCCAGCGTCTGCATCAGCGACGGATTGCGCAGATCGCAATCAATAAGCAGGACCCGATAGGAGTGATTGGACAGGGTCAGAGCCAGATTGGCGGCAACGGTGGTTTTTCCCTCTCCCGGAACGGTAGAAGTAACCATGATGGTTTTGATCCCGTATTTGCGCGCCTGATGTACGACGGTGTTTCGCATGGAGCTGATCGACTCATAAAATCCGGCGTTCATCGCCTGGTCCTTGATGCAGAGGGCACTGTCCTTCATCTTTCGGGTTCGGTGAACCAACGGAAGAACCGAACATTCCGCACTGCCCAGCTTCTTCTCCACATCCTCGGGACTGACGATGGTGGAACTCAGAAGAGCCTTTGCCACTATCAGCAAGAATCCCAAAAATGCACCGACAACCGCCCATTTTTTGACGCTTCCCCGGATATTTGCCTGATTGATCGGTTCTGTGGGCAGCGTAGGCGAAATAACCAGTTTCAATGTGGTCTTTCCCACGACATATTCGGCGATGGCAGGATAGTTTTCCACAACCGAACAGAGAATCCGATAGGCATCCTCCGCATTCTGCGATCTTGCCGTGACGGTCAGAAGGTTGGTGTTTTCCAGCACGCTGACCGACACCGTACCGGGCAGACTGCTGACGCCCAAATCCTTGCACACCAGCGAGGTCAGCTCACCGGTAGTCAGAATATGAGGAAAGGATGCCGCAAGCTGACGGGCGGTCGATTTCCCATAGTAACTGCCGTACATTCCGTCGATTTCCACCGTATAAGAGGCGGATGCCTGATAGATTGGGGTATAACCGGTTTTGGCACGGATTCCGCCAAGGGCACCCAGAAGGAGAGCCAGTATCAGAATCAGCCACCAGAGTCTTTTCAACGCTTTGAGAAAGTAGTAAATAATCCGACTCAGATCCAGCTTTTGGACCTTACTGCTGTTTTCATTTTCGGTAGGTTGTGCATTCACCGGTCGGTTCCTCCCTTCTCTTCGGTATCTGTTTTACTGTCGTTCTCTTCATCGGATGATGTCTCATTGGACGCTCCTGCAGAATAGGCACCATAACGGCTGTACCGTCCGTACTTTCCGTATTTTCCGTACTTCCCGTACCTTCCGTATTTTCCGTATCCATAAGAATCAACGGGAATCTGAGAGGTTGCAAAGCGTTCGCCGTTGTATACGCAACCCATGAAATTCGCAGTGCATCCCTTCAGTGCCTCCACCGACGAACTGACGCGTTCCTCGGACTCGGCATTTTCACGAACCACCAGCATGGAAGCGTCCATAAGGTCGGATAGCTCAAGGGCATCGGACACAGGAACCATAGGAGAGGTATCCACAATCACAAAATCAACCTGTGTTCTGATAGATTCAAGGACAGGTGCCATCAGTTTGCTGATGGGGGTTCGGCTGTTCTTCTCTTTTGCCCCATCTCTTATCATCAGGATAAGTCCGGTTTTGGGATCGGTTTTCAGCGTCAGATTCCGATAGTCGCCCTTTGCCGCAAGATAATCATCCAGATGATTGATTTCGACGACCTTTCTTTGCAAGATGCGGGCAAGCGAGGGATTCCACATATCGCAGTCGATCAGCGCAACCTTGTATGTCCTTTGCGCCAGCGACAGAGCGAGGTTTGCCGCCACGGTGGATTTACCTTCATTTGCCATAGAGGAGGTCACCATAAACACCGAATATCCCTTGTTTCTTTTGATGCTCTCCACCTTGGATCGCAGAGCCTTAATCGCCTCTACATAGCCGGTAGACCTTCCGGGATCGGTCAGAAGAATGGCATTTTTTCTCCGTCTGAACAGGCGACGCCATGTCCATTGCTCGGATTCGTAGGGCAATGTCACAAGCAGAGCGGTGTTCAGATGGTTTTGCAGTTCCTTGGCATTTTTTACGCCTGTGCTGAAATAGGACAGGGCTCCGATAAACAGGGCAAAGGCGAACACTCCCACAATCGCCGCCTTTTTGGCAATGCCTGTGGCATTCAACGGATTATCCGGTAAAGTCGGCACACTGGCAGGGGCATACACGGTCAGAACCGCATCGTCCGCCACGGCGGAAAAAATGGTTGTATAGTTATTCAGTACCGCTTTCATCACCAAAAAGGCTTCTCTGGGCGAAGAAGCGGACGCTGACAGAACCAGCAGATTGGTTTCGGTAATGACCTGGGTATTGATTTCGCCCGGAACGCTTTCCCATCCGGTATCCAGCAGGATCAGCTTTTCCAGTTCACTGCTTTGCAGTACCAGATCCAAGACTTCCACCAAGCTCTGCGCCGTGCTCAGATTGGTATAAGCATTGGATGAGCTTTCTCGTGAGGTCACAATAAAGGTCACACGGGTGGTAAACTTGGGTTTATAGCACTCATTGGCAATCACAAATGCGCAGCTTCCCACCAATATGCCGCCCAGCAATACCAGAAGGAGATGCTTCAGCACATCCATCGCCGCATAAAAGAGGTTTTTTACGATATTGTTATTCTCCTGCATACGAAATTCATCCCCTTTCAGCGTACCACAACCGTCAGATAGACATTGCCTTCATATCCCAGACTGTTGATGACGGAATAGGATACAATGTAACTACCCGGAACATCGGTGTCCACAGAAGACTCGGCAGTTGCCGTCAGTGTTTCGCCGGGTACGCCCGATTCCACTGCCGTCACATAGGTCAGCGGATCAAAGGTACTTCCCTTATCCACATAGGTCAGATATTCGGACAAAACAATCACAGGCACCGATTTTGCCGTTCTGGCAAGGGTCAGATAAACCGGTACGGTCTGAAGATCGCCTGCCGAATTGGTTACAGAAAACTGTACCTCATACAAACCGGTATAGGTGTCCAGCAGTTCGTCACCGGTGATGGACACCCGATAAGAGATGTCGCCGTCCATGACATCGGAGGCACTGATCATAGCCAGAATGGTTTTATCGTCCCACGCCGTGAAGGACAGGGGACCGGACAGTTGAAAAGTGGGGGACTGATAATCGGTATAGGCGATTTTTCGGGTGGCTCTTGCCACATGATAATCGCTATCAAAGGCGGCATAGGTAACCGTGCGGAATCCGTCTTCGTCAAATACCGAAATCGATTCCACCACGATGGAATTGCTGACATCTCCGTCCTCCGGATCCCATGCCCTCACGCCCTCCAGCAGTACCGCCTCATCGGAGGTCGCCGACACATACAGCAGGTCTCCGTCCATTCCGATCTCCGGCGGCTGATTGGCATCCTGCTTCCGAAGCACCAAGCAATAGAGTCCGAATGTAACCACTGCAAAAAACAGTAGCACAAACAGAAGTATTCTGATTTTTTTCATGCTTTCTTACGCCTTTCTTATTTTACACAGGCTTCTGCGCCGTCCGGGATTCCCTGATAGGTGGGAACCGTCCTCTTGATCTGGGGGCGGATGTCACTGGACTCGTCCTGACAAAGCAGATCCAGCATTTTCAGGTTTTCGCAGAACTCGGCTTCATCAAAGTTCAGAGGATGTCCGATAAAAATAGCATTGTTGGGGGTTTTCTTGATCCCTTCCTCTGCCATAAGCAGTTCCTCATACAGCTTTTCGCCGGGGCGGAGTCCCGTATATTCAATCTTGATGTCCACATCAGGTACAAAACCGGACAGTGAGATCATCTGCCTTGCCATATCGTCGATCTTCACCGGCTTGCCCATATCCAGAACGAAGATCTCCCCGCCTTCGGCGAAGGTTCCCGCTTCCAGAATCAGTGAAACCGCTTCCGGTATGGTCATAAAATAGCGGATCATATTCTTATCGGTGACTGTCACCGGTCCGCCCGCCTCAATCTGCTTTTTGAATAGCGGAATGACAGAACCGTTGGAACCGAGGACATTGCCGAATCGTACCGCAACATAGTCTGTCTCGGAATGATTGTTCATCATCTGAACGATCATTTCGCACATCCGCTTGGATGCGCCCATGACATTGGTGGGATTGACCGCTTTGTCGGTGGAAATCAACAGCATCCGCTCGACGCCGTACCGATCGCAGGCTTTGGCAACATTGTATGTACCGAACACATTGTTCTTGATCGCCTCATGGGGGCTGTCCTCCATCAGGGGTACATGCTTATGGGCGGCGGCATGGAACACCAGCTGAGGACGGTACTGTTCAAAGATGGCGTTCAGTCGGTTCTCGTCTCTGACAGAGCCGATCAGCACCTCCAGATGAAGATTCGGCTGCTTGCGGATCAGTTCCTGCTGGATGGCATAGGCGTTGTTTTCGTAAATATCAAAGATAATCAGGCATTTGGGATCGTATGCCGCAATCTGGCGGCAGAGCTCGCTGCCGATGGAGCCGCCTCCGCCGGTAACCAGCACCACTTTGCCGACGATGGATTCCCGTATTCCGGTCATATCAATGGTAATCGGATCTCTTGCCAGCAGATCCTCCACCTGAACCTTCCGGAACTGGCTGAGATGCACCTGACCGCTGGAAATCTGAGTCAGAGACGGCAGAACCTTCACCACTTTTCCGGTCTTACCGGCAATATCCAGAACCTTCTTTCTCTCGCCCAGCGTCATGGAAGGAATTGCAAAGAAGATTTCATCTATCTTGTATGTTTCTGCCAGATTGACAATGTCTTCCCTGCCGCCGACTACTTTTACGCCGTTGAGAAAGGTTCCCCATTTGCGGCGGTTGTCGTCCACAAAGCAAACGGCCTTGTTCTCCGAATCCGGATTGGTCTGCATTTCCTTCAGCACCATTGCTCCTGCCTGACCGGCACCGATAATCATGGTTCGTTTCTTATTCAGATGCTTTCGCCGGATGCGGCGGATGTAGCGATAGCTGAAGCGGGTCAATCCGGTCATCAGCCCCAGAAACAGTGTGAAAAGAAGGCTGTAGCTTCTGGGAAGAGTCAGATTGAAAATATGTGCAATAAAAATTTGCGCCAATCCCGTCACTACCGACGCTGCGGCAATTTTAGCAAATTCCCTGGGTCCGGCGTAATCCCACAGGCTGTTATAGAGGTCGAATACGAAGAAGATCGCCAGCGCAATCACAGTACCCATAGGTACGATCTTCTCTATCGAAAGAAGAAACCCGCTTCCCCTCAGCTCTGTCAGATTGAATTCAAAACGAATCAACAGAGCAAGAAACGACGACAGATTGAAAAAAATAATATCCACCAAAAGAAGCCCCAGAACTCGGATCAGCTTGGCAGTGTTTATTTTTCGGGCAATTTTTTCCATTTCAAATTCCTTTTATCTTCATTTATTTTCAACTATGCCCTATCAGGGCTTCACCGGGGATCCGTGAAGAATCGCCCGGGGATTGGTATCCAGTAATCGTTTCGCAACATCCGGCGAATAATGCTCGGATAAATAGGCACTGATCGCCCCGAAATGGGTGGTACGGTGATCTGCGGAGTGGGCATCGCTGGCAATCACCTGAATCATGCCGCCGGAAAGCAGATAATCCGCGCATTTTTTGGCACTGCTTCCGAAATATCCCAGCGGGGACCCCTTATTGGTCTGAGCCAAGGCACCCGCTTTCAGCCACTCTGCGACCAAATCGGGCTGATCCTGAACAAAAAAGTAGCGTTCGGGATGGGCAACGATAGGACGATAGCCTTCTGAAAGCAGTTCATCCAGCATTTTTCGGACATAGCGAGGATGTTCGTCAAAGGAAAATTCCACAAGCACATAACGGGTACCGTTCAGCGTCAGCATCAGACCGTCCCGAAGGTAGTCCGTCATCTTTTCGTGCGCCATGATTTCCATACCCGGAACCACCTTCAGCGGCAGTCTGTATTCGGCAAGCATCTCCCGCAGAGCCTCCAGCCGTTGGTGCATCAGAAAACAGCAGTCCGGGTCGAAGCTCGCATATCCGTGACCGTAACTGTGAGGCGTAACGGCAATGGTCGTCACGCCGCTGTCCAAAGCCAGTCTTGCCATATCCAGTGTTTCCTCCATGCAGGACGACCCGTCATCGAGTCCGGGCAACAGATGGCAATGGATGTCTGCATATGGCATAAACGCACTTCCTTTCGGTGAGCAGTAAGGAGAAAAATAACCCTCAAATGATTCGACGTCGCACAATCCCGTGATCCAACACCAAATTCAGTGTTCATTATAGCACAAATCGGTGAAAAGGTCAACACCTTATTGCCAAAAAAGAATAGCAAGTTTTGGTCTAGTGAATTCCCAAAGTAAATTCCACAGTGGAATTTGGAGTGGAAGTTACATTAGG
>JBJDZN010000054.1:0-1542 GCA_051868045.1 Eubacteriales bacterium
TCCCATTCCGGGGTACTGTGCGCCCTGTCCGGCAAACAGAAAACTTATTTTTCCCATAATATCAATAATTCCTTTCAAAAGGCAAATAACGGTACCGTTTTCAGAGCCGGTGAGCCGATCCGAAAAAGTCCGGTCGGCTCACCGATTTACTCTTACTGCTTGGACTCGATGTACTCAGCCAGCTTGTCGATGGTATTCAGCTCGGCGGAAAGCTCGATGGATACACCAAGCTCATCCTCGATCGTCATAACAAGCTCTGCGGTATCCAGAGAGTCGAGACCCAGCTCCTCAAAGGTTGCGGAAGACGAAATCTCGGAAGCGTCCTTGCTCTGATAATCTGCGATGATCTTGATCAGTTTCTCTTTCATTGTTGTGTTTCCTCCATAAATTGATTTGTTTATATGATCTCCGCTATGCGGTTGACCGTAATAGGTTTGTTTGCGGCGATTGCCCTTCACCGCCAGGGGCTGCCCTCCAATGAGGGTGAAATTTACCACTCGATGAGACAAGCGGCAGAGGCAAGTCCGGCACCGAAGGCAACAAAGATGATCTTATCGCCTCTGTTAAGCTCTCCACGGCGATTGACCTGATCCAGAAGGACCGGAATGGTTGCGGATGAGGTATTTCCGGTGGTCTCGATATTGTGAGGGAACTTCTCATCGGGTGCCTTGGTATGACGGATGGCACTGTTGATGATCCGCATATTTGCCTGATGCAGGAAGAATTTGGCAATATCGTCGTAGGTAAGAGAATTTCTGGTGCAGATGGCTTCAATGCGCTCGGCAATGGAGGAAACAGCAAACTTGTAAACCTCCTGACCGTTCATGCCAAGTGCCACCTTGCCTTCATATGTATTGTATCGGCAGTTGTCGGTGCCTCTGGTGATGTTCAGAATTTCGGCGTTTCCGTCCACCTTCAGATCGAAATCCACCTTGGAACCTTCCCTTGCGCCGAGGACAACCGCACCGGCAGCGTCTCCGAAGAGGCAGCAGGTCGAGCGATCCTCCCAGTTGACCAGCCGGGTCAGGCTCTCAGCAGACACCACGATTGCCTTTTTAACGGCACCGGAGGCAAAATATGCGTTTGCCATATTCAGGGCGTAAACGAATCCACAGCAGCCCATATTCATATCCAGCGTAATCACCCGCTCGGACAGTCCGCACGACTTGGCAATCAGACAGGACATGGCAGGGGAGATATAGTCGCCGATCAAAGTGGTGCAAATCAGAAGATCAATCTCGTCGGGGGTAATTCCGGCGTTGTCCATGGCATTCCGGCAGGCAGTGGTAGCAAGACCCAAAAGGGATTCTCCGTCGGAAAGGATGTGACGGGTCTGAATGCCGGTTCGGGTACGAATCCATTCATCATTCGTATCAATAAAGGTGGACAGCTCGTCGTTGGTAACGATTTTTTCAGGCAGAGCACTGCCCGTACCGAGGATCTGAAAGCTCATTGTATAGACCATTCCTTCTTACAAACTCTGACGATCTGCAATTAGGTTCAATTGCAAAATTACGCCAGTATAGCATACTAATCTTTTCT
>JBJDZN010000055.1:0-5567 GCA_051868045.1 Eubacteriales bacterium
TCTGCCCAGCTCTCGGTTCCGACCACAAAGGTGATGTACTCAACTCTCTCGGTTACGTCAATGTAGTTGACCTCATAGTTGGGTCCGCCATAGGTGCTGTCAATGATTCCGACTACGATTCCCTCGCCGGTGATGGTGTATCTGCCGGGCTGAGTGGGAACCACACGGAACTCGGTTCCTTCTCCGCTGACTGCCTTGTCTTCGTTCAGTCCGATTTCAAGGTACTCAGGCTCTTCTTCTTCAGGCTCAGTGTAGACAACGGTCAGAGTTACTACGATATCATCGAAGGTGGTTGCAGGAGCTACTACGAATACCAGTTCCTGACCCTTTTCGGTAACCTCAAAGGTATCGACTTCCCAGTTTACTCCGTAGCCGTAATCGCTGACTTCATAAATACCGACATCAATGCCGTCTCCGGTGATCGTGTAGGTTCCGGGATAAGGAGCAAAGACATGGAATTCGCTTCCGTCTCCAGATACTGCCTGGTCAGGATTCTCTCCGACTACAAGGTATACAATCTCTTCTTCGGGCTCAGTGTAGACAACGGTCAGAGTGACTACAATATCATCAAAGCTGGTTGCAGGAGCTACTACGAATACCAGTTCCTGACCCTTTTCGGTTGCCTCAATGGTAGCGACTTCCCAGTTTGCTCCGGAGCCGTAATCGCTGACTTCATAAACACCTACTATGATGCCGTCTCCGGTGATCGTGTAGGTTCCGGGATAGGGCGCATAGACATGGAATTCGGTTCCATCTCCCGATACTGCCTGGTCAGGATTCTCTCCGACTACAAGATAGTTGATGACTTCTTCAACCTTGGAAACGCTGATCTCGCCGGTTACAGGAGACTCTTCGGATCCGTTTGCGGAAGCTGCGATAATGTAGGTCGAACCTGCCAGCAACTGATTCGTTGCGCCGACAGCTCCAAGATAGCTGACGTTAATGCCGTTAGATGCCGTGATGGGATATGTACCGTCTTCAGCAGGAGTAACGGAATAGTAAACAGTAGCATCCTCGGTGAAGGTTACCGATGCAGAAACACCGACTTCAAGGGGAATGGGGAACTCGGGAGCATCGCCCAGTTCAGCAGGCACGCCTTCCTTGACATAGGCATGCTGGGTCTCGGCGGTGATAACCGTTCCGTCAGCCGTCGTTACCGATGCGTCGGCGGTAAAGCTCAGGTTCTTATCGGCAGGCACGCCAATGACAGCTGCGCCAACCACATACAGACCTGCTGCGCTCAGATCGTCATCCGAAACGTTCGCATAGGAAACGCCGTCCTTGGAAGTGACAGTCAGCGCATCGTAAACCGTCAGAGAAGTGAAGTCCCACTCCTTGTCGGTTGTGGATTCCTTGACGGTAACCGAAGTCTCGGTATAATCCTCAGAATCCAGCGTGTAGACAAAACGAACATTGATAACCTGTTCTCCGTCCAGTTCGTAGGGATCGGAGTATTGCACTGCCTTGGGAGTCAGTCCCGCAGCGGCAGCAGGTTCAGCCTCACTTGACGCAGCACTGACTGCCTGAGCAACGGCAGGAATGAGAAGAGCTGCGCACAAGATTGCTGCTAAAAGCCTCTTTTTCATAAAAATCCTCCTGAAATTTTTCATAATCGTTGGGGTAGTTGCCATCAGCCCTCGCTCCAAGGCTTTTCGTCACCGGGTCCTGTTCTCAGATCAACAGAAGGTGAACTGGTCAGTACAATATCACTGTCCATCAGTTCGATCTGTGCCAAGGGGGCCTCGTAGACCATTGTTTTCTCTGTCATAGCAAATCCTCCTTTTTTTGATGATTAAAGACAGAATGCGACAGGGGTACCGTGAGTCATCATCCACAGCGAACCCATGTCGCAACAGCCGGGAATCCGTGTGTCGGATGCCACCTATCAATTCCTACTTTATTGCTGTCTATTATACCATTATTTTCCCGCTTTGTCAAGAATCTTTTGCAATAAAATCTTATTTATTTTCAATTTTTAACCATTAATTTTATCTATAATTCGCCGACTGCCCCGGATCGGATCACTTAACAAGCCCTTAAACCGTGAGTCATCATCCACAGCGAACCCATGTCGCAACAGCCGGGAATCCGTGTGTCGGATGCCACCTATCAATTCCTACTTCATTACTGTGTATTATACCATCGCTTTCCAGATTTGTCAAGAAATTTCAATAAAAATTATTCCAAAATTTAAAAAAATTTCATGGGATATTTATGCAAAAAACACGAAAGAATGTTTTCTGTAAACCGTTATCCGGCAAACCGTGTCGAACCATAGCACACGGAAATATCAATGTCTATCGGAGCGACGATGATTATCCTTCAAATTCCCTTTCGAAGACGTAATAACCGGAATCCATGTTTCCGTATACATAATCCCCGCTTTTCCATTCGATAAATAAGTATTCGTTACCGTTGATTTTTGAATTTGGTATGCACAGGCAGTGCGGTTCCATTTTCACAACACATATCCTTTGGTCCATACCTGCATCTCATCACCGGATATGATCCTGTCGCCGTACAAACTCGTAACTTCTCCATCCGGCTTGAATTTGATCCGTCGGAAGAACAGCATGGAAAGCAAGGGGATTTTCAGTTCCGTTCGATAGAAGAATTTCCAGCTTTGGATCAGTCCCGCTTCCTCAGGCACCTATGTGGAAGTAGACGCATTTGAGATCCGATAATCAAATAAAACAACCGTACGGTGCTGTCGCAAATGCAATTTGCGACAGCACCGACCCGATTTTGGGCAACATCAAATGTACGCTCAACGGACTGCGGACGAGCGGTAATTTTCGCGGTTACTCTCTTTCAAACACATAATAATTGCTTTCCATGTTTCCGTATATGTAGTCTCCGCTTTTCCATTCGATAAACAAGTACTCTTTGCCGTTTATTTTTCGAATCTGATATGCGCAGGCAGTGCGGTTCCATTTTCTCAGCACATATCCTTTGGTCCATACCTGCATATCTTCACCGGATATGAGCCTGTCGCCGTACAAACTTGTAACTTCTCCATCCGGCTTGAATTCGATCCGTCGGAAGAACAGCTTCCGATTCCGGATCGTCTCCGGATCAAACGCCTCGATATGACGGCAGCAATCCCGGGCAACCCAACTTCCAAGGACGGATAGATCCTCCTCAAACGGCAGATCAATATTGTCCTTTCGGGCAAGATCATCGGCCGAGTAACTGTTATGATCGGCCTGCCGCAATACCAGAACGGTCGGCTTTCCTCCGTGATGGTATTCATAGGACTTGAAATTAACGAACATATACCGACTGCCGTCATATTCCTCCACAGTGTAGCTGTTGACAGAAGAGCTGTCGCCGAAGGTGCAGATCAACTTTCCTCTGGTCCAGCCATAGCACCAATATCGCCTTCCTCCTGGCAAAAAATAGACATCCTTCGCCGGAAAATCACTTTTACACACATTTCCGTTAAAGTCATCTTTGACGGCATATTCACCGACAACCTTCCACTTTCCGACAACAGACGGATCGTCCTCAAAGGCGATATTGGTATCGTCGTCAGGATTCACAGCAGAATCGGACAGCTTAACAACCTCGCAGAGCAACCGAACATCATTGGACGCCGCCTCACCCATGATTTTATAAGACGATATGCGTTGATAGCCATCACTTTGAAGGACTGCGTCCATGGCTTTCTTTTTTTCATTCTGTTCATTTGCATCAAATGCGATGCAACTTTTTGCATAAAGACCGTCGTCTTTTTCGATATAAAGTATCTTCATTAGAATCTTCTCACCCAACATGATTTTTTGTACCTCCTCCAGATATAAAACAGCCTGTGCCAATTCGGACTTTTTCTTTTGAATCAATGCCAGAATCTGCCCTTCGTTATTGGGATCAGAAAGAATTTGCTTGATTTCCGTAAGCGAAAAGCCCGCCTTTTTCAATACGGTAATACGCATAAAAACAGGAATCTGCTCTCTTGCATAATAGCGATAACCTGTAAACGGATCAACATAGTCCGGTTCAAGCAGACCTTCCTTATCATAATGCCGAAGTACCGAAATTTTTGTTTTACATATTCTCGCAAATTCGCCGATTTGCATAGCATCATCCCCCTCATTTGATCCAAGGTACCCTGTAAGCTCATTATAAACCTGAAGGCAGGTTGAGAGTCAAGGGGTTTTGGGAAATTTTTTGAATTTTTTTATAAAAAATCCGCCTGCAAAAACAGGCGGGTATGATTTTTTACTGCTTGTAAACACGAAAGTATACCCTTATCCACGGGTAGTAAACAATAAGAACGGCATCAAAAAATAAAACGGTGAACCGGTCAAAAAACCGCCCACGAATGTAAGGGAAATTTCGCTCGTCTGAATTATAAAACAAACTTCCCCTCTCTGCCGGAAAACAAAAAAAGTATCGCATCTTAAAATGCGATACCGGATGCGGCGACCCGCCGTTTGGATCACGCATACGTCATCTTCGACAATCCCACGAATCTCGGCTTCTTCGGATGGGACGAACGGCTGGGTGCCGGATTTGAGAATCCCAACTGCATAGAAAATCAAAACGCCTACCGTATGGTTGCCATCGGCGCATGGAAGCATTTCGCCGCCGTTTTGGAGGATCTGGGAGAGAAAGAGCTTGCCGAGAAATATCTGCAATATGCAAAAACCAAGACCGAAGAGTTCACCTCGGATCCGCTGTTCTACACTAAGCTCGGAATCCATGCCTCTGCGGATGCCATCAATGCCGGTCTGATTTCCGATCTTTCGCTGCTCTATCATGAAGATTTCTCCGACCGTCTCAACCGTCTTTCCTATTCACCCTTCAATCAGTACTTCCTTTTGGAGGCAATGGCGAGCGCAGGCAGCGGAAAGCTGGGCGTCTACTATTCCAACGGAAATGTTGCCTGCGACCAGACCTTCACCGTCGATATCAAACTGAATCAAAAGCAGGATTATACCGTCATCCTCTATTTTGCCGATTGTGACGATGGCGGGCGTGAGCAATGCGTGGAGATGTTTGACGGAAATACGCTGAACCTGATCGCACCCATTGCGGCAGTTCGTGATTTTGAGGGCGGCGTGTATCTGATCTACTCCTACAACGATTCGGTTCGCTTCCGGATCGATCACATCCGGGGAGACAACGCCGTGCTCAGTGCGATCTTCTTCGGATTGGGCGGCGGTGATCCCACGCAGACCACCTCCGAAATCGTGGACGATCAAAGCAGTGCGGTACACTATACCGGGAACTGGACGCACGATCCCATGGGCAGTGCCTACAACGGGACCTTCAGCTATTCAAATGTCACGGGAAACAGCGCAACCTTTACCTTTGAAGGAAAATCCATTGCTTTCCTGTCCAGTCTGGAGTCCAACCGAGGGATTGTGGAAATCCTTCTGGACGGCGTTTCCCAGGGAGAGTTCGACCTGTACTCCGCTTCCACCGCCCGTCAGCAGATCATTTTCAGTAAGAACGATCTGTCGGAAGGAAGTCATACCATTGAGATCCGGGTCACCGGCAAGAAAAATCGTAACCCCCAAATAATCCCGCGTTATAGCGAAAAAGAAAACCTCCGAGTTTGT
>JBJDZN010000056.1:0-23131 GCA_051868045.1 Eubacteriales bacterium
ATTGACGAGTACGATGTTTCTTCCTATGAGAACTTCTACAGCTTTATCTGTGGTCTGGCTGCATCGAACTATGACATCACGGACATCTTTGTAGATTCCACGCTTCGTATCGGCGGACGCAATATGGAAGAGTTGGATGCCTTCATCCAGAAGATCAACGCACTGGGGGAGAGAACCGGTATCAAGTTCACCTTTACCATCTCCGCAGAAGCAACCGATCTTCTTAAGTCCACCATTGTTTCCTGTGACACGGTAATCGCATAAATTACATAGCGAACCTCCAAAGAACGCTGTCGTAAACAAAAGGATGATGACGAGGCACTTTCTCCGAAAGGAAGAGTGCCTCATTCTTTTTTATCAGCTATTGAAAACAGAACGGAGGCGAGCGAAAATGTTATTGATTTTTTGTTCCTTCGTTTGTTCATAACGAAGGATTCAATCAAAGAAGAACTGAAATCCTATCAAATCATATGATAAGTAAGGCTCGCTATACAGTGAGCCTTATCTTTTTTATGTCAACAGGCGCAAAAAGCATCGGAAGCGTTCTTATTGCGAATTATCTGATAATACGCTGATCTGAAAGAAGCTGTGCGACAGATTTTTACGGAATCATTGATTTTTGAAAATTATTTTGTCGAATTTTGAAAATTTCATAATTGATTTTTTCAAAGTCTGATCCGATGTGGCAAGTCGTGGCATACCGCATAAACTATCAGTAAGACGCATTCGTGATGCAAGAAGTCCGGGCGTCAGATTGAAAACTGGAGGAGAACCCTATGCCGGAGAATAAATTAAACGGTCGAGAGGGCGCAAACTTTCCCCGCAGAGAAAGCGTAATCATAGATTCCAATCGCATATTGGATTGCTGCAAAGACAAGGATTGCTATGAGGATACCCGTGTTATGCTGACCGACTACGGACAGGAAGTTTTGGAAAAATGCGGATCTATCCGTGTCATCTCGACAAAGGTCGTCTGGACCGATATTGTTGTGGATCCCGTGAAGTTCAACCGTGGATTCTATCAGATTTCGATCCGTTTCTTTACGAAAATCACATTTGAAGCCTGCGTGAGTGTCGGAAAATCGCAGGAACTGGAAGGTATTGCCGTTACCGAAAAGAAGGTCGTCCTTTACGGCAGCGAAGGGAATGTCAACATATTCAGAAGCTCTCAGATTCCCGGTGAATTCTGCACATGGGGCGGCGGAGCCGAAAAAGTCTCCACCAACAAACCCTCGGTTGTGGTGGAGGTCGTGGATCCCATTGCCCTTTCCGTCAAGGTTATGGAAAAGGGAAGCAGTCTGAACGGTTGCTGTCCCTGCTGCGGTGCGGACGAAATTCCCGTCCCGGTTCAGAACTGCTTTTCCGGATCGCTTTGTGATGGCGGACAGAATATGCGGGGACTGTATGTGTCTCTGGGATTCTTCTCGGTTGTACGGATCGAGCGTCCCGCTCAACTCATTGTTTCCGCAACCGAATACGCCGTTCCCGACAAGATTTGTCAGAAGGCAGAAGAGGACGATCCCAGCACGCTCTTCGCAAAGATGAGCTTCCCGATACACGAATTCTCGCCTCCCACTCAGGGACCCTGCTGCTGAAAAATTCCGACCGCATTTGCGTCTTTGGCAAATGCGGTCGGAAGCTTTTTATGGGAATATATATAAAATTTCGTCTTATTTCTTCGCAGTAAAGCTGTCCTTGAGGGTGACAACCCGATTGTAGGTGTTGGGGTACTTGGTATCCTTGACGAAATAACCGTTGCGGACAAACTGGAATCGGTCGCCCGGTTTTGCATCCTTCAGCGAAATCTCTGCCTTGCATCCGGTCAGCTTCTTCACCGAGTCGGGATTCAGGAAATCGTTGTAATTGGTCCCTTCGGGCATATCGTTCAGATTGGGGATGGTGAACAGCTTATCATAAAGCATGACATTCACATCCTCGCAGTATTTCGCCGATACCCAATGAATGGTCCCCTTGATCTTTCTGTCGGTGGGATTTCCGTTTCCGACGGCAAGATCGGCGGTGCAGTGAATTTCCTTCACCGATCCGTCCTTGTTCTTGACGATCTCGCCGCAACGGATAATATAGGAGCCCATGAGGCGAACCTCTCCGTCCGGTTTCAGGCGGAAAAATTTGGGAGGCGGTACCTCTGCAAAATCTGCCGATTCGATATAGATTTCTCTGGTGAAGGGAACCTCACGGGTGCCGGCATTTTCATCGGTGGGATTGTTGGGCAGGGTAAAGTATTCTACTTTGTCTTCCGGATAGTTGTCAATCACCAGCTTGATGGGTTCCAGAACGCAGACTCTGCGGGGAGCAGTGGTATTCAGTTCATCCCGGATGCACGCCTCCAGAAGCTCAATGCCCACCAGACTGTCGGTCTTGGCAATGCCCGCTCTGCGGACAAAATCAAAGATAGCAGAGGGCGTATAGCCTCTACGGCGAAGAGCGCAAAGGGTAGGAAGACGGGGATCGTCCCAACCGTCCGCAAGACCCGTTTCCACCAGTTGGCGCAGATAGCGTTTGCTCATGACGGTGTAGGTCACATTCAGACGGGCAAACTCCCTTTGTTTGGGACGACGCTCGCCCTTGAAGCAGTTTTCCACGACCCAGTCATACAGGGGTCTGTGATTTTCAAACTCTAGGGAGCAAAGGGAATAGGTGATTCCTTCCAATGCGTCCTGAATGGGGTGCGCAAAGTCGTACATGGGGTAGATGCACCACTTGTCACCCTGACGGTGATGGTGAGCACGGACAATCCGGTAAAGAGCGGGGTCCCGCATGTTGATGTTGGGGGACGCCATGTCAATCTTCGCCCGAAGAGTTTTGGAACCATCGGGAAATTCACCGTTTTTCATGCGTTCAAACAGGTCCAGATTCTCTTCAATACTGCGGTTTCTCCAGGGGGATTCTTTTCCAGGCTCGGTCAGCGTTCCACGGTAGGCACTCATTTCCTCCTTGGACAGATCGCAGACAAATGCCTTTCCATCCTTGATCAGCTGAACTGCAAGTTCGTAGGTCTTGTCAAAATAATCCGACCCATAGTAGATGCCGCCGTTGGGCTCACATCCCAGCCAGCGAAGGTCTTCCAGAATGGAGTCCACATATTCGGTGTCCTCCTTGGTGGGATTGGTATCATCATAGCGCAGATTGAACAGTCCTCCGTATTTCAACGCCGTGCTGTAATTGATATAGATTGCCTTGGCACTTCCGATGTGCAGATAACCGTTGGGTTCGGGGGGAAAACGGGTGTGAACGGTGTCATTTACTCCGTTTTTCAGATCTTCATCAATGATTTCGTGAATAAAATTGCTTGCGATTTCTTCCATTTTCATAGCGATTCCTTTCTCCTTTGCAGATCAAAGGCTTTCGATCGCACGATTCAGGCGGGCAACCGATCGGTCATATCCGACAATCTGCATGATTTCATACAGATCGGGAGAATTGGTTTTTCCGGTCAGGGCGATACGGATAAAGGTGCTGATGTCGCCCACATGACCCTTGTAAGCGTCGGGATTCTGCTTATACTGCTTTACCTCGGGGGCAAATCCCAGTTCTTCGGCGATTTTCTTCAGTCCGTCAAACCAGGCGTTGTTGTCAACCGACGGATCGTACTGATTCCGGAAAGCTTCCAGTGCCTTCCGAATGTCTGCTTTGTCAAAATTCTCGGGATAAGGGTCCACATTTTCAAAATACCGGTCGTAGAAGAGGGACATATAGGGCTTGGCATCACTCCAGGTGCAAAGATCCTTCCGAGGCTTCTTGCCGCCGCGTCCGATGGACAGAATCCGCTTGGCATAGGCGGGATCGGCAGTCAGAACCTCATAAAACTCGGGATCGTAGTCCTTGGACCAATCGGTAAGGTAGTTGTAAACCGTGTCGGCACTCATGTGGGAAATCACATTCTTACTGACATCGTTGAGCTTGTCGAAATCAAACAGCGCACCGGAGGAAGACATTTTCTTGATGCTGAAAGGGAAGTCGGAGAAGGGCTTGTCCGGATTTGCGGCACGCCATTCCTCGAAATTGGAGTTCAATAGCGTCATGACATACTCAATGACGCTTTCGGGAGCATATCCCTTGACCCGATAATCGGACAGTGCCGCACCATTGTCCCGCTTAGACAGTTTCTTTTTCGAGTTGCCTTCCATTTTCATCAGTTGGGCGATGTGCATATATTTCGGAGCCTTGAATTCCAGATAGCGGAAGAGCTGAAGATGCTTGGGCAGACTGGGCAGCCATTCCTCACCACGGATGACGTGGGTGGTTCCCATAAGATGATCGTCAACGGTATGGGCAAAATGATAGGTGGGGATACCGTCGCTCTTGAGCAGAACAAAATCCTCATCATTTTCAGGAAGTTCCAGCTTACCCTTAATCAGATCAGTACAGAAAACCTTCTTCTCACCGTCTCCGTCAGAAAGAATCCGAAGAACAAAGGGATGTCCGGCGGCAAGCTCCGATTCCACCTCCGACAGAGTGATTTTGCGTGCCTTCAGCATAGCAAGACGGTCGGCAGTCTGATCCTCATGCCAGTCCTTGGACTTGATTTCCGCCTTCTTGTCCACCTGCATCAGGTGTTCGTATTCCTCACTGGTCGTGAAGCAGGGATAAGCCAGCCCACGGCTGACCAACCATTTGGCATAGGTCTGATAAATCTCGGCTCTGTGGCTCTGATGGTAGGGTCCGTAGGCGCCGGTCTCGCCGTCTACGGTCACACCCTCGTCAAAGTGAATTTTGTAATAGGCAAGGGTCGAGATCAGATCCGCCTCTGCTCCGGCAACCTCGCGCTTGGCATCGGTGTCCTCAATCCGCAGGAAGAAAATGCCCCCTGACTGATGAGCCAAACGCTCATTGACAATGGCAGGAAACAGCGTTCCAAAGTGCATAAATCCGGTGGGACTGGGGGCAAGACGAGTCACCTTGGCACCCTCAGGAAGCACTCTTGCAGGAAATTTCGCCTCCATGTCGGCAGGGGTTTCGTGAATGTTCGGGAACAGTAAATCGGATAGCTTTTGATAATCCATATTTAATAAACTCCTCATTGAAGATAGGGATTCATTTTTCTTTCGAAGTCCAGTGTGGTCTTGGGACCGTGACCGGGATAGATTTCATTTACACGGTCAAGCGATGAGATGTACTGAAGGGAAGATGCCAACTTTGACGGATTGCCTCCGTACAGGTCGCACCGACCCACAGACAGGCGAAATAGCGTGTCACCGGAAAATAGGCAGGAAGTCTCGTCCGATTCGGTACAGCACTCATAGCAGACCGAGCCATCAGTATGACCGGGTGTGTGATGAACCTTGAAAATCAGCTTGCCGAAGCGAAGGGTTTCGCCACCGGACAAAAGAACGTCGGCAGTTCCGAAAGGATGGTTGGAAAGTGTTCCGCCCATGAGGCAGGCACTGTTTTTCCGGATGTCCGAAATCATCTCTGCGTCCAGAAAGTGCAGATAAGAAGAGACACCAAACCGTTTTTTGACCACGTTCTGGGCATAGGTGTGATCGAAGTGACCGTGGGTAAGCAGAATCGCCGCCGGAGAGGCTCCGGAGGATGAAATCAGGCTTTCGGCAGCAGAGGCATCGGTAGGATCAATCAAAACCACCGTGCCGGCGCTGTCAAAAACAAAGTAGCTGTTTGCGCCAATCGGACCGCCGGGGACACATTGGATATTCATCATTGGGCGTTATATCCTTTTCGTGAAATCTTATCCTGTATTATAGCACAATTTTTTTCATTTGTCTACTGTTTTCCAAACTTTTTTTAACGGATATGAACGCCCCAAAAAACAGTTACAGAAGAGGCGGGACTTATTTGCGGCAGACTCAAAAGCAAAAAATCGCACAGTGGGGCAAGGTAACGTACCGATTGAAAATTTTTAGCAATTATACAAAATGGAAATTTTGTATAATAGAGGGAAGGAAGCCCGGGAGGACGCTGACTTTATCTGCGTCCTCCCGGTGGTTTTACTTATAAAATTTATGATTGCCGATTTCCATAACAAAGGTACGGCCGGTAGTCCAATTGTTGGTGGCAATTTTTTCGTTGATAAAGAATATCATCTCGCTGTCCAGCGAATATCCCTCTAAACACATCTTCGCAGCTGTTACGCTCTCTTGACTTGGCGTGTTATAGATGGTTCCGCTTGCAACTGGCGTAAACTGCGTTCCGTATTTTTGATCAAATATGACGCCGTAGACGGTATTCGGATAATCGCTTCGTCTGACTCGGTTCAATACCACGTTTCCGACGGCAATTTTGCCCTCAAGCGGCTCACTTGCACTTTCAGCATGGATGATTCTGGACAGCCAATACAGATCCTCTTCTGAGTAACTGCTCTTGACCTCCTCTATGGGCTGATAACTTCCGGTTACGCAGCAGACTTTCGTTTTCCCATCCCAACTGACATCCATGGAACAAGCAGCAGCAAGCGACCGTACCGGAACATAAACCCGACTGTTTTGCAGAACATTCGCCACATTCTGGTACAGATTTTGACCGTTAACCACTATGTACGACTCTCCGACTGTTGCGGTCAAATGGAATCCGCTTGCCTGAACCGAAGCGGTTTTCGTTTTTCCGTCCCAACTGATATCAAAACTTCCGATTGAATCAAAGAATGCCCGAAGCGGTACATAGGTCGTATTGTTCCAAAGAAAATCTTCCTTTTCATACAGCGTTTCGTCGTTGATCTTCGTTGTGACAATGGCTGCAGATGCATGAAATGCCGTTGGCAATATCAAAAATGCAGAAATCATCACCGTTACAATTAAAATCATTGGTTTCTTCATAGAATTCCTCCTTTTCTTTGCTTTATTCTAACATATTTTACCCATTATGTCAAGTGGAAATGATTTCCGATTGTTAAATTATTGTCATTCTGCTTTCAGGTGGAAAAATACTTAAAAAACAGGACAGAAATTCACTTCATGAGTGTCTCTGTCCTGTTTTCATGTTGATATTGTTACTTTTTCTGACTCGGATCAGGGTGAATGTATTTTCGCATGACATAGTCATCGGCGACATAGCCCTCACCAATATCCCGTTTAAGTTCCCGATCAACGGAAAATCCCAGCTTCTTGTAAATCTCAATGGTATCCAGATTGTGGCGGTTGACCGTCAACCAGATGGTGTCCATGCGCTGTTCACGGCAGAGATCAACGAGAAATTCAAGGGCTTCACGTCCATAGCCTCTACTGCGCATTTCCTTTTTGATATAAAATTTACTGAGGAAAAGGCATCTGCCCTGGGGCTGGATTCCGAGATATCCGAAAGGCTGATTCTCCTCGCTCAGAAGATAATAGATGTAATTCTCATCCGTAATCTGAGTCTTTATGGCATCGGGTGACTGGAATTTATCCAGCATATAACGGGTCTGTCCTTCGCCTGTAATGGGGGTATAGTATTCAAGTTGGATTTCGGACGCAAGCTCCGAAAGTCGCTTGATCTGATCATCAAAAACAACCTTGATAAGTATCATCCCGCAGAACTTCCTCGATTCTTAAGATTACCTCCATCATAACACATTTTCGGGCATCTGTCAAGCATTTATTTAAAGAAATCATAAAGGAGTGAAAAAACGATACTTTTTTGACAGAATTTTGAGTCTTTTCCGTCCGGTACCAATCACATTCTGGCAAATCCCTGTTTTGATCACATGACATAGAACAGAATACAGAAGAAATGAAGCAGACTGCCGATAACGCAGAAAATATGGAAAACCGAATGAAGATAGCGAATACGGAAGCAAAACATAACCGCACCGATCGTATAACTGACACCGCCCAAAAGCAGGAATACCGTTCCCGGTATGGTCAGCATACGGAAGGTCGGAGCAGCAACCAGTATGATACACCAGCCCATGACCAGATAGCAGATCATTGAAAACAGCTTGTACTTCTTAAGATCAATGGCGTTCAGCACAATCCCTATGACCGCCATGCCCCAGATAAATCCAAAGACCGTCCAT
This sequence comes from Eubacteriales bacterium, assembly GCA_051868045.1. Taxonomy (GTDB): domain Bacteria; phylum Bacillota; class Clostridia; order Oscillospirales; family CAG-272; genus CAKSQF01. The sequence goes on from JBJDZN010000056.1 coordinate 7,970, forward strand.
CCCATCCAGGTTTTGTATTCACGCAGACTGACAAGGGCAATGGGCGTATAGGTTCCCGCAATCAAAAAGAAAATCGAGCAATGGTCAATGATCTGGAAAACTTTTTTTGCGGCAAGCCTTGGGCTAAGCCCATGGTAAACCGATGACATGGTATACAGCACAATCATGGTAGCCCCGAAGATTGCTCCGCCTACCACGCCCCACACATTGTGATGAAGTGCTGCCAAAATCACGCAAAGCACCGTTGCCACGACACCCAGTGCGCCACCCACGATATGAGTCACCATATTGAAGATTTCCTCCCCGTGGGTATAGTTCGGAAGAATTCTGTCACGAAGTTTTGTTCTGCGCATAGTCCGGAAATCCTTTCGCAGTCGGTTCAAAAATAAAAATCGGTGTATCGTTTGAAAAAAGTATCGGGCTGTCGCAAATTCAATTTACGACAGCCCTGTATCCATCGTCAAGTCCTATTATTTATAAACCGGCGATTGATTAATACATTCCGCCGCCCTGCATAGCAGCCGCACGGGATGCAGCTTCCTCAGCCTTCTTGTCTTCCTTCAGATCGGAAACCAATGCCTCGGTGGTCAGAACGGTTGCAGCAATGGATGCGGCATTCTGGAGTGCGGAACGGGTTACCTTGGTAGGATCCACGATTCCCTCTTCTACCATGTCCACATACTTTTCATTGTATGCGTCAAAGCCGTAGCCCTTCTTTCTGGAACGCTGAATCTTATCAACCACAACGCTTCCTTCGAAGCCGGCATTCTCGGCAATCTGGCGGGCAGGAGCCTCCAGAGCCTTCTTGACCAGCATGATACCGGTCTTCTCATCGCCCTCGGCATTCTTCAGAAGAGCATCCACATTCTCAATGACATTCAGATAAGCGGTTCCGCCGCCGGCAACGATACCTTCTTCAACTGCCGCCTTGGTCGCATTCAGTGCGTCCTCGATGCGGAGCTTCATTTCCTTCATCTCAACCTCGGTAGCGGCACCAACCTTAATAACGGCAACACCGCCGGCGAGCTTTGCCAGTCTCTCCTGGAGCTTCTCACGGTCAAACTCAGAGGTGGTTACAGGGATTGCGGCACGAATCTGTGCGACACGGGCTGCAATCTCGTTCTTATCGCCCTCGCCGCCAACGATGATGGTGCGCTCCTTATTGACCTTGATCTGACGGGCGGTGCCCAGCATATCAAGAGTGGTATCCTTCAGTTCCAGACCCAGCTCGGAGGTAACTACCTGACCGCCGGTGAGAATAGCAATATCCTGGAGCATTTCCTTTCTGCGGTCGCCGAAACCGGGAGCCTTTACGCAGCAGACATTGATGGTGCCGCGCAGCTTGTTCAAAATCATGGTGGTCAGAGCTTCGCCCTCAACATCCTCGGCGATGATCAAAAGCTTTCTGCCTGCCTGAACGATCTGCTCCAGAAGAGGCAGGAGATCCTGAATATTGCTGATCTTCTTATCGGTGATCAGAATCAGAGCATCGTCCAGAACAGCTTCCATCTTATCGTTATCGGTAGCCATATAGGGGGACAGATAGCCACGGTCAAACTGCATTCCTTCTACAACCTCGCAAAGGGTTTCTGCGGTCTTGGACTCCTCAACGGTGATAACGCCGTCGGAGGTAACCTTTTCCATAGCGTCTGCAATCAGAGCACCGATCTCGGTGGAACCGCTGGATACGGTACCGACTCTTGCGATGTCGTCAGAGCCCTTGACAGGCTGAGAATTTGCCTTCAGACCTGCCACTGCGGCGTCAACGGCCTTCTGAATGCCCTTACGGACAACCATGGGATTGGCACCGGCGGCAACATTCTTCATGCCTTCGTTGATCAGAACCTGAGCCAGAAGCGTTGCGGTGGTTGTGCCATCGCCTGCGGCATCATTGGTCTTGGTTGCAACTTCCTTGACGAGCTGCGCGCCCATGTTTTCCTTGGGATCGTCCAGTTCGATCTCCTTTGCAATGGTAACACCGTCGTTGGTGATCAGGGGTGCGCCGTACTTACGGTCAAGAACGACGTTTCTGCCCTTGGGTCCCATAGTGATCTTTACGGTATTTGCCAGCTTATCTACACCGGCGGTCAAAGCATTTCTTGCATCAATGCCCAGTACAATTTCCTTTGCCATAATCTGTATTCTCTCCCTTCGATTTATCCTTTGGTCTTATGCTACGACTGCAAGGATGTCGCTGACGTTCACGATAATGTACTCTTCGCTGTCAACCTTTACCTTGTTGCCTGCATAATTACTGATAATGACTCTGTCTCCGACAGAAATGTCCTTGATCGGTACCAGGACGCCGTTCTTGTCGTATGCTCCGGGTCCTACAGAGATGACTTCTGCAAACTGGGGCTTCTCCTTGGATGCGGCGGTCAGAATCAGTCCGCTCTTGGTTGTTTCTTCCACTTCGACCATCTTGACAACAACACGGTCAGAAAGAGGTTTGATTGTCATATTTTTTTCCTCCGATTCTTTAAGATGAATTTTTGATTTGGCACTCATTTGCGTAGAGTGCTAACTCACAATTCCTATTGTAGCCATTTTCTCCAAAATTGCAAGGGGTTTTCTCGAATATTCACATTAAATTAACACTTTGATAAAACAATTGCTAATTTTCGGCTTTTCCATGTTCTGAAAATGGCAGTCATAGCATATGCTGTTCTTTGAATACCGGAAAAAGGACGGGAGAAACAATGGAAAATCTGCTGACATGGCTGAACACATGGATTCTTGCGCCGATTGTTCCGGCACTGCTGATCGTTTCCGGAATCATTCTGGGCTTCCGGACCCGCTTCATCCATCTGACCCGCATCCCCACGATTGTCAGATCGCTGACCAAACGCAGCGAAGGAAGCGGCAAGCAGTCTCCCTTTCGATCCCTGACCGTTGCTCTCGCCGGAACACTGGGAGTGGGAAACATCGCCGGTGTTGCTTCCGCCATTGTATCGGGCGGTGCCGGTGCCATTCTATGGATGTGGATCGGAGCAATTCTGTCCATGCCGGTCAAATATGCGGAGGTGGTGCTTGCCGTTCGCCATCGGATCACCCGACCGAATGGGGAACATTCCGGCGGTGCCATGTATTATATGAAGAAAAGGGCACTGGCACTTCCCTTTTCCATACTCTGCATTTGCGCTTCCCTGACCCTTGGCAATCTGATGCAGATCAATGCGGTGGCTGACACGGCAGATAGCGTGTTCAACATCCCGCCGCTTCCTCTTGCCGCTGCCGTTTGTCTCTTTCTTTATCCTGCCATCCGCAAGGGAATCAAACGGATTTCCTCGGTAACTGCCTTTCTGGTTCCCATCATGAGCCTTTTGTACGTTCTGCTCTGCCTTTTCGTCATTATCCCGAATCTGAAGGAGATTCCCTCGATTCTGTTATGGATTCTGCGGGATGCCTTCCGTCCATCCGCCGCTCTTGGCGGAATCGGAGGCTTTCTTCTGATGCGTTCCATGCGGTACGGCATCTCCAGAGGGCTGGTTTCCAACGAAGCAGGCTGCGGAACCGCACCCATCGCTCATGCCAGCGCCGACACCGAAAGTCCTGTCAGGCAGGGATTTCTGGGCATTTTTGAGGTCTTCGCCGATACCATCATCATGTGCAGTCTGACTGCTTTCGTGGTCCTTCTCTCCATTGAACACTATCCTCATCTGGACAGTATGGAGTTGGTCATCGCCTGCTTTTCGAGATATCTTGGGGAAAGCTCCGGCTACCTGCTGGCAATCTGCGTCTTTTTCTTTGCGCTGGCAACCATGATCGGCTGGTCCTACTACGGCATGATCAGCCTGGACTATCTGACCGGCAGCCGACGGATAAAGCATCTCTACATTCTGCTCTACGTTCTGATCACCCTACCGGGTGCGGTCATGAGCGGATCGCTCATGTGGCAGTTTACCGATTTTACCGTCGGGATCATGACCGTGATCAACACTTCCTTTCTTCTGACAAGGGTTGGAGAAATCGGCAGGGAGACCGATCGGTTCTTCTCCCAAATCAAGCCGAAACGGGCTGAAAATCCCCTCAAAAAGACAGTTAAAACGGTCTCACAAAGATAATGTGAGACCGTTTTACTCAATAGTTCAAGCCTTAAAGGGCGCGGAATTTTGAAAGGACGGGAGTCTGAAGAGAGTCAAGCCGATCCTCAAAATCCTCTATTTTCGTATTTTCACAGATGAAGGCGGTCAAAGCGTCTTCGGAATACAAAATCTTTGCATCCGGAATTTTTTCCAGTACCTGCTCCGAACCCATCGCCACCGCAGCATAACACTTCATGGGGACCGCTTCATCCTCATAGACATCCTCTTCTTCTGCAACACGCCAGGACTCCTGAATCGGCTGCCTGGTTTTCAGATGCTTGGCGATATCAATAATATCCGACAGCACGGCACTGGCGGTAGGCAGGCTGCCTGCGCCCTGTCCGTAGAACATCACATTGCCAAGACAGGATGCTTTTACCATAATGGCATTGAAGACGCCGTCCACCGTAGAGATGGGATTATTGGCGGGAACCAGACAGGGGGAAACCCGAATGTCGATCTTGCCGTCCGGGTAGATGCCCGTACTGCCGATGAGTTTGATGGATGCGCCGAATTTCTTGGCGATTTCGGTATCCTCGGTGCGGATGTTGCGAATTCCCTCAGTGCTGACCAGCGAAGGGGAAACCAGCGTTCCGAAAGCCAGAGCGGCAAGAATGCTGATCTTTCTGGCACTGTCGTCGCCGTTGATGTCGGCAGAAGGATCCCGTTCGGCATAACCCAGTGCCTGTGCCTCGGAAAGTGCCTCCTGCATGGTTTTTCCTGATTTTTCCATCTCGGTCAGGATATAGTTGGTAGTACCATTGAGAATTCCGTTGATTTCAAGAATCTCATCGCCTGCCATGGAACTTTTAATAGATCGGATAATGGGGATACCGCCGCCTACGCTTGCCTCATACAGATAACGGACTCCATGATCCCTTGCGGCATCACAAAGGAGATTTCCGAAATTGGCAACAACCTCTTTATTGGACGTTACCACAGATTTTCCTGCCTGAAGACAGGAAAGCGAATACTCAAATGCAGGCTTGGAGCCTCCCATGGTCTCACAGACTATTGAGATTTCAGGATCGTTCAGAATCGTGTTGAAATCATGGATGACTCTGTCCCCCAAAGGATGATTCGGAAATTCCCTGAGATCGAGGATATACTTGATATTGATACTGTCCTGAATCTCCTTACATATCATGTTATAACCCCTGAGAATCACCTCAGCAACTCCGCTTCCGATATTACCGAAACCCAATATGGCAATCTGTACCACAGAAAATCACGCTCCTTTTTCAGGTAAACCCGTACAATAATAATATTATAGCAAATTCGTAGGCTTTTGTCAAGATCAAAATCTGTAAAATATTCCATATTTCAATGATTTGTTCAAAATATCTTTCAAAAAACAGATCAATATTTTTTCAGCGATCTTTTCTTTAAAAAAAGGTTGACTTTCCGAGGAAAATCATGTATAATGAATTGCATAATATTCGCTATTGTATAATGTATCCATAATGAAAATGAATGATTTTTGGATTTATCGGAGGATCTATGGTTTACGAAAGATATTCCAATCGAATCTGCGGAAAGCTTGAAAATCTGAACAAGCTGTACGCAGGACTGATGTACAAAAAGGTGGACACCCTGTCAGATCCGGTGGGACTGACAACGTTGGAGCACTTCCGCACTCCCCCGACGGAGGGACTTGCCCCTCTTCCAGCCGGATTTGTCTGGGGCGGAGAGTACGGCAATCTCTGGGTTGAGGGGAAATATACGGTTCCGGAAAGCCTTGCGGGGAAAAAGCTGTATGTGATTCCCCACACCGATGCCTACGAAACCCTGTTCTTTGTTAACGGCGAACCTGACGGCATCTTCAACAGCAAGGGCGATTACATGGGCATCATGCACTCCGCTCAGCTTCTAACCGAAAGTGCCGTTCCCGGACAGCGTTTTGATCTGGCATTTGAGTGCTATGCCCATCATTTCTGCGTAGGCTGTCACCCCTATGAGTCCTACGGAAAGGACGTTCCCACTGCCGCTGAGGGTGCCTTCCGCAAAACCTTTACCGGAATCGACATCTGCGTCTGCGATCAGGCAATCTACGACTTCGTCTTTGATCTGAACATCGTTCTCCAGATGGCAAGGAAACTGGATTCCAATAATTTCCAGAAGCATCGTGCTCAGACCGCTCTGGAGGAAGTTTTTGCCGCCATTGTACAATATCCTGCCCATTATGACGATGAATATGTACATGATGCGGTAGTCAAGTGCCTTGAAATTCTGAAACCCGTCCTCGCCAAAGGCGAAAGCGACAACACACGGGGTCAGATCGGGCTGGTGGGGAACTCCCATATGGACACGGCATGGCTGTGGCCGGTCAGCGAAACCATCCGAAAATGCGCACGGACCTATTCCAATGTGGTCAAACTGATGGATCAGTACCCTGAATACAAGTTCATCCAGTCTTCTGCTCTCCACTGCGATTGGATGCGCAGATACTATCCTTCCCTCTTCGAGAGAATGAAGAAGTATGTCAAAGAAGGCAGATACGAGCCCAACGGCGGTGTTTGGGTCGAGTGTGACTGCAACATAACTTCCGGCGAGCTGATGGCAAGACAGTTCATGTACGGTCAGCATTTCACCAGGGAATATTTCGATTATACTTCCGATGCCTTCTGGCTTCCCGACACCTTCGGCTACAACGGAGCGATTCCTCAGATCATGCAGGAGAGCGAGGTCAAGTATTTCTACACTACCAAAATGGGCTGGAACGACCTGAACCGCTTCCCCTTTACCACCTTCAAATGGAAGGGTATTGACGGAAGCACCGTCCTGACTCATCTCAACAGCATTGACACCTCTCCCGATGTGTCTGACACCGACAGAGAAATCCGCACCATCCAGAACAAGGAGTATTTTGAGGGTCGTCTCTTCTCCTTTGGACACGGAGACGGTGGCGGTGGACCTACCCCTGCCATGCTGGAAAAGGCAAGACGAATCATGAATGTCCCCGGTCTGCCCAATTCCTACTATACCACCATTTCCGACTTCATGAAGGAGATCGAAAAGGTAGCGGACAAGCTCCCTGTTTACAACGGCGAGCTGTACCTTGAACTGCACAGAGGCACGCTGACCCAGATGCACGACATCAAGCGGACCAACCGTAAGTGTGAGTTTGCCCTTCGGGATATGGATTATTTCAATGTTCTGGCAGGCAAACCCAAAGGCGAGCGCACTGACGATCTGTACAAGGTACTCCTGACCAATCAGTTCCACGACATCCTTCCGGGAACCTGCTATACCGGCGTGACTCAGAATGCAGTCAGGGAAAATCTGGAAGTGATCAGTGAGGCAAAATCCCTGTCCGAGGGCTATGCCGGCGAGCTTTTGACTCCCGATGATCACACCGTCACGCTGTTCAACACCACTTCTTTTGATCGTGACGACGTGATTCTGCTGGAAGATAACGGTCTGTACCCCTCTAAGTACCCCTGCCAGTGCTACACCGATGTGACCGGAAAGAAGATCACCGCCGTCGGAGGACTGAATATCGGCGGGCTGTCCTCCCTGAGCGTTGCACTGACCGATTCCCCTGTGACCGCTGCCTCTCCCTTCGTCATGAACGGACGCACCCTTGAGACCCCCTTTGCCACCGTCGTATTTGATGAAAACGGTGCCATTGCCTCCTTTACCGACAAAAAGAGCGGCAGAGAGCTTCGCAAGGAAAACGGCAATCCCCTGAACAGCTTCTATATTGCCGAGGATGTTCCCGAAACCTATGATGACTGGGATATTGACCTGGAAACCATGTCGAAGATTCACATTCAGAACGACCTGACCTCCTTCGAAACCGTCTCAGACGGCGGGATCATGTATGTTGTCCGCGTCAGTTACACCATCGGACAGCATTCCACTCTGACTCAGGACATCCGTTTCTATGCTGCAAGCCCCAGAGTGGACTTCCACACGGTAGTCGATTGGAAGGAGAAGCATACCTTCCTGAAAACCGGCTTTGATCTGGACATCAGCAGTACCACCGTTAAGAACGAGATTCAGTTCGGTCACATGGACCGTCCCATCACCCGAAACAACAGCTACGAGGCAGCAAAGTTCGAAGTCTGCAATCACAAGTGGACCGATCTGTCCGAATCCCGTTTCGGTGTAGCAATCCTCAACGATTGCAAGTACGGTATTTCCACCTATGAAGGCAATCTCTGCCTGACCCTTCTGAGAAGCGGCACCCATCCCGATGTTACCGGTGACGAGGGCGTTCACGAGTTTACCTACTCCCTCTATCCTCACAACGGCGGTTTCACGACCCAGAATGTCATCCGTGAGAGTTATCTGCTCAACATTCCCGTGACGGCAGTCTCCGGAAGCGGCGCAACCGTGAAGCCTCTGATCACCCTGTCGGCTGATAATATCGTCTGCGAGGCAATCAAGCCTGCCGCTCTGCGTGACGACGCCTTTGTGGTCAGACTCTATGAGGCAGAACGCAACAAAACCGTCTGCAAGGTGGGAGTTCCCGATGGCATCAAGGCAGTTTACCGCACCAACATTCTGGAGGACATCAAGGAGGAGCTGCCCATTACCGATCAAACGGTGACGGTTCCCTTCCGTCCCTTCGGTATTGTAACCCTGATGTTCGTCAAATGAGCTTTGAGATCCGTTTGGCTTGCCCTGATGATCTCAAAGTCATTGGGGAAATTTATGCACACTACATTCAAAACACCACCGTAACCTTTGAATATACCGTCCCGTCAGAGTCCGCCTTCGCAGAGAGATTCGCTGCGATCACAGCAGTTTATCCGTGGCTGGTCGGACTCTCCGACGGAAAAATCGTCGGCTACGCTTATGCCGATCATCCCTTTTCCGATCGAACAGCCTATGGCTGGGATGCCGATCTGTCCGTCTACCTGACCCCTTCCTTCACAGGGAAAGGGGTCGGAAGCAGGCTTTATCAGGCTCTGATTGAACTTCTTTGCGAACTTGGATATCGGAATGTGTACGGTATTGTGACCGGTGAAAATGCCGTAAGTATGGCTTTTCATCAAAAAATGGGATTCCGTCAGGTAGGCATCATGCAAAATGCGGGATTCAAATTTAACCGATGGCTTGATGTTGCCTGGTTCGAGAAGCGAATCTCAGAACTCGGGATTCCCGATCAGATTCCCATGAACATATCAGAATTATCCTCAGAGCGGTTGAGATCTATTTGTGAAAAGTATTGCCTCTATGAAGGCGATGAGAATAGTTGAAAGAGTGTTTACATGAAGTTTTTTAAAAGGATACTGAACCGGCTGACCATCGTATGCTTCGCATTGTTGATTCAGCTTGTGTGGCTGTTTTTCATCCTGTTCTATGCAGGAGAAATTACGACCGTCATTTCCATCCTGCTGAAGGTGCTGTCCGTACTCGTAATTGCACACATCATAAATTCCCCTTCCAATCCCAGCGTAAAACTGGCATGGATTGTGCCGATTCTGATTTTTCCGCTCTTCGGCGGTGTGATTTATCTGCTGTTCGGCGTGCGTCGCAACTATGGGTATCTACGCAAAAAGTATGAAAAAGCCGATCGGTTGGCTGAGGAGCAAAGGAGAGATGACAGTCCGATTCTTACGGAAATTGCTCAGATCGACCAACGTATTGCAGGTCAGTGCCGCTATCTGTCAAACAGTGGATTTCCCGTTCATACCCACACGGCTGCCGAATACTTTCCTTTGGGGGATGACAACTTCCCGGTTCTTGTAGAGGAACTCAAAAAAGCCAAACGGTTCATCTTCATGGAATACTTCATCATCGAAGATGGGGAAATGTGGAATTCCATCCTTGACGTTCTGAAGGAAAAGTCCGCTCAGGGCGTGGATGTCCGCCTGATGTACGACGATATGGGTTGTATTCTGAAGCTGGACAAGGATTATGACCGGTATCTGGAGCAGTGCGGAATCAAGTGCGTTGCTTTCAACCGCTTCCGTCCCTTCCTTTCCGTGGTCATGAACAACCGGGATCACCGGAAGATCACCGTCATTGACGGAGACGTAGGATTCACAGGCGGAATCAATCTGGCAGATGAGTACATCAACAAGGTCACGAAGTTCGGACATTGGAAGGACACCGGAATCATGCTGAAAGGCGAGGCGGTGCGGAACCTGACGCTGCTATTCCTCAATCAGTGGAATGCCATGCGTCAGACCGACGAATCCTTTGAACCGTTTATGCCGACAGAAGCGGCATCACTTGTGCCGAGCGACGGATATGTCCAACCCTACGGCGACTCCCCGCTGGACTTTGAGATCTGTGCGGAAAATGTCTATCTCAACATCATCAACCATGCCTGCCGCTATCTCTACATTTTTACCCCTTATCTGATTATCGACAATGAAACCGTGACCGCTCTGACTCTTGCCGCCAAACGGGGCGTGGACGTTCGGATCATCACCCCTGCAATTCCCGACAAAAAGATCGTCTTTCAGTTGACCCGTTCCTACTATCCGGAGCTGATCAAGCACGGTGTGAAGATCTACGAATACACTCCCGGATTCGTTCACGCCAAATCCTTTGTCTGCGATGACGAAGTCGCCACTGTCGGTTCGGTTAATCTGGATTTCCGATCCCTCTACCATCATTTTGAGTGCGGATGCTATCTGTACAAATCATCAGTGGTGCAAAAGGTCCGGGAGGATTTTGAACAGACGCTCCAGAAGTCCGCTCCTGTCAAGCATATGACCATCCGGGTCGGATTGTTCAGAGGACTCTGGTATGCCATTCTGCGCCTGTTCTCCCCTCTGTTCTGACAGAGAAAAATGCCGTCCGGCATCTCAAAAACAGCAAAATGATAAAAATGCTCCCGTCATAGACAACTACGGGGGCATTTTTTCGGTACTGACATACCCGGTAAAAACGAAGACAGTGTGGGTTCAAACCTCACACTGTCTTTTGTCTGTGGAAAAATATCAACGCAGTTCCCTGCTGAGCCGATCTGCCTTGAGGATTGCGATCTGAGTCTTGGCATCGGTAATCGAGCCGTCCATAACCATCTGTACCAGACTGTCCAGTGGGTACTTTTCAATGGACAGAAACTCATCGCTGTCAAAATGCGGCTTGCCTGCATGCAGTCCTGTGGCAAGATAGATATAGATTTTCTCGGTGGAAATGGCGGGTGATGAGTAAATAAAGCCCAGATAACGAATCTCATCGGCATGATAGCCGGTTTCCTCTTCCAATTCCCGGCGAATCGCTTCGTCGGGGCTTTCGCCCTTTTCCAGCTTACCGGCAGGGATTTCCAGTGTCTCGCATCCAGCCCCATACCGATATTGGCGGACAACGGTGACATTGCCGTCCTGATCCAGCGGAAGAACACAAACACCACCCGAATGACACATCACATCCCTATCTGCCACACTGCCGTCAGGAAGTACAGCTTTACAGGATGCAATCTCAAATACCCGACCCTTAAAGGGATAAAACCGCTCGATTTCTTTCTCCGTTAAATCTGCCATAGGCACCTCCGATTGTTAACCTTCATTTTAAGGTTGATTATATCACAAAAAGAACCGTCTGTCAAGTGGTAAAACGAAAGGAACGGGCGATGTTCGCCTCAATTCCCATAATACCGTAGATTTTTCGTGTTTTTTTCATCAAATTCTTCTGTTTGTCTTGACAGATCGGCGAAAATATGATAAAATATAAGGTACTATGAATTCAATTGTGGAGGACACATTATCATATGGAATGGACATCACTTAACGACATCCGTGAGAAATATCTCACCTTTTTTGAATCCAAAGGACATCTTCGCCATAAAAGCTTTCCTTTGGTACCCATCGGCGACAAGTCTATCCTGCTGATCAATGCAGGCATGACCCCCCTCAAAAAGTATTTCACCGGTGAGGCTGAGCCTCCCCGCCACCGTATGACCACCTGCCAGAAGTGCATCCGTACCCCGGATATCGACCGTGTGGGCATCACTGCCCGTCACGGAACCTATTTCGAGATGCTGGGCAATTTTTCCTTCGGCGATTATTTCAAGCATGACGCCATTCACTGGGCATGGGAATTCATCACCACCGTCCTCAAGATGCCCGTGGACAAGCTGTGGGTCACCATCTATCAGGAGGATGACGAGGCCTACCACATTTGGGCTGACGAGATCGGTATTGATCCTGCCAAGATCGTTCGTCTAGGCAAGGAAGACAACTTCTGGGAACACGGATCCGGTCCCTGCGGTCCCTGCTCCGAAATATACTTCGACCGCGGACCCGAATTCGGATGCGGCAAGCCCGACTGCAAGCCCGGTTGTGACTGCGACCGCTATATGGAATTCTGGAATCTGGTCTTCACTCAGTTCAACAACGACGGAAACGGTAACTACACCCGTCTGGCAAAACCCAACATCGACACCGGTATGGGTCTTGAACGCCTTGCCTGCATCATGCAGGGCGTCAACAACCTCTTCGAGGTGGATACCGTCCGTAACATTATGAAGGCTGTTTCCGAGAAGGCAGGAATTCACTATGGGGAAAATGAGAAATCCGACATTTCCCTGAGAGTCATCACCGACCACATCCGTTCGTCAACCTTCATGATCTGCGACGGCGTGATTCCCTCCAACGAAGGACGGGGATATGTCCTGCGCAGACTCCTTCGCCGTGCCGCAAGACATGGCAGACTGCTGGGTATCAGCGGATTGTTCCTTGCCGACATCTGTGCCGTCGTGGCAAAAGAGAACTATTCCGAGTATCCCGAGCTGACCGAGAAGCTGTCCTATATTCAGAAGGTCATTTCCATGGAGGAAGAGCGTTTTGCCTCCACCGTGGATGCCGGAATTGCGATCCTTTCCAACATTACCCGCAAGGTTATGCAGGAGGGCAAGCAGGTAATCTCCGGTGAAGATGTCTTCAAACTGTATGACACCTTCGGATTTCCCTACGATCTGACCCGTGAAATCGCCGCCGAAAGTTCTCTGAAACTGGACGAGGAAGGCTTCAAGCGTCTGATGACTGCCCAGAAGGAGCGTGCCAGAAATGCCCGTACCTCCATCTCCGGCTGGTCCGATGCGACCAAATCCCTGTTGTCCGACTTCCCTGCTACCGAGTTCTTGGGTTATCAGCAGACGGTCTGCGAGGCAAAGGTTCTCGGCATGATCGTGGACGGTATGAAGACCGATTATATCACCGAAGGTGAATTCTCCATCATCACTGACAAGACCGTCTTCTACGGCGAGGGCGGCGGACAGGTTGGCGACATTGGCGTGATTTACGATCACGATACCATGATCAACGTTACCGATACCCAGAAATCGGGCGGTGTCTATATTCACCAGTGTTCTATGGTCAACGGCGATATTCGTGTTGGAGACGTCGTTCGTCTGGAGATCAACGAACAGCGTCGTCTCTCGATTTCCCGAAACCACTCTACCTGCCATCTGCTTCAGGCAGCCCTCAGACAGGTATTGGGCGTTCATGTTGAGCAGGCAGGCTCTTATGTAGATGAATTCCGGGTTCGTTTCGACTTCACGCATTACGCTCCTTTGTCCGAACAGGAACTGACTCAGGTTGAAAATCTGGTCAATGCCCACATTCTGCTTGGCGAGCCGATCACCACTGTGGAAACCGACATCGAGACCGCCAAAAAGAACGGCGCAATGGCACTTTTCGGCGAAAAGTACGGAAAAGTCGTCCGCATGGTCAAGATGGGAGTCTTCTCCACCGAGCTTTGCGGAGGAACCCATTTGGATAACACCGGCAAAGCAGGTCTTTTCAAGATCATCTCCGAATCTTCCGTTGCCGCAGGTGTGCGCAGAATTGAGGGTACCACCGGTATCGGCGTGCTGACCCTGATCGGAGAGAAGGATTCTCTGATTGAAGAGACCGCAAAGGAACTGAAGGTCACTAACACGTCTGAAATTGCCAAGCGTGCCGCACAGCTTCAGGGTGAACTGAAGGCAGCAAAATCCGAAATCGAGGCTCTGGAGGCTAAGATGGCAGGATCAAAGCTGGACGAAATCGTTAAGAATTCGGTCAAGGTGAAAGGGGCTACCGTCATTGCCGCCAGAACCGACGGACTGGCACTGGATGCGGTCCGCAACCTGTGCGATACCATCCGTGACAAGGATGCGGCTGCCATCATCGTCATTGCATCCGTTCTGGACGGAAAGCTGAACTTCGTCTGCTCCTGCGGCAAGGACGCTCTTGCTCAGGGTGCCAATGCCGGCAAGATCATCAAAGAGATTGCCGCCATCTGCCAAGGAGGCGGCGGCGGTCGTCCCGACAGTGCCACTGCAGGCGGTAAGGACCTTTCCAAGATTGACGAGGCAATCGCTGCTGTTCCTGCCGTTGCAGAGAAATATCTGAAGTGATGGGGCAGAAATACGCTTTTTTCCTTGATTTTGACGGAACACTGGTGGATCATACCCATCTTCCGGAAGAAAATATCCGTGCCATCGAGCGTGCAAGAGCGGAAGGACATCCCGTGTTCCTGAACACGGGACGTTCCCCTGCGTTCATCCCAAAATGGATCTATGACAAGGTCACCTTTGACGGAATCCTTGGCGGTTCGGGTGCCTATATTTCCATCGGGGATGAGGTGATTCAGAAGCTGGTGATTCCCGCCGAGGTTGTTGCGAAAAACTGCCGGTTTATGCAAAAAACGGGACGGCAGTGCATATTCGAGGGGATTGACAAGGTTCTGGTGCTGTCACCTGAGTCTGAAACATCCTATGTGACGATTCTGGATGATCGGGACTTTCTCGAAAATCACGCCGACTGCGGAGTGGAAAAACTCAACATCAGAGGCAAACTGACTTTCGCCGAGAAACGGTATATTTCCATGTTTTATAAGGTAATCCAGTTCGACGAATATGCCGAATGCTCCATCCCATCCGTCAGCAAGGGAGCAGCCCTTGAAAAAGTCATGGAACGCTATCCGGGATACCAATCGGTTGCCATCGGGGACAGTGCAAACGACCTTGACATGCTGGCTGTTGCCGATTATTCCGTGGCAATGGGAAATGCGCCGGAGTCTGTCCGTCATGTCTGCACTGACGAAACCGACACAGTGAACAACGCCGGGGTTGCCAAAGCAATTGTCGGTTTTTTGGATGGAACCCTGTGAGTCTTCAAATCCTCAT
>JBJDZN010000057.1:0-22733 GCA_051868045.1 Eubacteriales bacterium
AGGTGTAGGGATAGATGCCGTAATCAATGTCGCGAAGGGCACCGAGCTGTGCCTCAAACATGATGTTCTTGCCCTCGTTTGCCGCCTTATCCAGATAGCTGCAGACGTCGCAGATATAGGGCTTGATTCTCTCGCCGTACTTCTCAAGCCAAGCCAGCATGGACTCATAGGTGATGTCCTCAAACAGTCTCTTGCCGTTCTCGTCCACGATTTCATCGTAGTGATAGACGCCTCTGAGGGTCAGATCCTTCCAGGTTACGATGTCGGCAAGGCGTTCCTTCAGATAGGCGGGATGGAGAAGGTCAGCCATGCGGATTGCCTTCTTCATGTATTTGTCTCCGTAGATCGGGGCAATGCCACGGTTGGTGGAGCCAAACTTCTTGTCCTTCAGACGGTGCTCTTCCAGCTTGTCCTGATAGACATCGTAGGGCATACAGATAACCGCCTTGTCCGAAATCTTCAGATTTTCGGGCGAGATGGCAACACCTGCGGCACGGAGTCTGTCGATTTCACCGCACAGATGCTCAATGTCGATAACCATGCCGCCGCCCATCACATTGACAACCTCGGGACGGAGAATACCGGAGGGCAGGAGATTCAGAATAAATTTGCCGAGATGATTGACAACGGTATGCCCCGCATTGTTTCCGCCCTGATAACGGCAGACAATATCCATGTCGGCGGAAAGAAGATCGACCATACGTCCTTTTCCTTCATCGCCCCAGTTGATTCCAACGATCGCAGTTAACATTACAAACCTCCAAGTTCGTGTTCGTTATTCATACCTTGTCATTATACAACACTTTCCAAAAAAAAGCAATGATTTTCAGAAAAAATTATCCTGACGAAAATTAAGTCTGGAAGTCCCGTGAATTTATGCAAAGTGGATAAAGGGGTGTGGAGAAAAAATGAAAAATTCCAAAGAAGTTCGGCGGAAATCTTGACAATTGGAAGAATCTCATGTATAATATAAAAGTATAGTTATGCAGTGAGATTTGAAAATCCACGGTGTTTGAAGAATAATGACAGTACCCTGACCGGGATAAGTCGGTCGGGCAGGAGGTTTATATGACCAGACGGGAAGAGAGGGAGTCGCTTTTTGCACTCCTGTTTGAAATGTCCTTTTCTGAAAAGACGGCGGCTGAGGACGTTCTCGAAATTGAGAAGCAGGAGCGGGAATTTTCCGCCTCCTATATCGTTGACGGGTATCACGGGGTCCTTTCGCATCTGGACGAAATTGATGCCATGATCTCGGAAAATGCCACCGGTTGGAAGATCGGCAGACTTTCTAAGGTTACGCTGGCAATCCTGCGGCTGGGCATCTATGAAATGGTATACGGCTCCATTCCCTTCAGCGTTGCCATCAACGAAGAGGTTGAGCTTGCCAAAAAGTACGATTATGAGAAGGCTCCTTCCTTTATCAACGGCATTCTGAACAAGGTTGCCGAACAGCAGGGTCTCAAAAAGGGCAAGGGTGAAAAGAATCCCGTATGAGCATACTGACGCTGGGCATTGATACCAGTAATTATACCACCTCAGCCGCCCTGTGCAGGGACGGTCAGATTATCGGGAACTACAAGCTGCCCGTCACCGTAAAGGACGGAGAACGGGGAATCCGTCAGTCGGATGCCGTTTTCTCTCATGTGAAAAATCTGCCTGCGCTGATGGAAAAGGTCGGAAAACGGGAGCTTGACGGAGTTGGGGTATCCTCCCGTCCCAGAGCGGTAGACGGCTCCTACATGCCCTGCTTTCTTGCCGGAGTGACGGTGGCAACTGCCATTTCCGAAATCGGCGGCATTCCGCTTTGCTCCTTTTCTCATCAGCAGGGACATCTGATGGCGGCACTCTATTCGGCAGGAGTTCCCGAACTCTGGGATGAGCGTTTTCTCGCCTTTCATGTGTCGGGCGGTACCACCGAAATGCTGATTTTTGATCATGGAAAGATCGAGAAGATCGGCGGAACCGTTGATCTCAATGCCGGACAGGCTATTGACCGGATCGGAGTTCTGCTCGGTCTGAAATTCCCCTGCGGGCGGGAGCTTGAGCAGATTTCCGCCGATTTTTCCGCCGTGAACTGTTACTCCCATGTGAGAGGGCTGGAGTGCAATCTGTCAGGGCTTGAGAACAAGGCGGCAGAGTTGATGGCATCGGGCGCAGATCGTTCGATCGTCGCCGCTTTTACGCTGAAGAGCATCCTTCGGACGCTGGACAGGCTGACCGAAAATGCAAAGAAGGCTTACGGTGATCTGCCGGTCCTGTTTGCCGGCGGGGTCATGAGCAATCGCCTTATCCGCAGGGAGCTGGAACGAAAGTACCATGCCTGTTTTGCCGAGCCTGAGTTTTCCTGCGACAATGCCGCAGGTGTCGCTCTGCTTTGTTATCGACAGATCACCGATAATCGGAAAGGAGTCAACGAAAATGCCCTCTGAACGCCTGACTCTGACAGTCACTCAGTTAAACGAGTATGTCAAGGGGCTGATCGACAAAAATGAAATTCTTTCCAATATCTATATCAAAGGCGAGATTTCCAACTTTACCCATCATCGGACCGGTCATCTCTATTTTACCCTGAAGGATGAGTCCTCCAAACTCTCCGCAGTTATGTTTGCCTCTGCGGCGGGCAAACTGACGTTTGCCCCAGAGAACGGTATGAAGGTCATCGCCCACGGCAGAATTTCCGCTTTTGTCCGTGACGGAAATTACCAGATTTACGTCTCCTCCATGGAGCCGGACGGAATCGGCGCACTGGCACTGGCATACGATCAGTTGAAAAAGAAGCTTTCTGCGGAAGGACTGTTTGATCCGTCCCGGAAAAAGCCGCTGCCGAAAATCCCCACACGGGTGGGGATTATCACCTCACCGACAGGGGCGGCAGTCAGGGATATTATCAATATCACCTCCCGTCGCTTTCCCTATGCGAGGCTGTATCTCTTTCCTGCACAGGTGCAGGGAGATGAGGCGGCACCGCAGCTCATGGAAGGAGTTCGCTATTTCAACCGGACCATGAGCGTTGATGTGATTATCATCGGACGTGGCGGCGGTTCCATTGAGGATCTGTGGGCGTTCAATAATGAAGAACTTGCCCGCACTGTTGCAGCATCGAAGATTCCCACCATTTCTGCGGTGGGACATGAGATCGACTTTACCATCTGTGACTTTGTCGCCGATATGAGGGCACCGACCCCTTCTGCCGCCGCAGAACTGGCAGTTCCCGATACCGTCGATCTGATGCGCAAAATCAACAATATCACTACCCATATGCAGCTTCTGCTGTCCAAACGGCTTTCTGTCTATCAAGAGAGCGTTAAGCGGTGCGAAAATGCACGGGTTCTTCAGAATCCGCAGGTTTTACTGGATGATCGTCGGATGCTGCTGCTTGCCGACACCACGAGACTGGAAAAGGTCATGAAGCTGTCCCTGTCCGAAAAAAGGGAACAGTTCACCAGGCGGGCGGCAAAGCTGGAGGCGTTGAACCCTATGTCCGTTCTTCTGCGGGGATACAGTGCCGTCTTTGACGAAAAGGGAAATCTGATCAAGAGCGTCTCGGATGTGGAGGTTGGCGATCGGTTCAGCCTCAGGATGGCAGACGGAGACGTCATCGGCAAGGTCATTGATAAGGAGAAAAAGAATTATGGAAAACAACCCGAATAAAGAACCCAATTTTGAAGAAGCCCTTGCTCGGCTTGAGCAGATCGTCCGTGCGCTGGAGAGCGGAAGTGCGCCTCTGGACGAATCCCTGTCCCTGTTTGAAGAAGGTGTGGGACTGGTCAGACTCTGCAACAGTAAGCTGGCAGATGCCGAACAAAAGATCAAGATTCTGGTGACCACCGATCAGGGAATCGAAGAGCGGGATTTTCAGAAATCCGATCAGAAATAAGTCAAGTTTGGAAAAAGATGAAAGATGAAAGATGAAAATGCCATGTCAACCATTGAAAATAAACTGAAAATCATTGCTGGACTGATCTCAGGGAAGCTCCACGAGGCTCTTTCCAAGCGGGATCCCGATTATGATAAGCTTCTTGAAGCGATGGATTACAGTACTTCTGCCGGCGGCAAGCGGATTCGTCCTTTTCTGGTGATTTCGGTCTCCGATATTTTCGGCGGGAACAGCAACGAGGCGATCCTGTACGCTACCGCATTGGAGATGATCCACACCTATTCCCTGATTCACGACGATCTGCCCTGCATGGACAACGACGATCTCCGTCGGGGCAAGCCCACCTGTCATAAGGTGTTCGGCGAAGCAACCGCCATGCTGGCGGGAGATGCGCTCCTGACCTATGCCTTTGAGATTCTCGCAACCAACAGCGAAATTCCTGCCGATCATCGGATCAAGGCAGTGGCTATTCTGTCGAAATACTCCGGTGTTTCCGGCATGATCGGCGGGCAGCAGATGGACCTTTCGGGCGAGGGGCAGTCCATTTCCTATGAGACCATGACCAAGATGCACAGCCTGAAAACCGGCGCACTGATCAAGGCAGCCTGTGAATTGGGAGCCCTGTCCGCATCGGTTGATGATGAGAAGACACTTGCCGATCTGGATTGCTATGCTGAAGGAATCGGTCGGGTGTTCCAACTGGTGGATGATCTGCTGGATGAATCTGCAACCGTCGAGGAACTGGGCAAGCCCATTCATTCGGACGTGAAGAATCAGAAAACCACCTATCTGACCTTTATGCCTGCTGAGATCGCAAAAGGTCTTGCCGATGTGATTACCGAGAAGGCGGTTGAGGCAATTGCTCCTTATGATAAGAAGGGAATTCTCACAGAATTTGCCAAATACCTGCAAAATCGTTCAAAATAAGGAGACCTCCATGAGAATCGACAAATATCTTGCTGAAAAGGGATTTGCCGAAAGCCGTCAGAAGGCGAAAGGGCTGATCGCAGGCGGATTTGTCCTTTTGAACGGCAAAGTTGTCACTAAGGACAGTATTGAAGTCGGCGACTCGGATGAAATTGAGATCACGGGAACCGATCTGCCCTATGTCAGCCGTGGGGGACTGAAGCTGGAGGGGGCAAAAAAAGCCTTCGGGCTTGATTTTGCCCATAAGATTGCCTGCGACGTCGGTGCCTCCACCGGGGGATTTACCGATGTTCTGCTCCGAGGCGGCGCAGATCGGGTGTATGCCATCGACTGCGGGCGGGGACAGCTTCACAAAAGTCTTCTGGCTGACCCCAGGGTGGTTAATTTGGAATCCCTCAACATCCGGGATCTGACCCCGCAAACCCTCGGAGAAAAGTGCGATCTTGCGGTCAGTGATCTTTCCTTTATTTCCCAGACCTATCTTTATCCCGTTCTGCCCTTGATTTTAAAGGAGGGCGGAGAACTGGTCAGCCTGATCAAGCCCCAGTTTGAGGCAGGCAAGGGAAAAGTGGGAAAGGGCGGCATTGTCAAGGACCCGAAAATCCACAGGGAAGTGATCAAGGGGCTGATCAAGGCTGCCGCTGAATGTGAACTGTACATCCGGGATCTTGCTCCCTCTCCCATCAGGGGCGGAGACGGAAATACCGAGTTTTTGGCATATTTCAGTTACAAAGTGCCGTTTTCCTTCGATAACAGGAAGATTGAAACCTGCATACAAGCCGAAGCACCGGATAATCGGTAATTAACGGATGGCAATAACCAGATTTGGAAAGGGATAGACAGACCGATGAAGAACAAACGACAGGAAAAAATCATTGAAATTATCTCCTCAAAGGACATCGAAACCCAGGAGGCACTTCTGGATGAACTGCGCAAGGACGGTTTTGAAGTCACTCAGGCTACGGTGTCCCGTGATATTCGGGAACTTCAGCTGATCAAGGTTGCCTGTGAGGATGGCTACAAGTATGCTGCCATGGACGGAGAGGACAACAAGCAAAGTGCCAAATATACCAGCATTATGCAGGAAACGGTGGTTTCTGTTGCCAATGCCAACAATATGATTGTTCTCAAAACCTATTCCGGAATGGCGCAGGCTGCCGCCGCCGCAATTGATGCGCTGCTGGGGGATGCCCTGCTTGGCTGCATAGCGGGAGATGATACCATCTTCGCCGTCGCCCATTCGGGCAGTGATGCCCTTGCCATTGTCAAACAGATCAAGGATCGGCTGAAACTTGCCTGATCTGCGGGAAAGGAGGGGGAACGATGCTTTCCTCCCTGCACATTGAAAATATAGCCGTCATCCGCTCATTGGACGTGGATTTTTCCGATGGATTTACCGTTCTGACCGGTGAAACGGGTGCCGGAAAATCCATCATTATTGACTCTATCGGGCTGATTCTCGGCTCCCGCACCAGTAAGGAGCTGATCCGCTCCGGAGAGAATTTTGCCATGGTCAGTGCGCTGTTCACCGATCTGCCGGAGCGCACCGTGCAGGCTCTTTCCGAGCTTGGCGTAACCCCCGATGAGGACGGATGCCTGTATCTTCAGCGCACCATCTATCATGACGGCAGGTCCGCTACCAAACTGTGCGGACGTTCTATCCCCCTGTCGATGCAGCGGGAGGTCGGCAGTCTTCTGGTCAATATCCACGGTCAGCATGAGAATCAGGCACTGCTCAGTCAGAGCAACCACCTGGGGATCCTGGATCGGTACGGAAAGTGTCAGGAGCTTGCCGATGCCTATCGGGCAGAATACCGGAAGATGAACGATGCCAAAAACAAGATGGAATCCATTCTTCGGGATGAGCGTGAAAAACAGCAGAGACTGGATATGCTCCGCTTTCAGATATCGGATATTGAGTCGGCAAAGCTCAAAAGCGGAGAAGAAGAGAATCTGACTGCCGAAAAGAAGCTGCTTCAGAATACCAAACTGCTGACCAAGCAGGTTTCTACCATTTACCGGGCTTTGTACAAGAACGACAAGGGAATGTCGGCATGGCGGATGCTGGAAATTGCCAGAAAATCGCTGGAGGAACTGCTGGATGTCTTTCCCGAAGCGTCCGAATATTCGGATAAGCTCTATGATATGCAGTATGAACTGGCATCTATCGCCGAGGCGGCATCCGATCTGCTCCCAGGCGGCGGCGAGAATCCCGAAAAGCGGCTGTCCGAGATTGAGGATCGGCTGGATACCATTCGACGATTGGAACGCAAATACGGGAGCAGTATTGACGAGGTTCTTGCCTTTCTGGAGGGTGCCAAAAAGGAACAGGAGGAAATCCTCCTCTCCGATGAAAAGGCGAAGGAATACGGGGCTTTGTACGAAAAATACCGAGCCGATGCCACGGAACTTGCCCAAAAGCTGTCGGAAATCCGAAAAAATGCCGCCGCAGAGTTGTCCGAGCACATTTGCTCTGAGCTTGTCTATCTGGACATGAACAAGGTCGCCTTTGCCTGCAAGGTTGCCAGACGCGGACAGGATGGCGGGGAGGCATTGGGAAAGGACGGACTTGATGATGTGGAATTCCTGATTTCCACCAATCCCGGTGAACCTCTGAAGCCTCTTGCCAAAATCGCTTCCGGAGGCGAACTTTCCCGAATCATGCTGGCGATCAAGTGCGTGCTGACCGATTGCGAGGGAATCCCCACCATCATTTTTGATGAGATCGACACCGGCGTGTCGGGCAAAACCTCCCAAAAGATCGGAATCAAGCTCCGTGAGCTTGCCAAGGGACCCCAAGTCTTCTGTATTACCCACTCAGCTCAGGTGGCGGCAAATGCCGATACCCATTTCAAAATCACCAAGGGCGAAGAAGACGGACGGTCGGTCACTCACCTGAACCGACTCAGCGAGACTCAGCGGGCTGAGGAACTGTCCCGTATCATGGGTGGTGTGGAAGAGTCAAAGGCAATCTACGAAAGCGCACTGGAAATGCTCCGCAATGCCAATAAGGGGATCGGATCGGAAAATTCCGACGCTGAAAAACAGAAAACAGAATGTAAATAAACTTGAAACTCGATTTGAAAACAGGAAAACAGGAGAGGAAAGAAACCATGACACTTTATGAAGAACTGGTAGCCAGAGGACTGATTGCTCAGGTTACCAATGAGGATGAAATCAAGGAAATGATCAACAACGGCAAAGCCACCTTTTACATCGGCTTTGACTGTACCGCAGACAGCCTGACGGCAGGACATTTTATGGCACTGACCCTGATGAAGCGTCTGCAAAAGGCGGGCAATAAGCCCATTGCTCTGATCGGCGGCGGCACAACCATGATCGGTGACCCTTCAGGCAGAACCGATATGCGCAAAATGCTGACCAAGGAGGACATCGACCATAACGCCCGGTGTTTCAAGCGTCAGATGGAGCGTTTTATCGAGTTTGGCGAAGGCAAGGCAACCATGCTGAACAATGCCGACTGGCTTCTGAAACTGAACTATGTGGAACTGCTCCGTGAGGTCGGTGCCTGCTTCTCGGTCAACAATATGCTCCGTGCCGAGTGCTATAAGCAAAGAATGGAGAAGGGACTGTCCTTCCTGGAGTTCAACTATATGATCATGCAGTCCTACGACTTCTACTATCTGTTCAAGAATTACGGCTGTAATATGGAGTTTGGCGGGGACGATCAGTGGTCCAATATGCTGGGCGGAACCGAGCTTATCCGCCGTAAGCTGGGCAAGGATGCTCATGCTATGACCATCACGCTTCTGACCGACTCTCAGGGCAAAAAAATGGGCAAAACCGCCGGAAATGCGGTATGGCTGGATCCCAACAAGACCTCCCCTTACGATTTCTTCCAGTACTGGCGCAATGTGGATGATGCCGATGTCATGAAGTGCATCCGTATGCTGACCTTCCTGCCCATGGACCAGATCGAGGAAATGAGCCATTGGAAGGATCAGCAGCTCAACAAGGCAAAGGAGATCCTCGCCTATGAGCTGACCGAAATGGTTCACGGTAAGGAAGAGGCAGACAAGGCACTTGCCAGTGCGAAAAGTCTGTTTGCCGGAGGCGGTATATCCGAGGATATGCCGACGACTACCTTAACTGCCGATCAGTTTGCAAACGGTTCAATCGGCGTTATTGAGATGCTGGTTGCCGCAGGACTTGCCGCATCCAGAGCAGAGGCACGTCGGCTGATTCAGCAGGGCGGCATCACCCTGTGCGATGAAAAGGTTACCGATATTGGCAAAACGGTTGATTCTGCATATTTTGAAGGAAGAGATGTCATTATAAAGAAGGGTAAAAAGGTTTACCATCGCTTCGTCATCGGATAACGGAGGGTCGTGCTTTGACCGATTTGACTAAGTTTCATTCACTTCTTCAACAAATGGAGGCAGACGGCAGGATTGAACGGAAAAAGGATACCCCGCTTGCCGGATTTACCTCCTTCAAAGTCGGCGGTCCTGCCGATCAACTGATCCTTCCCCATACGAAAGAAGCCCTCGTTGAGCTGATTTCGGTCGTCAGGGAATGCAAAATCCGTTATCTGATTCTGGGAAACGGCTCCAACGTGCTTTTCTCCGATAGAGGATACCGTGGGGCAGTCTTATTGACGACAGCACTCAGAAGCTATTCGGTCGAGGGAACGAAGATTCACGCCGACTGCGGAGTTCCCCTCGGTGCCCTGTCGGTGGCTGCCGCCGCCGCAGGACTGAGCGGACTGGAGTTCGCCTATGGAATCCCCGGTACGCTGGGCGGTGCCGTCTATATGAACGCCGGTGCCTATGGCGGGGAGATTGCTGATGTTCTGGAGAGCAGTACTTGTCTTTGCTCCGACGGTCAGCTCTGCGAGCTTTCGGTTGAGGAACATGCCTTCGGTTACCGGAGCAGTGTCTATCAGTCTTCCGGCGGAACGGTTCTGTCTGCCACCCTTTCCCTGAAAAAGGGCGATCCGACTGAAATTCAAGCAAAAATGAAGGATTTTATGTCCAGACGGCGGGAAAAACAGCCGTTGGAATCTCCCAGTGCCGGTTCCACCTTCAAGCGTTATCCCGGATATTATACGGGCAAACTCATCGAGGATGCGGGACTGAAGGGCTTTTCCGTCGGAGACGCTATGGTCTCCGAGAAGCACGCCGGATTTGTCATCAATGCGGGAGAGGCGACATCTGCGGACATCCTTGCTCTGATCGAGCATATCAAACAGACCATATATCAAAAGAACGGGATCCTGCTGGAATGCGAGGTCAGAATCATCCCCGAGACGGATGAAACCGAGGCATAATAAAAATGACATCAAAACGAAGCCGCCAAAGGAGACTTAGGTGATTTTGGAGGCTTTGGAAAGGAATCACATCTGATGGACATACTCATCGTGACCGGAATGTCCGGCGCAGGTAAAAAAACGGTACAAAATCATCTGGAGGATCTGGGCTACTTTTGCGTAGACAATATGCCGGTCTCCTTGATCGAGCGGTTCTTTGAGATTTATGAGAAGAATCCCGAGAAGAATCAACTGATTTCCTTCACTTTGGACGTGCGCACGGGCGACGATCCCGACCGCCTGCTGGATGTCATCCGGGAGATCCGGAAAAAGAATCCCGTTCATACCTGTCGGATCCTTTATCTGGATGCGGCGGATGATGTCCTGATCAAACGTTACAAGGAAACCCGTCATGTTCATCCCCTGGTCCGTACCCGTGAGATTACGCTGGAGCGGGCACTGGTCATCGAGCGTGAAATGCTTTCGGGCATCAAGGATCATAGCGATTTTCTCATTGATACCTCTGATCTCCGTCCCGCTGATCTGAAAAAACAGCTTACCGATCTTTTGATAAAACAGGACAGCGAGGATTTTCTGATCAGCATCATCTCCTTCGGCTATAAATACGGAACGCCACACGATCTGGATCTGATGTTCGACGTCCGTTGCTTCCCCAATCCCTTCTATATTCCCGAACTGAAGAATCATACCGGGCTTGAGGAATGCGTCAACAACTACGTCTTTTCTTTCTCAGAGACCGGAATCTTTCTGGACAAGCTTTATGATATGCTCGACTATCTGATTCCCCTGTACCGCAAAGAAGGTAAGTCCATGCTGACCATCGGAATCGGTTGTACCGGAGGCAAGCATCGCTCTGTTGCCATAGCGCAGGCACTGTCCGATCATTTCCGGATCGCTCTGCATATAAATCCCGTGGTTATGCATAGGGATATTTCAAAATAAACGGTCAGAACGAAATGAGGAGGGGATCCAATGTCCTTTTCATTTGATACAAAGGTCGGATTGTGTCCGATACCGGTAAAATCATTTTGCTGTAAAAAAGCCCTTCTGTACGGACTGCTGTATTCTCAGTCCGACTTTCAGGGTCATAATATCCGCTTTTCCACCGATCAGGAGAAGATTGCACAGCTTTTTTCGTCTCTGATGCACGCTCTGTTCAAATCAGATGCCATATTTGAAGAAACCCGGAAGCTGACCCTGCGCCGAAGTCCCATTATCGGCTACCGTTACCTTCCTCCCGACGGGGAAGAACTCAACCGAATCATAGAATCCTTTGCTTTTGGCGAACCGTTGCCTTCTGAGGGTCTGTTCGTCTGTGAAAACTGCCGCAAGCACTTTCTCCGTGGACTTTTTCTGTCGTCAGGAACCATCGTCAGTCCCGAAAGCGGCTATCATATGGAGTTTTCGGTATCCGATCCCGTTCGCTGTCAGGCACTGTGTCACTTCTTGTCGGAGCAGGGCATTCCTGCGAAGCTGACCAAGAGACGTGGTGTCACGGCACTGTACATAAAGGAAAGCGAGGTCATCGAGGATTTTCTGACCCTGATCGGTGCCCCGCAGGCGGCACTGTCCATCATGGAGATGAAGATCATGCGTGACATCCGCAATAACGAGAACCGCCGCAACAACTGCGATACGGCAAATATCTACAAATCAACGGGGGCGGCGATTCAGCAGGTGCATTCCATCAAAAAGCTGTCCGATAGCGGACGGCTTTCGAGTCTGCCCAAATCCCTGCAGGAGACCGCAACCCTTCGTCTGGAAAATCCCGAGATTTCCATGAGTGAACTGGCGGCACTCCATGATCCGCCGATATCGAAATCGGGGGTCAGTCACCGGCTTGCCAAAATCATGGAAATCTGCGAAAAAGAAGAACAATCATGACGAAATCCCCGGAGTTTAAGGGGATACCAAGGAAAAAGAAGACAGAAAGGAAAAAGGAAGGGTAAAGCGATGGTGGATTTTGTTCATCTGCATCTGCACAGCGAATACAGTCTGCTTGACGGTGCCTGCAAGGTCAGGGAGATTCCCAAGATCGCCAAGGCACTGGGTCAGTCCGCCATTGCCATCACCGATCACGGTGTTATGTACGGCGTGGTGGAGTTTTATAAGGCGTGCAAGGAAGAGGGCATCAAGCCGATTATCGGCTGTGAGGTCTATCTTGCCGAGGGCAGCAGGACCGATCACGTCCGCACGGCTCCCTACTTCAACACCCACCTTGTCCTTCTGGTGGAAAATGAGATCGGATATAAAAATCTGATCTATATGGTGTCCAAATCCTTCACCGATGGCTTCTATGTAAAGCCCCGGGTCGATCTCGATCTGCTGAGGGAGCACAGCGAGGGGCTGGTCTGCCTGTCCGGATGTCTTGCCGGCAGGATTGCCCGTTCGATTACCATCGGGGACACGGATGAAGCGGAACGCTTTGCCGACACCCTCTATGAAATTTTCGGCAAGGATCATTTCTATCTCGAGCTACAGGATCACGGAATCGAGAATCAGAAAACGGTCAATGAAGCTCTCGCAAAACTGTCGGCAGAGAAGGGCTATCCTCTGGTCGCCACTAACGACGCCCATTATTTGGCAAAATCGGACAGTTATCTTCATTCGGTTCTCATGTGTATCCAGACCGGAAACAGGATTACCGATGGGAAGCCCTTCGGATTTGAGACCGACGAATTCTACCTGAAATCCGGCGATGAAATGTCAGCCCAGCTTGGCGATTATCCCGACGCCATCGCCAATACTTTGAAGATCGCCGAAAGGTGCAATTTTGATTTTTCTTTCGGTAAAACCATTCTCCCTGCATATACCTGCCCGGACGGTATGACTCCCAAGACATATTTGCAAAAGCTGGCAAAAGAGGGACTGGAGCAGAAGATCGCCGACGGCTCCATTGTCTTTGATGAGGAGCATAACTACGATGTTTACAAGTCCCGTATGATTTATGAGCTGCTCATGATCGGGAAGATGGGCTACGATCAGTATTATCTGATTGTCTGGGACTTCATCAATCATGCCAAAAAAATGGGAATTCCCGTGGGACCCGGCAGAGGATCGGGCGCAGGTTCTCTGGTCGCCTATCTGATCGGCATCACAGAGATTGATTCCATCAAATACGATCTGCTGTTTGAGCGTTTTCTCAATCCTGAACGAGTCTCCATGCCCGATTTTGATACCGATTTCTGCTATAACCGCAGGGAAGAGGTCATTGACTATGTGGCGGAAAAATACGGTGCCGATCATGTGGCACAGATCACGACTTTCGGAACCCTTGCTGCCCGCGGTGCGGTACGGGATGTGGGAAAGGCACTGGGCATGTCCTTCAATGAAGTGGATGAGGTTGCCAAACTGATTCCCCAGAAACCGGGCGTCACCCTTGCCGACGCCATGAAGATTCCCGAACTGTCCCGATTGGCTGAGAATAAGGAAAACGTCCGGAAACTGCTGGACGTTGCCCTCAAACTGGAGGGAATGCCCCGCCATGCCTCTACCCATGCGGCGGGTGTGGTCATCACAAAGGATCCCATCTACTCGTATGTCCCACTGTCCACCAACGGCGACACCACTGTCACCCAGTTTGACATGGACACCATCGCCTCGCTGGGTCTGCTGAAATTCGACTTTCTGGCACTTCGCTATCTGACCATTCTGTCGGACGCAGAGCGTGAAATACGGAAGAGTGAGCCTGACTTTTCAGTTTCGGATATTCCGCTGGACGATGCCGAAACCTATGCTCTCGTGGCATCGGGAAAGACGGACGGTCTGTTCCAGCTTGAATCTGCGGGAATGCGCCGTCTGCTGGTCAACCTCCATCCCACGCGGCTTGAGGACATCATGGTTGCCATTGCCCTCTACCGACCGGGACCCATGGATTCGATTCCCAAGTTTTTGGAAAACAGACAGCATCCTGAGAAGCTGACCTACTCGATTCCGGTTCTCTCCGAAATTCTGGACTCCACCTGCGGTTGTATTATCTATCAGGAGCAGGTCATGCAGATCTGCCGTAAGGTGGCGGGATTTTCCTATGGCAGAGCGGACATTATCCGTAAGGCGATGTCCAAGAAGAAGGGCGAGCTTCTGGAAAACGAGCGATCCGCCTTCCTGACGGGTGCCAAGCATAATCGGATCGACGAGACGGCAGCCAACGAGCTTTTTGAGGAAATGGCGGGATTTGCCAAGTATGCCTTCAATAAGAGCCATGCTGCCGCCTATTCGGTGGTCAGCTACCGGACGGCTTATTTGAAAGCTCATTATCCCGCACCCTTCTTTGCAGCCCTTCTGACTTCGGTTATCGGGGATACCAATAAAACGGCGATCTATGTGGCAGAATGTCAGCGATTGGGCATCCGGATTCTGCCTCCCGATATTAACGAAAGCGAAAACTCCTTTACGGTGTCAGGCACCAATATCCGTTATGGATTGACCGGTATCCGATCGGTGGGTGACGGATTTGTTCTCCGACTCATCGAGGAACGAGGGAAGGGAGCTTTCCGCTCTTTCGTGGATTTTTGCCGCCGTATGATCTCGGTGGAACTGTCCAAAATGCAGCTTCAGGCACTGATCAGCGTAGGTGCATTCGACAGTCTGGGTGTCAATCGGGCAAAACTGCTTTCGTCCTACGAGACCGTCTATGAGAGAGAATCTACCGGATATAAGCGATCGGAGGGCGGACAGACCGATCTGCTGGCAGAGCTGGGCAGTCCGTCTGACAGCTTTGACTATCCCGATATTCCCGATCTGACTGCCGTACAAAAACTGACCCTTGAGAAGACCAACATCGGGGTCTATCTGTCGGGAAGCCTTCTGGATGACTATGCTGCTCACGAAAAATCCCTTCCTAAAGTGGCAATTTCCGACCTGTTGTCGGCTTTTGACGAGGATTCTGAGAATTTCGGTTCGATCCGGGACAAGCAACTCGTCACTATTGTGGGTGTTATCTCGAAAATTACCCGAAAATCCACCCATAACGGTGAAAATATGATGTTTCTGACCATTGAGGATCGTTGCGGCGAAATTGAAGCGGTTGCGTTCCCCAAAATCTGTCAGGAAAACGCCTCCATTCTGATCCGTGACACGGCAGTGGCTCTCTATGGCGAGGTCACCTGTAAGGAAGAGGAGAATCCGAAAAT
Source organism: Eubacteriales bacterium (assembly GCA_051868045.1). GTDB lineage: Bacteria > Bacillota > Clostridia > Oscillospirales > CAG-272 > CAKSQF01. The sequence continues at coordinate 15,227 of JBJDZN010000057.1, forward strand.
CCTGATCCGAAAGATGATCCGACTGAAAACCGATTCGGAATTTACGGTGTCGTCCGAGGATTTGCGCAGTATACCGAAACAGACTGACGAGCGGGAGCCGATCAAGCCATCGGCAAATCCCCCAATGATGCCGACGGTTCCAAAACCCGATTCGAAACTGTATCTCAGAGTGGATTCGCTTGAAAGTGATCTTTGCAAAAAGGTGGTCAATCTGCTGGAAATTTTCTGTGACGGAAGCAATCCGGTGATCTTTTTCGTCAAGGAAAGCGGAAAGTACATCCGCTACAACGGATGCACGGTTTATGCCGACGCCTATCTCATAGGCGAACTGTCCGCCCTTTGCGGAAAAGAGAATGTTATTCTGAAATAGTCGGAAAGTTCTCATTTTTGGCAAGATTTATTCATAGGCATTTCAAATTCATGGGGTATAATCTGTATAAGAGCTATGCTTGAAGATTTGTCTTCCGCATTGCGGATGGACGGGATCGGTTGATGTTCACACCGTGCCGTCGGATATTTGCACACCTTCTTCAGAAAGGAACGGTCATAAACATGGCTAAAGAAAAAAAGGAAAGGGACACTCAAAAGGAAGTGGAAGCTGCGGTCAACACCACCTTCCGAACGATCAAGGGCGTCTTTTCCGCCATTCTCAGTGTGATTCTGACAGTTTTGATTGTCGGTGCCATAGCGGGATGTATCGTTGTCTGCGCCTTTGCCATCTACATTGCCAACAATGTGGATCTTTCGGTGGACGACATCGTGCTGGTTGCCGGCACCAATGGAGATACTTCTACACGTATCTGCTACTATGACGAGGACGGCAATCTTGTGGAAGATGAATCCCAGAAGCTCAGCAGCGGCGGAAACAATTTCTGGGTCAGCTACGATCAGATTCCGGAGAATCTGGTCAATGCCTTCATCGCCATTGAGGATAAGCGTTTCTGGGATCATAACGGCGTCGATACCATCACTACCGTAAAAGCGGTCGCCAACTATTTTCTTCCCACAGGCAGTAATGCGGGCGGTTCCACAATCACCCAACAGCTTGTGAAGAATGTGACCGGTGATGACGATTATACAATCCAGCGTAAGGTACAGGAGATTTTCCGTGCCATTGCTCTGGAGAAGGAACTCGGGGACAAGACCAAGATTCTCGAGATGTATATGAACATCATCTATTTCAATCACGGTGCCTACGGCGTTCAGGAGGCTGCCCACGTCTACTTTAATAAGGACGTCAGCGATCTGTCCCTGCTGGAATGTGTGGCGATTGCCGGAATCGTTCAGTCTCCCACCAAATGGGATCCGGTCAGAAATCCGGATAACAACAAATCCAGACGAAATGACATCCTGACCCAGATGTATGTTCAGGGTCTGATCACCCGTGCAGAGTTCAATGAGGCATATGATGCGCCTTTGACCCTGGATCAGTCCGAGACCAATGTGGTGACATTGGGAACGACCTCCTGGTATACGGATGCCGTCATCAGCGATGCCATTGAGCTGTTGATGGAGCGTTACAATGTCACCGAGACGATTGCAACCCAGATGCTGTATTCCAACGGGTATACCATTGTGACCGCAATGGATCGGAATGTTCAGGATGTTCTGGATAAATATTACTCTGATATGTCCGGCAATGGGTATCTCCCGGTTTCCAATGTCATAAGCGTTGAGTCTGCCATGATCATTATGGATCCTCAGACCAGCAATATTCTGGGAATGGTGGGCGGCAGAGGCGAAAAAACCGGAAACCGTGTGTTCAATCTGGCAACTCAGGCGGTTCGTCAGCCCGGATCCTCCATAAAGCCTATCGCCGTCTATGCACCTGCGATTGAGTATGGGGTAATCAATTACGGATCGGTTGTGGATGACATTCCCTTTAACTTCGGAACGGTATCCTATGACAGCAGCGGAAATGCCACTTATTCCATTCCCACCGGATGGCCCAGGAACTCAAATAATGCTTATAGAGGACTGACAACCATCGAGTATGCTATCGCAATGTCCAAGAATACCGTTGCGGTTCATACGCTCTCAATGCTGGGCATCAATCAGTCCTACGATTTCCTCACCAATAAGCTGCATATTTCGACGCTGGTTTCCACCGACAAAAACTATGCTTCTCTCGGACTTGGCGGTCTGACCTACGGTGTTACCCTGGAAGAAATCACTGCCGCCTATTCCATCTTCTCCAATAACGGAATCTATACCTCTCCCCGCACCATTCTGGAAATCCGGGATAATGAAGGGAATGTTCTGATTGACAATCAGCCCATTTCCGAAATCGTCATCAGCGAGGGAAATTCGCAGGTTATGACCAAGCTGCTGGAATCGGTTATCACCTATCCCGGGGCTACGGCATCTACGAGTATTGCTCCTCTTGCCAAGGTTGTCAATGTAGCGGGAAAGACGGGAACCACCAACCGTAACTACGACAAGTGGTTTATCGGATTTACCCCCTACTATCTGGGCGGTATCTGGACCGGATTTGTAGAATCTCAGGACCTGTCGGGAACAATCAGCAACGAGCATAATGTTCTTTGGAACGCCGTCATGATGGAGCTTCACCAAGCGATCTTCGATCGTGTGGCATCCGGTGAGGAAACCCTCAAAACCTTTGACCGTGATCTTCTGATTGAGGCGAAATACTGTATGGATTCGGGCAAGCTGATCACGTCTGCCTGCGAAGCCGATCCCAGAGGAAGCCGTGTGGCGGTAGGCTATTTCACCAAGGAAACGCTCCCAAGTGAAGAGTGTGACTGTCATGTTCTGGTCAAGTACTGCAAGGGTCATGGAATAGCGGGTCCCAATTGCCCTGATTCCGAATGTATTTATGTGGGACTGCTGCAGCTGAAGAATCCCAGAGAATTTCCTTTCAATGTCTACGTTACCGACGGTCAGTACACCTATATGGAGCTTGGCAATGTCGCACCGTACTTGAGTAACGCCAATTATCCCTTCTACTGGAATCTTTACAACTACCGACATCTGTACTCAGGTAAGAGTTATGTTTCCAGCGGACAGCAATATAACCGATACTGTACCGTTCATAACGGATAGCATAGAATTCAAAATCACCTCATACATTGCGATGAGGTGATTTTTTTGAAGTGCAAACACAATCTGATCAATCGAATCCGCAGTGAAATTCACTTTGTCAATTGGAAGCTCGTCCTGCTGTCTGCCGTTATCATGCTGTTTTTGGGAATGCTGACCGGCATTTTCGGAGGAAGCTCCTATCTTTATCGGTGTCTGGTTCTCCCAAGAATGGCTCCCTCTGTAGCGTCTTTTATCATAATTTGGAGCATTTTGTATCTTCTGCTTGGTGCCTGTGTGGGATTTATTCTGGGACAGACCAAATGTCTGGGCAACAACTGTGTTCATCGCTCTCTTTTCTGGCTAGCCCTGGTCATTCTGTCCAATTTGTTGTGGTACCCGATCTTTTTCGGTCTGGAAGCCATTGTTATCGCCTTTTTGGTGCTGATACTTCATCTTTTTCTCACTCTTGTTACCATGGGAAAGCTGTTTCGAACCAGCTTAATCATTTTTCTGATCCTCCTGTTTTATAGTATCTGGCTGTTTTTCTGCCTTTTCCTGAATTTTTCGATCATCATTCTGAATTAACAAAAACCTCTTGAAAAGTCGGAAAAAGTATGCTATAATACGGTCATCCGGTTTTCCCCTGCGGATGTTTTCGGTACGGCAGAAAAGGGCAGCCGCAGGACGCATTTTACATAGCAGGATGGGAGGGGTGCTGGCATGGTAGTGATCGGATTGACCGGGATCAGCGGAAGCGGAAAGGGATATGTTTCCGGTCTGTTTGCCCGCCGTGGGATTCCTTCCATTGATACCGACGGAATTACCCATACCCTCTATGAGCCGGGCAGCGACTGTGTCAGGGCTCTTACCGAACAGTTCGACAGGGACATTCTCCAACCCGACGGTTCCGTTAACCGGGCAAAGCTGGCGGAAATGGTGTTTTCCGATCCTGAAAAACTTGCACAGCTTAACAAAATCGTCCATCGCTATATTCTTGAAGAGGTTCGCACCCAAATCGCTGCTTATGCCGCCAAGGGCGTTGGCATGGTGCTGGTGGATGCACCGCAGCTTTTTGAGTCGGGCTTTGATCGGGAATGTCAGTATACGCTGGCGGTGGAAGCCGATCCCGAAATCCGGATTGAGCGGATCTGCAAGCGGGACGGGCGTACAAGAGAGCAGGCGTTAAAGCGGATTCAGAATCAGCATGAGGATGCCTTCTTTCGTCAGCATTGTGACTTCGTTATCCGAAATAACGGAACAGAGGACCCGGAGGAACAGATCGACAAAGTCCTTGCCGTTATCGAAAGTGAGGTCGCCGGGTGAGACCGAAAAATTGTATTGGACCCTTTGCCCTGACCGTCCTGACGGTTCTTCTGGTAATTGTGCTGGTGGTTGTCACGTTGGCAAAGGTCGGTGAGTCTCAGGAGGAAATGGAAGAAAAAAGTTATCCTCTGGAATATATGGAGATCGTCCTGAATGCTTCGGAAGAGTTTGAGGTCCCGCCTGAGATTATTTACGGCGTCATTTTTGTGGAAAGCAGCTTCCGACCTGCCGTAGTGTCCTCATCCGGTGCAGTGGGACTCATGCAGTTGAAACCCTCAACCTTTCTGGATATGCAGGAACGCTATGTCCGTGCCAATCCCGATACCCCGGTGCATCCTGAGGAAAGCCTGACCGATCCGGAGGTCAACATTTTTTACGGAACCTGCTACCTTGCCTATCTCTACGATTATTTCGGCGATTGGGAGATCGTCTATGCCGCCTATAACGGGGGAATGGGCAATGTCAGAGAGTGGCTCACAGATGAGCGGTACTGTGAGGACGGTAAACTCGTCAATATCCCATTGGAAGAAACAGCAACCTATGTCCAAAAGGTCAATGTTGCTGTGGAAAAATACAAAGATATTTTGGATTCGGAGGTATAAAATGTTTGCATCAGATGATGAAATCAAGCAAATGAAGGAACAGCTTCTTTTCAAAAAGAAGAATGTTTATGAGGTTCTGGACGAAGCCGGAGAGGCAGAAATGGAGCAGTTCTCAGTGGGGTATAAATCCTTCCTGGACGCATCCAAAACCGAAAGGGAAGCGGTAATTTCATCTATCGCTCTGGCAGAAAAAGAAGGCTATATTCCTTATCAGTTCGGCGATCCCATGACGGTCGGCGGAAAGTACTACTATAACAACCGTGGAAAGCAGATTTTCTTCTTTACCATCGGCAGTGAATCCACTGCCAACGGCGTTCGCATTTCTGCCGCCCATATTGACTCTCCCAGAATCGACTTAAAGCAGCATCCTCTTTATGAGGAAGGCAATCTGGGCTTCTTCAAAACCCACTATTACGGAGGGATCAAGAAGTATCAGTGGACAGCAATTCCCCTTGCCCTTCACGGTAGAATTGTCCGTTCCGACGGCAGCTATGCTGACGTGGTGATCGGTGAGGACGAGTCCGATCCCATCTTCTACATCAATGATCTTTTGCCTCATCTGGCAAAGGATCAGGTATCCCGTCCAATGGCTGACGGCATCCCCGGAGAGAAACTGAACATTCTGATCGGCTCCAAGCCGCTGTCCGCCGGTGGTGACATTAAACTGGGCGTTATGAAGCTTCTTTCCGAAAAGTACGGCATTACCGAAGGCGATCTGATGTCTGCCGAGCTGTCTCTGGTTCCCGCATTCAAAGCGCGTGACGTGGGATTTGACCGTTCGCTGATCGGCGGATACGGTCACGACGACAGAGTATGCTCCTATCCCGCTTTGATGGCTCTTCTTGCAACGAAGAACCCCGTTCATACGCTGATGGTAATTCTCGCCGATAAGGAAGAGGTCGGAAGCGGAGGAGCAACCGGTATGCAGTCTAAAGTCTTCACCGACCTGATGGAAGAAATTGCAGAGGCAACCGGCGTCAATTATCATGCTCTGATGGAGCACTCCAAGTGCTTGTCTGCTGACGTCAATGCTGCATATGACCCCAACTTCGGCGAGGTTTATGAGTCCAGAAACTCCAGCTATATCAATGAGGGTGTGGTTATGACCAAGTATACCGGCTCCAGAGGAAAGAGCGGAACCTCCGATGCAACGGCTGAGTTTGTGGGATATGTCCGCAAGATTTTCGACGATGCAGGCGTCGTTTGGCAGACCGGCGAGCTTGGAAAGGTCGATCAGGGAGGCGGCGGAACGGTCGCCATCTACATAGCCGAGAAGAACATTGATGTGGTAGACCTGGGTGTACCTGTGCTGTCTATGCACGCTCCCTATGAGGTTATCTCCAAAGCGGATCTTTATATGACCTATAAAGCATTCGCCGCCTTCAACGCATAATTTTACCGTTACAAGATCGGGTGCTCCGGACCGAATAATGTCCGGGTCACCTGATTCTTTTTGTCTTGCAAATTAGCACTCTATTTAAAAGAGTGCTAATGATTTACAAATTATTCATAAAATCACCTATAAATGTACAAAAACGAGGGTTATAATAAAGACAACGAAAGGGAAAAAGAGGAACTAAGGACGAGATGAGAATGAAAACCTTAGCACTCTAAACCAATTGCCCATCAGATCAGATAAGGGGGAATTCAAATGGGCTATTTCAATCGGTATCCTGTATCAACGGTGCTGTAGCGATGCAGGAATAAAATTCAATGGCAGCAGTCAGCCCGACCATGAAGGAACCAGGACGGACATAAAAGTACATTTAATATTTTTGGAGGTATTTATTATGTTTGAACTCATACCCTATCGTAAGAACAACAAGGTTGTCACCTATAATCCTTTTAAGGAAATGGAAGATTTTGAAAGAGCATTCTTCGGCGATCCCTTCTGCGGATTCTTCCGCAACTCGGATATAGCAGAATTCAAGACCGATATTACCGATGAAGGCGATCATTACCTTCTCGAAGCCGATCTGCCCGGATTTGATAAGAATGACATTCATCTTGATCTGGACGGCGAAACGCTGACGATCCGTGCAGAGCGTCACAGCGAGAAGAAGACCGAGGACAAGGACAAATATGTCTGCATGGAGCGTTCCTACGGCAAATACGCCCGTTCCTATGATGTATCGGCAGTGGATACTGAAAACATCAAGGCAAAATACGACAACGGCGTTCTGTCTCTGACACTTCCCAAGAAGACTCAGACATTGCCCGAAAAGAAGCAGCTTGAGATCGAATAAGCCTCTTTTTCCCCCTGTTGTCAGTCGACAACAGGGGGATTTTCTCATCTGATAAGGCAGGGATCGTCTTTTTCTGTGATTTTTTTCAATAAGACTTGACAGAGCCGAAGAAATGGTGTATAATAAATCAAAATATGCGGATGTGGCGGAATTGGCAGACGCGCCGGATTTAGGTTCCGGTGATCAATTCGTGCAGGTTCAAGTCCTGTCATCCGTACCACCTCAAAAAGGCACCCTTTTGGGGTGCCTTTTTTGAGGTGAATGAAAGGGAAGGACTTGAACCTTTCAAGCTCC
>JBJDZN010000058.1:0-22084 GCA_051868045.1 Eubacteriales bacterium
CGCAGAGTCGGAACCGACCCAAACTCAAGTCTGCGGGAAAGAAAGGATTCTAACAATGAACAGTCTGAAGGGTAAAAAAATTCTGTTTTTGGGTTCCTCTGTCACCGAAGGATCGGCGGCAGGCGGGATTTCCTTTGCCGATCTGCTGGCAGAGCGGGACGGCGTGATCCTGTACAAAGAAGCGGTATGCGGCACCACCATGGCGGGCGAGGGCGATACTACCTACGTTGCACGGATGAAGCATGGGCGTCTGCCCACTGACATTCAGGCAGACGCCATGGTCTGCCAGCTTTCCACCAATGATGCCTCCCAGAATCTCTCCATTTCGAACATTGAGGACGCCATCCGGGAAATCGTCAGCTATACACGGCGCACGTGGGGATGTCCCGTCTTCTTCTATACGGGAACCCGTTTTGACAGTCTGAACTACCGTCGGATGGTCGATCTGCTCTACTGCCTTTCCGAGGAGCTTGGATTTGAGATTCTCGATCTTTGGAACGATCCCGAAATGCTTGCCGTCTCCCCCGCCGACTACGCCCGTTATATGGAGGATCCCATCCACCCAAGGCTCGTGGGATACAGCGAGTGGTGGTACCCCAAATTCCGGAAGTTTCTGCTGGAACACCTGGCATAACGGGGTTCAGTCGGTCCCTCTCTTCTTCCACAACCGTCCCCCGCTCCCTCTCGGAAAAATTCCGCACGAACGCCGCCAAGGATGTCTTTGGCGGCTTATTTCTTTTTCAATAAAAAAATATCGTTTTTCGATAAAAAACTATTGACAAACGAAAAACCATGTGCTATAATCAGAACAACACAAACGAAAGGAAGAAACTTCCATGAAAAGACAAAAATTTCTGACTGTATTCTGTTTCACCTTTGCCGCACTGATTCTTGTCGGATCGGTTGTCCTGCTGTTTTGCGCCAAGCCCCTGCTGGCGTGGTATTTCGACACCCGGATTGAGGGGAATGTGGGATACACCGATCTGCTGATCGCCTTCTATATCGCCTATCCCATCTGCTTTGCCGCCGTCGCCATGCTCATGCGGATTCTCTGGAACATCGCCCACGATCGGCTGTTCGTCAGAGAAAACACCATTCTGTTCCGCATCATCAGCTATCTTGCCATGGCGGTAGCCGTTCTCTGCCTGCTGTTCACCTTCAAATATCTTTCCCTCTGCATTCTGGGATTGGGAATCCTGCTGATCGGATTCCTTTTGCAGGTGCTGGTGCAGGTCTTTGCGGCGGCAACCGAACTGAGTGATGAAAACAGTCTGACCATTTGAAAATACAGAAAGAGTGGATGAAACCATGAAAATACAAATCAATCTGGACGTCATGATGGCTAAGCGGAAAATTTCCCTTGGGGAGCTTGCCGAGAAGGTCGGCATCACCCCGGTCAATCTGTCCATTCTGAAGAACAACCGTGCAAAGGCAATCCGTTTTTCTACCTTGGAAGCCCTTTGCCGGGAGCTGAACTGCCAGCCGGGCGATCTGCTGGAGTATACCGACGAAGAGGGAAAACCGTGAAGAAATCCGCCATCCTATCGGCGGCATATGCCATTGCCCTTTCCCTGACGCTCGCCGCCTTCCTGTACCTTGCCAACCAATGGACCAATGAAGCAATCCGAAACGGCGATCCCTTGATGGGTCTGATCTTTCCCGTGCTGATCCTGTGCTTTATCCCGATTTTTGCCGCAGAAACCGTACTGTACCTGAATCTGCGCCAATGGATTCGGAATCCCGATTCACCAATCCGTAAGGTCACCGTCGCCGCCGTTCTTCTCTCCCTGATTTTGCTTGAAATGGGAATTCTGCTTCCCGTCTGCTTTTATTACGCTCCCGCCGTCTTCCTGCCCGCCCTGCTCTGCACCACCGCTGTCCTTGCCGCCCTGCTGATTCTCCATCTTCTTTCTGTGGCGGCAGGGATCAACCGATGCTATCGGAACTTCAAAAACCTGAAAAAATAACCCATTATCCCAAAAAATAAAGCGAAAGGAACCGATTTTTATGTATAATCAGCCAAGCTCATCCGACATCCCCGCATCCGATTCCTGTAATCTCCCCCGCAAAACAGCCGCCGCCGACAAAAGGGATCTGATTTTTCTGATTCTTTCCTTTGTCGCCGCCTTTCTTCTGGTGGACTTCGGCTTTTGCGGTGGGGTGCGGCTGGGATTTACCGTCGCCTATGCCGTCCTCTTCCTGATCACCACCCTTTACCTCGCCAAGAAAGGCGATTTTCATCCCTTCCCCGTGATCTGCGGAATTCTGTCCCTCTGCATCGTGCCGGTTTTTGCTCTTTATTGTGAAAGTATCACGCTGGGCATCGCTTTTCTGGCGGTCTTCTTCCTGTGGTCGATCTACGCAGGCAGTTTCGGAGGCGTGCTCCGGCACGGAACCGGCGGATTCCGCCTGATCTACGACGCCCTGAGAACCCTTCTGATCTATCCCTTTTCCTTCCTGACCGCCCCTTTCAAGGGGATGATCCTTGCCGAGAAAGACGGGAAAAAGTTAAGAAAAATAGGTTATGTTCTCATCGGACTGGGACTGGGCATTCCCGCCATGGCGATCCTCCTTCCCCTGATGATCAAATCGGACGCCGCTTTTGCCTCCCTGATTGACATCGTCTTCGGGCAGATCGGAACGCTTCTGATTCATGTGATCCTCGCCCTTGTTCTGACGCCTCTTCTGGCGGGACTGCTCTTTGCTCTGCGTCATAAACTGCCGGTTTCCGGCAACCGGAGTTTTTCCGTCCGCTTTATTGTTTCCCCCATTCTTTGCGGATTTTTCGGTCTGCTCTCCTTCTTCTATCTCTTCTATCTTTTCTCACAGCTGACCTACTTTTTCTCTGCCTTCTGGAGGATTCTGCCCGAGGACTTCTCCTGTGCCGGCTACGCCAGACAGGGCTTCTTTGAATTATGCACCATCTCGGTGATCAACTTCGTCCTGATGTTCTGCGCCTTCACGCTGGTTAAGAAGGAGGAGGCGGCGGATATTCCGACAGCGGTCAAGGGATTCGGCATTTTCATTTCGCTGTTCAATCTGGTTCTGGTGGGAACTGCCATCTCCAAGATGGTCCTGTACATTGACAACTACGGACTGACCGAGCTTCGGGTACTGACCACCGTCTTCATGATCATGATGGGCATTTCCTTCATCTGCCTGATCGTCCGTCTGATCGTCCCCAAATTTCCCTATATGGCAGTATCGCTGATTGTCTGCACCCTTCTGGGCATCGGCGTTTTGTATGCCGACGTGAACACCACCATTGCCCGCTACAACACCGAAGCCTATCTCTCCGGGGAGCTGGACACCGTTGATATAGGGACTCTGGAGGATCTGGGTGCCGCCGCCGTCCCCTATCTGGATCGGCTCTGTCAGGAGGCTGAAGACCCATCGGTACGGTGGTATGCCGAATCTGCATTGAAGGTGCTCAAATACAACTATCAGCCTGTGGAGGATTTTCGCCGATACAATCTTACCGAGTCCCGGGCAACCGAAATTCTCAGCTCCTATTCCGCAAGTATCCGGGTTATTGCCGGGTCGGACGAAATCCGGTTTACCGGAGACTACTGCATTCATAAGGAAGACGGACAGTTCAATTTCTGCCTGTCCACCGGGGATAATGAATTCTGCGTACTGGTGGAGAATGTAACCGCATACCGTTCAAACAGCGATTTCATCTGCCTGGAAGTGGAGAAAAAGGGGTCCTTTCTACGCTATTATCTGGTGGACGTCTGGGAGAGGTCGGTCAGCGATCCCATGACCGTTGAGAAACTCAACCAGATGCTTACCGAGCGGGAAATTGTGATTTCCGGAGGATGGAGATATGTCTGATCCCAAAAGGTCCCATACCGTGCTTACCCGCATCGTCTGTCTGAGTACTGCCGCCCTGCTACTTTTCGTCGAGGTGCTGATCGCCCTGTTTGTCCACGACAATTTCATCCGTCCCTATATCGGGGATGTGCTGGTGGTCATCCTGATCTGGTGTCTGGTTCGTGGGATTTTCCCGGGACGTCCGGACTTCCTCTCGCCGTGGATTTTCATGTTTGCCGTTTTGGTGGAGTGTTCTCAGGCGATTCCTCTGGTGGAGCTGCTGGGGTTGGATTCGATTCGTTTTTTCGTCATTATCATGGGCAACTCCTTCGCATGGGCAGACCTTCTCTGCTACCTCTGCGGCTGTCTGCCCACGGCAGTGATCGAGTGGGTCTGCCGGAGAAAAAGGCAGAAAACAAATGGGTAAGGAGCGATTGTGCATTGGGCTTCAGATGCTCAGCCGATGCCATTTGTAACTCTGATTTCATTTTTCATTTCCTTTTCGGAAGCTGTTGAGGTGTGAAATTAAAATGAAAAAAATAAAACATAAAAGTGATCTCCTGTTTGCAATCATTGTGGTATGCGTTATTGTCTTGTTTGTGTTTTATGTGAGCCATGCGATTTATGGCTTGTACGGTGACCTTTTTTACGGTGCGGGAGGTTTGGAGATTCAAAACTTCAAAAACTATAAAAAGGATTTTGAACGGGTGTCAGCAATTGCATATGATTATTGGGATGAGAAAAAAGCCGAAGATTCTGATCTGTCAGAAATACATCTGAGTTGTACGCAGAATAATCTTGTTTTGAATTTGCGCTACGAGGACTCCTCCAAAAACAAAACAGAAACAGTACCCTTGTCAGAAGAGGATTATAGTCATTTCAGCCAACTGCATACTGCATTTGCGAGTTCGGGAATCGTATCGACAATACTGACGATCCATGTTTACAAGAGTCAAATTGTATATCAAGCTTATCCACAACATACGGTCGTATACACCAGAAATGGGCTGTCTCCTGAATTTATGTACAGTCCTGACTCTGAAAAAGAGTATAAACATACATATTATGAAAGAATGTCCCTTCATTTGTTCCAATGCGTAGGCAAAAACGAGTAAATAATTTCGGTCCGCTACGGGCAGGGCAACTCCTTCGCATGGAGCGACCTTCTCTGCTACCTCTGCGGCTGTCTGCCCACGGCACTGATCGAGTGGGTCTGCCGGAGAAAAAGGCAGAGAACAAATGGGTAATCGAGGCAATGCTATGATTCTGGAAAAATTATTCGACGCTCTGGTTGAACTGGGGTTCTTGTCTTTGTCTGTTATGAAAAAAGCAACGGTATCTGCCAAAATTGGATGATGATCGAATACCGTGTCGATTCCAAAGAGCTATCCTATTCGTGCAGCAATCCTTGCGATTTTGACAAAGACACCGTCCTGTTTGACAACATCCTTGCAGACTGGTTTTCCGCATTTGGAAAGGAGTCGGAATTCGATGCCGACCAACCGGGGAAAGTGACCGATGTGGGCTATCGGGCATCCGATTTACCCCTTCAAAATATCATCCCCACCTGAAAAGCCGATCTGTTTTATTATTCAACCTTCACAGAAAAGGAGTGGGTTCTTTTGAAAAGCAGAAAACGAATCATTGGCATATCAATTGCCGTGGTTGTTCTCATCGGGATTGTTGTTCACATTGTGGCAACCAACCTGTTTCCGTATGGATATAACATACTTTGGATCAAGGGGAAAACCGCCGAGGAAGTGATTGAAAAATATGGGGAGTTTGACAGATTACAATCTTCTCTTTATGATGATGATCGAAACGGAAAATATGTAAGAATTACATGTGTATATGTCGTTCGGGAAGCCCAAAGAGGGTATCTGGGAACCACTCCGGAGGAATGGTTTTGTATTTATTTTGACGAGAACGGCTTGGCAGACAGATGCTATGTAAGAACCGGAGGAATCGGCGGTTAATCTTGTTCTCTTGAGCAAGCGCAGGGCAATGTCAGCGGGGAGATCCGGTATGCTTCTGTGGGATCGGCTGTTTTTCCTGCTTTGCGCCGTGTTTTAAGGCTATTTTCCTGAAAAAGCGGAAAAATGCTTGACAAAAGCTTCCTTTTGTGCTATACTGTAACCAATTAAAAACGATTTTGATAACATGAAAGGATGGACAGAACATGAAATCATTCAAAAGAAGTTTTGCGGCACTGTTGGTTCTCGCCGCCATTTTAACGGGAATCCTCGCCGGATGCGGCAACTCGGACGGCAACGAGGTCACCACCACGACCGGTGAGACGACTGTCACAACCACCGAAACCACCCCCGCAGCCACTACACCCGTCGAACCGCTCCCCACCGAACCTGAGAAGGTTTCTCTGGAAGGCAAAACCATCGTTTGGCTTGGCTCCTCGGTCACCTACGGCTCTGCCAACGGCGGTGTCTCCATGGTGGATTATCTCCGGGATTCCACCGGATGTATCTGCTGGAAGTATGCCGTCTCCGGCACCACCCTTGTGGACAGCGACTCGACCTCCTATGTATCCCGTATGAAGAGCATCCGTACCCATCCTTCTACCGCCGATTATTTTATCTGCCAGCTTTCCACCAACGATGCGACTCAGAACAAGCCTTTGGGCGAGATCAGCGACTCCTATGACATGGACGACTTCGACACCCAGACCGTCTGCGGTGCCATTGAGTACATCATTGCTTACATCAAGGCAAAGTACGACTGTCCTATTGCCTTCTACACCGGTCCCCGATACAACTCCGCCGCCTACCAGAAGATGGTGGATGCCCTTCTGGAGATTCAGGAAAAATGGGGCATCTATGTCATTGATTTCTGGAACGATCCCGATTTTGCCGCCAAATCTTCCGTAGAGCAGGCACAGTGGCTGAACAAGTACATGGCAGATGACATTCATCCCAATTCGCTGGGCTATGAGGAATGGTGGACCCCCATCTTCGAGGAGTTCATCTCCGAAACCATCGGAAAGTAAACACATACCCCCAAATTATAATCCCTTGGATCCCGATTTTCGGGATCCAAGGGATTTTCAGGTATGTACGTTTTTTGACGGAACTGCCGTTACTTCTTCCGATTCTTCAGCAGATAATCGACCGCACGCTGTGACAGGGAAATCTTATCCTTCGGCAAAGCGTTGACGTCATTGTTCCTTTTCAGATAAGCCTTGTGCCTGCGCCGAAGCAATCCCTGCGCCTGCTCCACCGTAATGGGACGGAATCGCACGATCATGCCCGCCGAAAGCTGACCTACCAACGGCAGATCGGCAGTCGCCACCGATGCAATCCGGATCAGCGTCCCGACGGTCGGGGCATCCACAAAGGACAAAATCGGCTGTCCGTCAGTCCCCACCTGTACCGCTCCCGGAATCGTTACCCGGGGAGAAACCTCATATCCGACGGCATCCAGTCCCCGCCCCTGAAGGCGGATCGCTTTGCGATCGGGTTCCCCGGCGACGGTATAAGAGCTATTGTAGAAGATTCTCAGTGCTTCATCGGTAAAATGGTCCACCTGGGGTCCGGGAATGACCCGCAGGGTGATCTCCTCCTCATAAAAGGGAGGAAGCATCCGCCTTTTTTCCATGTTCGGCAGTATGGACAGGGATTTTTTCAGTTTCAGATGATCCCCTGAGTGAAGCTCTCTGTCCTCGCCATCGCCATTGTTTTCGCTGTCCGACAAAAATCCGCCGTGGACTGCCAGATAGCTGACCTGTCCCCGGACGATGTCCCCGGCATCGGACAGGCAGAGATAATCGTTTTGATGAACCGGCAGGGCACAATAGTTGGGAATTCTCTCTCCATTGAGTCGGGGATTCCGATCCGCGCCTGTCAGGGCAATGACGGCATCCTCCTCAAAAAGGACGGTAATCCCCCGAAGGGTCATTTCAATGGCGATCTCTCCTTCGGCATTGCCAACCAGCAGATTGGCATTGCGGAGCGCATCCCGATCTGCCGCTCCCCCCTCGGGAAGCCCCTCCGACCATCGGCATCTGCCGAATCCACGGAGAGCGGTCCCCGTTCCGGGATCAATGATCTTCATGAGGAACGCCCTCCTTTTCCTGTCTGTCCGATTCCTGCCCGTCCGACATCGGCTCCTTCGAGGCAAGGATGCGGATCAGGGATGCCAGATTCCGATTGAGCCTTCCGTAGGTCAGAACCAGGGGATCATAGATCACCGTCAGAAGATTTCCGTTTGGCAGAATTGCCTGCACGCCGGGGATTTTTTTTTCCTCAAGAAGAGCGGCAAGGGAGGTTACCCGATCTTCCTTCATGGGACTTTGGGACTGATCGAATTCCACCGTCAGTCCACGGTCCCCATCAATTAAGATCTGATAGTCAATCCTTGCCGCATTTGCCTTCATATGGCTTTCCTTTCTGTATGACCCATAGGGTCAGCGTTTGTCCAGATCCTTGGGAATGATGGTATGTTCGTTCTTGAGCTTCTTCAGAATCAGATAGGTTTTGGTATTGGCGACCCCGTCGAAGGAGCGGATGGTGCGATAGACCTCCTCCAGCCCGTCGGTGGAGTCGGTGACGATTTGAAGAATATAATCAAAATCACCGGTTACCCGAAAACAGGAAATAATGGAGGGAATGCCATTGACCATTTCGAGGAAGGCTTCCTCATATCGGGGATGATCCATTGCCACCTCCATAATGGCAGCCACATCGTTTCCGATCTTCTTCTGATCAATGATCAGCGTATACTGGCGGATGATTCCCGATGTTTCCATCCGTTTGATGCGCTCGGTAACTGCCGATACCGACAGCTTGATCTCCTCGCCGATCGCACTTGCTTTTTCCCTTGCATTTGCCTTCAGGCATTGCAGAATCTTCAAATCAATACTGTCCATTGCGCAAAGCCCCCCGTTCTTTTGCTTTATTTTCGTAATCTGCTCCGAAGCAGAATCAGTGGAATTCATTATATCACGTTTTTTTCGAAATTGCAAGTGTTTTTTTGGTTTTCTTTCAATTTTTTTCGGTTTTTCCCCTTCATTGGAAAACATTTTTTTGCACGGTCTTCTGATAGCGGATACCCCTCATGCAGGGGAAACCGGAAAATCAAAACCGCCGGTTTACCGGCGGCTTTGATTTTCCTTACTTCACATAAACTCTGGGTACCCGTTTGGAGATGCCGCAAAGAATCTCGTAGGAGATGGTTCCGGTCAGAGCGGCGAGATCGTCGGCACTGACGCCCTCCCCCAGCAGGATCACTTCGCTGCCGTCACGGGCATCGGGCAGGTCGGTGATGTCCACCATGAACATATCCATGCAGACCCTTCCGACGATGGGGGCAAAGCCGTCCCCGATGCGCACCCGACCCTTATTGGAAAGGGTTCTGGGGTAACCGTCGGCGTAGCCTACCGGAACGGTGGCGATCCGACGGCGGCTGTCTGCCACATAGGTCTGACCGTATCCAATACTTTGTCCCGCTTCGATCTCTTTCACAAAGGCAATGTGACTTTTCCAGACAAGAGCGGGCTTCAGCTTTGCGGTGGTGACCACCTCGGCGGAGGGAAGATAGCCGTACAGGGCGATGCCAACCCGCATTTCGGTCTTCGCCGTGTGGGGCATCTCCAGAACGGCGGCACTGTTTGCGCAGGTGATGTTTTCGAAATCCACTCCGAGGGCGTGGCATTCGTCAATAAAGCGGTTGAATCTCTCAAACTGGCACTCGGCGAAGGATTTGTCAGCCTGATCTGCCGTGGCAAAGTGCATGAACAGTCCGTACATCCGAAGACCGGGCAGACTTGCGATTTTTTCCACCAGTCTTGCCGAGGCTTCATTGGCGGGAAAACCGATGCGTCCCATGCCGGTGTCCACTTTGATGTTGATTCTCGCCCGAACGCCCAGCTTTTCTGCGACCTCCGAGAAGGCGACAGCATCTTCCCACTTGAAAATGGCGGGAATGATGTCGTTCTCAATCAGGATTTTGTAGGAGGAGGGATGGGCGTAGCCCAGAATGTAGATGGGGGTCTCGTAGCCCGCACTTTTCAGTTCTAACGCCTCGTCCACGGTGGCAACCGCAAAGGCGTCCACCAGATCGTAGATGATTCCCGCCGTCCGCAGGGCACCGTGACCGTAGGCGTCCGCCTTGACGACACCTACCGGCTTGACTCCGTCGGGAATCCGTTTCATACATTCTATCAGATTTTCCCGTATGTGGCTGAGATTGACCTCTGCCACACTGCGGAAGGTGGTGTAAGTTTCCATATTTCTGTTGATTTCCCTTCTGATTCAGTCGTAAATATGAGTGATTTTTCCGATCAGCCGACCCTTTTCATATCGGTCCAGCCGTACATCGGCAAGCTTTCCGTGCAGATCCACCACTGCCGGGGCGGCGACCTCCAGAAAATTGTCGGTATGACCGCTTGCCAGATTGCCGTCAAATTCTTCAAACAAAACCGTCCGCTCGCTGCCGATGTAGCCTTCGCAAACGGCTTTTGTGCTTGCCTCCCGGAGGTTTTCCAGCCGATGGAGCCGCTCTACCTTCACCGATTCGGAAAGCTGTCCGTCCATACGGTCGGCTTCGGTTCCCGGGCGGCGGGAAAAGGGAAAAATGTGATTGTACAACAGTCCCAGTCCCTCGATAAATCCGACAGTCTGCTCAAAATCTTCCTCTGTCTCCCCCGGAAAGCCCACGATGGTGTCGGCGGTGAAGCAGGAATCGGGGAGAACCTTCCTCAAATGGGCGACGTTGCGGGCGATCATGGCGGTGTTGTACCGTCTGCGCATGGCGGCAAGAGTTTTGTCGCATCCGCTTTGCAGGGAGAGATGAAAGTGGGGAGCCAGATTTTCGGCAGATGCAATCCGATCGGTAAAAGCAGGGGTCAGCAGGGAAGGATCCAGCGATCCCAGCCGTACCCGGATCAGCCCGGGAATCTCCGACAGAGCGGTGATCAGGTCGGCAAGATCGCCCTCATGGGTGTCCCGACCCCAAGCGGAAATCTCGATTCCGGTCAGCACGATCTCCCGATAGCCCGCTTGAACCAGTCCCGTCACTTCGTCCACCGTATCGGCAAGGGCTTTTGAACGGACCGGACCACGGGCATCCTTGATGGTGCAGTAGGCGCATTTGGACTCGCATCCGTCTTCAATCTTCACATAGGCACGGGTGCGTTCAGAGCGGTGGATTGCCGCCCGTTCGAATGCGGCACCGGCAAGCCCTTCCACCTGATCGGAGGATAGACGCTCTCCCGTTTGGGCAAATCGGATGGCGGCATCCGCCGCCGCCAGTTTGGAGCGGTTGCCGCAGACGAAGGCGACGCCGGGGATGTCGGCAAGTTCACCGGGACGAAGTTGGGCATAGCATCCGGTGACGATGACATAGGAATTGGGGTTTTTGGTCACCGTGCGGCGGATGATCTGCCGTGCCTTGCGCTCCGATTCGGCGGTGACGGCGCAGGTGTTGATGATGCAGATGTCGGCATCCCCATCCTCCACTGCCCGAAGCCCCGCCGCCTCCAGATGCTCCCGGATGACCTGACTTTCATACTGGTTGACCTTGCATCCGAGGGTATGAATCACGAAGGATTTGCCGACGGCGGATGCAGGAGAATTCTTTACGGATAATGCTTCTGTAAATGACATGAGTCCTTCCTTGCAAAAAAATAACTCTTATTATTATAGCATAGATTTGAAAAAAGTAAAGTCTTTTTTGAGAAGTTGTTGAGAAATGACCGGACAATCGCCAAAAATCCCTGCAAAATCCTGCACGGAAGGGAAGAGTCCCATTTGTGCCATGAATTTCGCAGGGAGATGGGTCATGATTTCTGCTTGCGCTCCCGTCTGTCACAGATCACCCAGAGAAGGACCGACCCGATGAACAGGACGGCATAGTATACCGTCATGCCGATGCTTTGTGGAAAGGTGTCGAACAGGGCATTCCAGTCGTACACCGCACCGATGGCATTGATGAAGGTGTGATACAGGACGCAGGCGAAGACGCTTTTGGTGGATTTGTAAATCGCCGACCCGGCAAAGGACCAGACGAAGATGGTAATGGCAAATCCAATGAGACTGTCCCCGTAGTGATTGGAGGTGGGCATCAGCCAGATGGGAAGATGCCACACATACCAGATCACACCGACAAGGAGGGTGGCAATGGGATAGGGAAATCTCTTTTCCATGGCGGGCTGAAGAAATCCCCGCCATCCCACTTCCTCTACCCCGCCGCCGATGACCATCAGGGGAAGTGCCAAGAAAAACAGATACCAGGGCGCATCGGTACGCATGCCGTTAAAAAATGCGGCGCAAAGGGCACTGCCACAGAACAGCACGGTTATCAGAAGGGTTTTGGGAATGCTTTCGGTTTTGAATATCCGCTTGCAGAAATCCCCGACGGAGGAAATCTGCCCGTGCCGTCTCAAAACAATGTAGATTGCGATCATGGGATTTGGGGTGGAGATCAGGATGCCTACGATGGCATACACAACATATCCCACAGTGATCCTGCCATCCTGTACAAACAGGATGGAATAGGGCTCCAACAGCAGATTGACGCCACTGCTGAACAGCCAGAGCAGGAACACCCACCAGAGAAATTCCAGAATCGGTGCTTTTTTATGTTCATCCCACATGATGTTATCATGCTCCTCTCATAAAGGATAGAATACCCGGAGCAACTTTCCCATAGGAGGCGGCAATGTGCCCCCTGTCAAGCAGATTCTCAAAAGGTTTTTGAGAGAAACTACGGGGATTTGGCTCCGGGCAAAATGGGTTTACATGAAATGCTGTACCTTACGGGCTTTATCCGTTGGGCAAAATGGACAGACTGCCCGAGGCAGCGTCCATTTCGATGGAGCAGTTGCCGTTTCCGGTGCGGACGGCAGACTTCTTCTCCACCGTGGCATCCGCAAATCCGCAACTGATGGAGCCACTGACACTGTCCAGAGAGGCATGGAACCCGGCATCGGCGGGCAGATAGAGGATCACGCTGCCGGATGCACTGTCAAAATCCATTTGGGTGGGGACATTGACCAGACGGTATTCACCCTTACCCGATGCGCTTTCCTGATCCACACGGTCCACGGTTCCACTGTAATAGATGCCGCCGGACGCACTATCCAGCTCAAGAGAACTGCAATGGGTGTTGTTCAGAGTGACCTTTCCGCTTGCTGTGTCGATGTTGATGCGATCGGCAGTCAGCGACTCTGCCGTGATGGCACCGGACGCATTTCCGATGTCCAGCCTGCCGCCGATTTCCACGGAGGTCATCTCGAGGTCGCCGGATGCCTTGTCAATCAGGCAGTCGGCGGCGATTTTGCAGTTCTGCAGATTGATGCCGCCGGATGCGCCGTCATAATCCAACTGTCCGATGTCCAGTCCGTTTGCGCTCAGCGAGGAAGAATAGGCGTTGATTTTGAGCAGATTCAGGTCTGCCGAAGCGGGCAGACAGACGGTCAGCGTCTTTTTGGGATAGCTTCCGATGATGAAACCGCCTTTTTGGGTGTAGCGAAGATGGAGGGTACCGTCGCCGGACAGCTCCCAGCAGAGTTGATGCTTGGAATTGTCCCCTGTCTCGGAGATTTTGATCTGATCCAGCCCATCCTCTACGGTGATTCTGATCTCACCTGCCGCCCAGCCGATGTCCAGCGACTTAATATCGTCGGCACTCACCGTGCAGGGGTCGGCGGTGTAACTGCTATCGCCGGATACTCCGGAAAAAAAGCCAAGTCCGAAAAAACCGTCGGAACTGTCGAAATTCAGATCAAACAGATCGAAGGAGCGGGCGGACATGAAAATACCCGCAATCAGTGCGGCGGTCAGAACCACAATCAGGAGGATGCTGACAACGATGTTTGCCTTCAGCGTTTTTTTGGTGTTCATAGTAGGGTACCGTCCTTTCGTCAGATTTTCGGTGTGTCGTTCTCATTCTCTTTTTTTAGTTCGAGAATGGATCGGATCAGCGATTTGACGGCAGAACCGATCAGAAAGAGGATCCAGGTAACCGCCCACGCTCCGGTCAGGAAGGAAACCAGCAGATAAACGGCTAAGGTGATCAGCCAGATGGATTTTTCAAGCGGCGTTTCGGGATGCTTTTCGGGGGGATCAATGCCCTCGGAATCCCATTTGTCGGTGGGAATCATGGCACCGCCCACAATCAGGACGATACCCAGTCCCACAAGGACGAGCAGAAGGGAAACGCCGATTCTGCTTTGCAGAAGCATGACGGGAACGGCACAGCTGATTTCACAGCCAACGCCCAGACCGATCAGGGTATAGTGCAGTTTGGTTTTCAGAGAAGCACCCAGACGCATACTGCCTGCATAGATAAAGCAGAAGACGCCCAGCGATACCATGGGGAGAATGGGTGAGGCGATCCATCCGGCTTGATCCACCCCACTGACCGCCAGGATGGCGGTGGGGAGCCAGCACAGGGCGCAGAGCAGAATGCCGATGGTGATGATCAGCGGGCGCAGAGGCGATGCCGGAGGTTTGATCGGTCTTGTATGAGTGGGAGTCGGTTGACGGTAATCGGACCCGGCGGAGGCAGCGTCGGTCCGGTAGGAATCCCGTGACCCGGGTCCGAACAGCTCCTCCGGACTGCCGAGGGAGTCGCAGGTACGGGCGAGGGCTTCCTCTTCGGAAAGACCGGATGCCAGCAGTTCGTCGTACATCTGCCGCAGATTGGTGGCAATTTCCACCTTCAGTTCGTTTGCCTCAAGGGTGTTGGGAGAGCCCCTGAAGGCATCATTCAGAAAATTATCCAGCTTTTCGTATCTGTTTGACATGGGATGGGTTCATTCCTTTCATATTTTTCTCTTTTGAGGCTCAGTTGTCCCCAAGAATCAGTTGATCCAGAATGGTGCGGGCGGAGATCCACTCATTTTTCTGCTTTTCCAGCGTCTGCTTGCCAATTCCGGTCAGCGTGTAATAGTGCCGTCTGGCACCGCTTTCCTCGCTTCCCCAATAGGATGCAATGCACCCCGCCTCTTCCAGACGCTTGAATGCGCAGTAGAGGGTCGCTTCCTTCAGAACAAGACCGCCGCCCGAATGTTGGGATATGGATTTGTTGATCTCGTACCCATAGCTGTCACCTTTTTGCAGCAGGGCAAGAATGATGGTGTCGGTGTTGCCCCGGAGCAGATCGGATGTTATCGACATATTTATTACCGTGCCTTTCTTCTTTTCGTTCGAGTTTGATTCGGCTTCGTCCATGCCTGTAAATGCACCCGGTCAATGGGCGGACGCAAACTCGCAGTTCCGGTTTTTATCGGAACGGAACCTCCTTTGTGACTGCATTATATCATAATATACCTCACCTGTCAAGGTATCTAACACAAATAAATGTAAACATATTGTGAACAAAGGATGGCGTGATGAATTGCGGCAGCCTTCCCACTGATGGACATCAAAAAAGAGCAGCCGCAAATGCTTGCGGCTGCCCGATTATGATTGTATTCCCTTTATTTCTTCAGTTTTGCCTGAGCTTTGAGTCGATTCTGAGTGTTCAGAATGGACTTTCTCAGACGGATGCTCTTGGGAGTGACTTCGATCAGTTCATCGTCGGCGATGAATTCGATGGCCTCCTCCAGACCCATGATGCGGGGAGGGGTCAGGATCAGCTTCTCGTCAGCACCCTTGGAACGGATGGCGGTCAGCTGCTTGGTCTTGCAGGGATTTACGGCGATGTCACCGATCTTGGGATTCTCGCCCACGATCATGCCCTCGTAGACCGGAGTCTGAACGCCGATGAACATGGCACCTCTGTCCTGCGTGTTGTACAGACCGTAGGAAGTGGTCTCACCTGCCTCAGAGGCAACCAGCGATCCGGTGTAGCGGGCGGTGATGTCGCCCTTGTAGGGCTGATACCCGTCGAAAATCGAGTTCAGAATGCCCTCGCCACGGGTATCGGTCATGAACTTGGAGCGATAGCCGAAAAGGCAACGGGCGGGAATGGAGTATTCCATCTTAGTACGGCTGCCGTGTACAGACATATCCACAAGCTCACCCTTGCGGGCACCCAGCTTTTCCATAACCGATCCGGAATATTCGGTGTCCACATCAATGTAGACCCGTTCCATAGGCTCGCAGAGCTTGCCGTCGATTTCCTTGTAGATGACGCGGGGGGAGGAAACCGCCAGTTCGAAGCCTTCACGGCGCATGGTCTCGATCAGAATGGACAGGTGCATCTCGCCTCTGCCGCAGACCTTGAAAGAATCGGTGGTTTCACCGTCGCTGACTCGCAGGGAGACGTCCTTGAGAAGCTCGTCGTACAGACGCTTTCTGATCTGTCTGGAAGTGACGAATTTGCCTTCTTTACCGGCAAAAGGAGAATCATTGACCTGGAAGGTCATTTCCAGCGTGGGCTCCGAAATTTTGACGAAGGGCAGGGGATTCGGGGCATCCAAGGCGCAGATGGTATCGCCGATGGTGATGTTCTCGGCACCCGAGAAGCAGACGATGTCGCCGGGAAGGCTCTGTTCGATGTTCACACGGCGCAGACCGTCGAAGGCAAACAGAGAGATGATTCGGGTACGGCGGGGCTGTTCGCCGGTATGGTAGTTGCAGATGGATACGTCCTGACCTACCTTGATAATGCCGTTTTCCACTCTGCCGATACCGATTCTGCCCACATAGTCGTTGTAGTCGATGGAGGAGACCAGCATCTGGAGGGGAGCGGTCTCGTCGCCCTCGGGAGCGGGCATATAGTCCAGAATGGTGTCAAACAGGGGACGCAGATCGGTTCCGGGGACGGAGGGATCCTTGGTTGCCGTGCCGGCTCTGCCCGAGCAGTAAAGGATAGGGGAGTCCAACTGTTCGTCGGAGGCATCCAGATCAATCAGCAGATCGAGAATCTCATCGGGAACCTCGTCAAGCCGTGCGTCGGGCTTGTCAATCTTGTTGATAACCACGATAACACGGTGGTTCAGCTCAAGAGCGCGCTGCAAAACGAAACGGGTCTGAGGCATGGGACCTTCTGCGGCATCCACCAGCAGGATAACGCCGTTGACCATCTTCAGAATCCGCTCTACCTCACCGCCGAAATCGGCGTGACCGGGGGTGTCAACGATGTTGATCTTCACCCCGTTGTAGTGAATGGCGGTATTTTTGGCAAGAATGGTAATGCCCCTCTCACGTTCCAGGTCACCCGAGTCCATGACCCGCTCGGTGGTTGCCTGATTTTCCCTGTATACACCGCCCTGCTTGAGCATCTCGTCAACCAGCGTCGTCTTGCCGTGGTCAACATGGGCGATAATCGCAATGTTTCTCAGATCGTTTCTAATCAAAGTCTCCACTCCTGTTCTTCCTGTTCTCATCATGCCGCCGTGAAAGGGCAGATGAAACGACATTGGAATTTTCCTGTATTTTCATTCGATAACCACGATATTATAGCACATTTTTTTGAATCTGAAAAGAGCTTTTCCGAAAAAAATCGGAAATTTTTTACACAAAATTTTCAAACAAGCCCAAAGTCTTATGGTATAATATGCCTATACCTATATCGGACCGGGGAGGATAAAACCGTGAAGAATCCGTTTAAACGCACACCCAAGGAGGGAACTCCCGCCTATCGGGTCATGATGGCAAACAAGGTTGCCGGAAAGCATATCAAATACGTCACCGAGCGGATTGATAATCAGGACATTGTTGTGGGCAAGGAGGGCAGTCTCTGCATTAAGGGAGAGGATTTTCTGGTCTATGCCTCCATGGATGTTCTCTTCCGATGTCCCATACAGCAGCTTCAGATTTCCGAGCTGATGAGCCTGGACGGGGTGATTCTGACCGGACCCGATCTTGAACATGAGGGACGGGAGCGGTCGCTGATCGCCTATTACCTCTACTATCGGTGATCAGTTCTCCTGATTTTCAATGGGGTAGGCATAGAACCGCCCGTCGGTGTCCCCTACGGCAAGAAACAGTTCTTCGGCAGAGTAGCCCGACTCCTTCAGCTTTTTGGACAGCCAGTTTGAATCCTTGCCGATTTTGCGCAGTCCGTCTGGGTCCACACTGCCGTCCTGGATTACGGACACAAGCTCCGGCGGGTCTGCGGGCTGACTTCCCAGATCTCTTACCTCTGTGGGACGATTGGTCTCCTTTGGCTGGGCGGACAGCTTGCCGCATTCCTCCAGAATCACCAGACGGATGCCGGTGAGATCAAAGTAACCCTGGGTGCGAAGATGAGCGGAGAACTCGTCCAGCGACAGGCTTGCCTTCTTGAAGTTTTTTCGGTAGAATTTGTCATTCTGGAAGAGGATCAGGGGCTTGCCCACGAGAATTTTTCGGGTTTTCGGCATCTTGCATTCGGTGAAATGCACCAGAAAAACCGACAGTCCGTAGATCACCATGGCAAGCAGGGGATAGAGAACGTTTCCGTCGGGATTGACGGCCATTTCGGCGGCAATGGAGCCGATGGTGATCCCGTTGATATAGTCGAACAGACTCATGTTGGAGACCTGTCTGGCACCGGAGAGCTTTGTGAGAACAAAGAGAACCACCAGAGAGAAAAGGGTACGCCAGAGGACGTGAAAAAGATTCATGATGCAAACCTTCCTTTGTGTGTGAAACCTTCAGGAAAAGTATCGCCAAAAGTTCAGAAAAATATGAATTTAGCTCTTGCAAAATGCGTAAAGATGTATTATAATATAAATAACTATCCACTGAGAACGGGATTTTCGGATCTGATGCAGTCTCTCGATGGCAGAAAGGAATGATTATATGGCAAACCAGCATGATACGTTAAACCAAAATACGATCGTACTTCCGAAGGCGGATGACAGACAGGCAGTCGTACAGTCCATTCTGACACAGGTCTATGCGGCACTTCGGGCAAAGGGTTACGATCCGGTCAATCAGATCGTAGGCTATATCTTGTCCGGCGATCCTACCTATATCACCAACCATCAATCTGCCCGCAGTCTGATCTGCAAAATTGAACGGGACGAGCTTCTCAGTGTTCTGGTAAGCTCCTATCTGGAAGACAAGTAATCGGTCTATGACAAAAGAAACCAAAAAAGATTTACAAGGTGAGGAGAAGGCTCCCGGGCAGACAAAAAATGCCCGAAGGCAGTCCCCTGATTTTCCTGCGGCAAAAAAAATACGGGTAGTTGATCTGACGTCGGAGTCGGGCATCGGAGATCAGATTTCGACATCCGCCGATCGCCCCGCTGTTGCCGCGCTGGGCAATTTTGACGGGGTTCACATTGCCCATAGACGTCTGATGCAGACGGCGGTGGCAATGGCGGGAGAGCGGGGAAGCGATTCTGCGGTTTTTACCTTCCGCACCTCCAAAGGAAATT
Organism: Eubacteriales bacterium; assembly: GCA_051868045.1. Taxonomy (GTDB): domain Bacteria; phylum Bacillota; class Clostridia; order Oscillospirales; family CAG-272; genus CAKSQF01. The sequence goes on from JBJDZN010000058.1 coordinate 19,082, forward strand.
TTCTCACCGATTTTGACGAAAAACTCCGTCGGATTGAGGCAGTCGGAATCGACTGCGCCTATGTTGCCGATTTTGATCGGCTGAAGTCCATGTCACCCCGGCAGTTCGTGGACGAAATTCTGGTTCGCCGAATGAAACTCTGCGCCGTTGTCTGCGGCTATAATTTCCGATTCGGCAGTCGGGCGTCCGGCGATACCGAGACCCTGCGTTCCCTGTGCGGGGAGCGGGGAATCGAGACCGTGGTTCTGCCTCCCATCATGCAGGATGGCGTGATTGTGTCCTCCACCGAGATCCGTTCTGCTGTCCGGTCCGGCGAGATGGAGAGGGTGACGGCAATGCTGGGCAGTGCCTTTGCCCTGCATGGGAAGATTGCCCACGGCAGAACGGTGGGCAGACAGAACGACTGCCCGACCCTGAATCTTGAGCTTGAACCCGGTTCGGTCTGCCCGAAATACGGGGTCTATTTTACCCGATGCCTTCTCGGACAGCTTGAATTTGCCTCCATCAGCAATATCGGAGTGCGTCCCACGTTCTCCTCGGCATACGGGGACAGCGAGGTTCTCTGTGAGGTTCACCTGTTGGGGGATCTGTCCCCCCTTACGGCACTCGGAGAACTGTACGGACTGCCCATTCGGGTGGAACTGGATCATTTCTGCCGCCCGGAGCGGAAATTTGAAAGTCCGGAGGAGCTGTACCGGCAGATTTCCTCCGATATTCTGGAGGCATCCCGGTATTATCACCTGTAACTTTATCCCCATAAGACGGCAGTTGCCGGAAAGAAAGGGTCAGAAATGTACCTGATAAAAATCCATCAACAAACGGTCAAATTCAGAGTCGTACTGCTGACGCTGGCGGCTCTGATGCTTTTTACGCCCTTTTTGTCCCTGCGGGCATCGGCGACGACCGCCCCGGATACCACGGTTCCGCCCACCACCGAGTCTGCCCCCCCGGCGTTTGAAGAGGTCACTGATGCGGCGGAGAATATCATTCTGTACTGCGTCGAGGCGGATATGGTCCTGTACGATAAGGATGCGTATGAGAATTTTCATCCTTATGCTCTCGCCAAACTGGTGAACATTCTCGTGGCATGGGACGCCATTGAGGATCCCTACGAGGTTTTCACCGTGGAGGAGAATATGCTGGATCGCTTTGCCAACAGCTTTGGATTGAAGGCAGGGGATCAGACCAGCTATGCCGATCTGATCAAAATGATGCTCCTGCGGGGATTTGACGATGCCGCCTGCGTGCTTGCCCGCAAGGTTGCCGGGAATGATGAGGAATTTGTCCGCCGGATGAACGAGAAGGCAAAGGAACTGGGAGCAGTCGATACCGTCTTTGAGAATACCACAGGGCGCAACGATCTGGGCATTACCACTGCCTATGACTGCGCAATCATCGGAGCGGCATTTACCCAGAACCATGTTCTGATGGGATGGGCGGGTTCCGACAGTCTGCGGATGGATACGACCGATCGGAGACTGTATAACCGCAACTATTTTCTCAGCATCTATTATAACGGTTCGGGAACCCAGTATCTGGACAGTCGGTGTACCGGTCTGATTGCAGGCAGTGTCATGGACCCCCGGATGCTGATCGCCTCCATGGACGTAGGGGATTATACCTATGTCGCCGTGGTTATGAATGCCGCCGAGGACAACGGCTGTGCCTATGCCTATGAGATTGTGAAAAAACTGGTACAGGACAATCTGAATGTCCTGCACTACATCACGGTGCTGTCCCCTGCCGATCTGATCTGTGAAGTTCCCGTCAATATGGGAGAGGGGCATGATGCCGTGGTTGTGGCACCCGATAAAACCTTTTCCTTCCATGTCCTGCGGGAGTCGGTGCCGGAGGAAGAGTTCAACTACGAATACGAACTGAGCGAGACCGTGCTGGAAGCACCGGTGCTGTCGGGCACCAAGGTGGGGGAGCTGATTCTCTACCGTAACGGCAGGGAAGTGGGCAGATGCGATCTGCTGACCGTTGCCAACGTGGGACGGAGCATGAGCGATTATTACCGTAGCGAGGCACAGAAGGCGGTAAACAGCAGAATCTTTTTGAAGATCGTTCTGGTTATCGGGATTCTGGCGGTGATCTATGTGCTGGCGGTGGCAATCTACCGTGGACAGAAGAAGAGGAAAATAAGACAAAATCGGGAGAATCAGGACTGAAGTCCACTCACTTTCATAAAGGAGACATCCTATGGGTAGCATTATCACCCTTATCCTGCTGGCAGTCGGTCTGTCGATGGACGCTTTTGCCGTATCTGTCTGTAAAGGACTTGCCATGAAAAAGATTTCGCTTCGGCAGATGGCGATCGTGGGACTGTGGTTCGGAGGTTTTCAGGCACTGATGCCCACAGTGGGCTATCTGCTGGGCAATCTGTTTGCCGACCTGATCCGATCGGTGGATCACTGGGTGGCATTCGTTCTGCTGGCACTGATCGGCGGGAACATGATCCGTGAGTCCCTTTCCAAGGGCGACGAAGAGGGGTCGGATGCCTCTCTGTCCTTCCGGACCATGCTGGTGCTGGCGGTGGCAACCTCCATTGATGCGCTGGCAGTGGGCATTACTCTGCCCACCATGGTGGATACCGGACTGATCGTTTCGGTGACGGTCATCGGCTGTACAACCTTTCTCCTGTCGGCAATCGGCGTGCGGATCGGCGCCGTGTTCGGAGACAGATTCAAGTCCAAGGCGGAATTTGCAGGCGGTGCCATTCTGGTGGGATTGGGGATCAAAATCCTCATGGAGCATCTCTTTTTCGGTGGCTAGTCGGCAGTGCCGACAGCCCAAAAAGGAGTTAGTCTAGCTGAAAATCATCGTCAAACGCACAAGGGAATGTTCTTGCTGGGAGTTTTTGAACCAAACGGGTCGGCGGTGCCGACAGCCCAAAAACGGTGTTGGTTTAGCTGAAAATCATCGTCAAACGCACGAGGGAATGCCTTGCTGAGAATTATAAAACCAATCGGCAGTGCCGACAGCAAAAAAAGCTGTTCGCAC
>JBJDZN010000059.1:0-22073 GCA_051868045.1 Eubacteriales bacterium
TAAAAGGGATGCTGGGCGTTGATTTCTACCGTCTGTTCCATACCCCCATGTTTTATATTTTCCTGGTCATTGCCGCAATTATCCCCGCAATGATATTGGGGACAACCGGTACGGAAGCCGCCGAAGGCGCAGCTCCCATGTACACAAGCGCATGGCAGATCATTGCAGCCAATACGCCTGTTTATGCTGTTTCCGATATGGGGGAATACGCCAACATGAACATGGTGTTTATCTTTGGCGGTATTATGGTTTCCATCTTCATCGGACATGATTATAAAAGCGGATACGTTAAGCAGTTGTTCACCACTCATGCGAAAAAGCAGGACTATATGATGTCCAAATCCATCACTTGCGCTTTCGCAATGGCTTGTATGTGTATCATGTATCTGATCGGCGGGGTGGCTGCCGGATTGCTTGTCGGAGTATCCTTTGAGGGCAATGCCGGTTCGTTGATTCTCGCCATTCTCTCCAAGATGATAATGAGCCTCGGTTGGGCGAGCCTTTATACCTTCCTCAACATCATCTTCAGAAGATATTTCGGTATTTCCATCGCATCGTCCTTCTTCTTCGGCACGGGGATCCTGATCATCGGCGCAGGCATGATTGTCGGAAATTCCTCTGTCCTCAATCTCTTCCTGTACGGTTCTTCGGTCTATGCGTGCCTCTCAAGCCATATTGTGACCTTGCTGGTATGCCTTGCAGTCTCGGTTGCATGGGCGGTTATCTATAATGTACTCGGCACCTATATTCTCTCAAAGAGCGACGTATATTAAAAGGAGGCGGCAGAAATGAATGCAATAGAAATCAGAGGCTTGACCAAAAACTTCGGAGACAAGCAAGCCCTCAAAGGTCTCGACATGACCGTCCCCGAGGGATCAATATACGGCTTCATCGGGGAAAACGGAAGCGGAAAATCCACGACGGAAAAGCTCATCTGCGGACTTCTCGTTCCCGGCGGTGGAACGATCAGACTGTTTGGCAGAGATTATACGGATCCGGATGTCAGAGCAAAAATCGGTGTCCTCATCGAAGCCCCCGGATGCTTCCCGAATCTGAGCGTATGGAACAACATGATGCTTCAGGCAGCCAATTTAAACATTCAAAACCCTAAGGAAGAGGTGGCGAAAGTTCTTAGAATGGTAAGAATGGAGGGTGCTGCTTCCAATAAATACAAAAACTGCTCCTTGGGTATGAAGCAACGAATCGGCATTGCGATGGCACTGCTGGGAAATCCGACCCTTTTGGTGCTGGATGAACCGATCAACGGTTTGGATGCGGATGGTATGAGAATCATGAGAGAGGTTCTTGTTGATATGACTCGGAATTACGGGTGTACCGTCGTAATCTCGTCCCATATCCTGGGCGAACTGGAAAAGATAGCGACTCATTACGGAATTGTCCGAGGCGGAAAAATGATCAGAGAGATGACTGCCGAAGAACTGGATACGGATTGCCGGACCTATGTTGCCCTCAAAACAAGAGAAATGAGCCGAACCAAGGCGTTACTGGCTTGCAAGTATTCCCGTGTGGAAGAGGATGAAAGCGGATACCTCCGTGTTTATGATGCGGAAAGTCCCGAGGCGATCGTCACGTATCTGTACGAAAATAACCTTTTGGTCAGCGAGATCAAAACAGATAAGATCGGTCTGGAAGAATACTATATTGATCTTATGAATGAAAAGGGGGGCAGGTAACATGGAAAAGAAATCTGAATCTCAATGCTTTGATAAAAGGCTGAAAAGTATGCTGAAAGTGGACTTCAGAAGAATGTTCACAACGCCGTTATTTTATATCATGGTGGGCGTCTGCCTCGTGATTCCCGTTTTGATACTGGTTATGACTACCATGATGGCAGGCACCACTTCGGTGGATCCGACGACGGGTGTGGAAACAACGATAGAAGGCTTTACAAACGTGTGGCAATCCATCGGCTCTGTAAGCGGCGAAGGTGCGGCGATGTCCATGGACTTAACCGGCATGTGTAATATCAATATGCTTTACTTCCTTGTGGCTGTTTTCGTTTGCCTTTTTGTCTCTGAGGATTTCAGAAGCGGATACTCGAAAAATCTGTTTACCGTTCGTGCAAGGAAAAGCGATTATGTCATCTCAAAGACCCTTGCAGGATTTGTCGGCGGTGCTTTTATGATCCTTGCCTATTTCGTGGGAGCCGTACTGGGCGGAGCCATTTCGGGACTTTCCTTTGACGTGGGAACGGCAGGTATCGACGGAATCGTCATGTGCCTTCTCTCCAAGATCTTTCTTGTTGCGGTATTCGTACCGATCTATCTTGCGGTGAGTGTTGCGGCGAAACAGAAAACATGGCTTTCGATCGTGGGATCGTTCTGCATCGGTATGTTGCTCTTCACAATGATACCGATGATGACCCCTCTCGATTCCACGATTATGAATGTGGTCATGTGTCTTGTCGGCGGTGCATTGTTCAGCGTAGGTCTCGGAGCGGGCAGTAACTTAATCTTGAGAAAAACAAATTTGGTATAAGGTTCCCTTTTTTTGAATAAAAGATTGAAATACCCCGAAGTATAAATAAAATGTTAACATTTCTATGGTATCATACTCAGAAACGGCAACCCCTTTATTGATAGCTTTCGGAGGATCTGATATGAAAAACTGGAAAACAATATGCCGCAAATGCTTATTTCCGCCGCTATGGCTGATACTGATTTTGACGGTGATCAGTGCAACGGCTCTTGTTGTTGTTTTTATAAAGGATTGGAGTCATTCACCCTTTGCACCTGCGATCTATGTACTGGCGTTTTATTCGCTGACCGTCATCTGTCTTGCCTGCTGGAAAACCTTCCCCGGATACTATAAAAGCATCAAGGGAAAGGTGAATGAGAACAAATATGCCAATCGGTATCTCACGGATGTTGCCTTCAAGACGCACGTTTCGCTCTATCTGTCTCTTTTTATCAACCTGCTCTATGTTGCCACCAATGCGATTTCGGCAATCAGGTACAGTACAAGCTGGTTTGCGATCTTTGCCGGTTACTATGCAATCATGGCAATTATGAGGTTTTTGCTGGTTCGGTATGTCAATCGCAACGGACTCAGAAATAACCGTATGGGCGAACTGAAACGTGCCCGTGCTTGTGCCTTCATTCTGATAACGGTGAATCTTGCCCTGTCCGGTGCCGTTCTGATGATGGTGTATTTCAACAGAGGGTTTGAATATCGGGGCTTTTTGATTTATGTAATGGCAATGTACGCATTTTGGGTAACCACCACTGCCATTATTGATCTGATTAAATACCGAAAGTATAACAGCCCGGTCATGTCAACCTCAAAGGTGATCAAGCTGGCGGCGGCTATGGTTTCCATGCTGTCTCTTGAAACGGCGATGTTCTCACAGTTTGGCGGGGATTCTTCACCCCAAATGCAGAAAACCATGATTATGGCAACCGGCGGCGGTATTGCTGTGATCGTAGCCGCAATGTCCCTTTATATGATCATCCGCTCGACCGTCGAAATAAAGAAACTGAAGGCTGCCGATTCTCAAGTGTAACGCTATTCCCAAAAACAAATGCGGAATGCGATATGCTTGCAAGCCATAAGGAGAAGATGTCATATGGATAACGAAAATGAAAATAGAGATGAAGGGTTCAGTTATACCTATTCTGCCAGGGAGCAGAATGAACTGAAGAGGCTTCGTCAGAAATATATCCCATCGGAAGAGGAGAAAATGGAGCGTCTTCGCCGTCTTGACCGGAGTGTTTACGAAAAAGGCATAATGGCTTCTGTTAGTGGGGGCGTTATCGGGGCTTTGATTATGGGAGCCGGAATGTGCTGTACCTTGATTTGGAAGGGAATGTGGTTTATTCCCGGCATTATTATCGCTCTGATCGGTATGGCAGTCTTAGCTCTGGCATATCCCGTATATCAGAAGGTTCTTAAAAAAGAGCGTGAGAAGATTGCTCCTGAGATTCTTCGCCTGACGAACGAATTGCTGAAATGAGGAGATTTTCATGAAAACATATCAAACACAGCCACTTGACCTGATGCAATTTATCAATACGAAGTACCACGATCCCTTTATTCACGAATTGCTTGAATTTGAAGATGGGTTAGATCCGCAAAAACTGATACAGGCAGTTGACAGTCTTGCGGATGTTTTTCCTCTTTTGAAATGCCATTATGATCAAAAGAGGAATATATTTATTGAAAAGGAACATTGCTCCGGTAGCGATTTACTCAGAATTGTCGATACTGCCGATCGGAGTGTTCTTTTAACAGAGGCATTGGACACAGATGAAAAACTTGTTCAGTTGACGCTTTCCAAAAACACTTTGGTCATAACGATCAGCCACATGATCTGCGATGGAAGCGGATTTAAGCAGCTTATTTATCTTTTGTGTGATCTCTATAACGGAAACAGTAATGAAAAGCTCGATTATCTAATGACCAGAGAGTTTTCGCAGCTCACAAAAGAACTCACCGGCACAACGGCAATCACCTTCAAAATGCTTCTTTCGATGATGGGTAATTACAAAAGCAGACCGGTGTATGCCAAAGCCAGTAACGAAAGTATTTATGTAGTGGAACGGACAATACCGCGTGAAATCATGTCAAGAGTCCATAGCATGGCAAAAAAGCAAGGTGCTACATTAAATGATGTTTTCCTGACAGCATATGCAAGAGCTTTGGAAAAACTGTATGGGCTGAAAAAGATCAACATTCCGTGTACGGTTGACTTGCGGAAATACGCAAAAGCCAAGACGGGTATTGCGAATCTGACGGGGACATACAACCTCAACATAAAAATGAAAGACGGCACAAGTTTTGGTGAAACATTGGCGGAGGCTTCTGCTGTCATGCGAAAACAAAAAAAGACCCAGAACGACATTGCCGGACCGATGCTGTTGGTATCAAAATACGAGAAATCTACGTTGGAGCAATTTCTCAAGTTATACGGTGGGATGGAAACGAGTGCATCCGCCGACTATACCAATCTTGGAGTATTGGACGATAAAAGACTTGTGTTCGATGGAACAGCATTAAAAAATGCGATTGGCTACAGTGGCTTAAATAAAGCACCGTCTTTCCAGATAGCGGTTTCATCGTTTAGAGGTGAAACAACCATTACAAGTCTCGTCCGGTGCGGTAAAAAGGAAAAAGAGAAAGTTGATTTGATATTAGATACGATTGCCAGAGAAATTGAATCGTTCTCATAAAAATAGAACGCCTCTTTATCTGTTGTCCTTCGGTGCGATGATTGTTCATGGTAAGAGAATCAAACCATCATTCGGTTGATTTCGGACAGATTGATGCAGTATCTGACGGAGGATTGCCCGACGAAGGGCTTTCATTATGCAACGGCTATGTTCAAGGTCCCTGTAAACGGCAAGAGAGCATAGCCGTTGCCGTGTTCCGGCGGATCGGCGGCGATTACGGCGGCGACATGGATTTTTGATATTCTGTTGGCGTCTTGCCGATGCGTCTCATGAAAATTCTGCTGAAGTATCTTCCGTCGGAAAAGCCTACGGCGGCGGCAATTTCGCCCACCGACATCTCCGACCGCAGCAGCATGTCGCAGGCGATGTTGATCCGCAGATTGATGATGTACTCCTTGGGCGAGGTTCCCATGAACGCACGGAACAGCTCCCGGTATCGGCTGGGACTCATGAATTCCCGTTCGGCAAGGGATTCCACGGTCAGGGGAAGGGAAATGTTCTCGTGTATGTAGCGCACCGAGCGGCGGATCACGGCACTTTGGCGGGAATGACTGCCTGCACCGTCGGCGTTTCGGCGGGACTGCCTGCCCAGCGCAATCAGCAGTTCCATCAGAACCCTCGCTTTGTCCAGCTCGGTCAGTTCGTCCAGACGGGTGAAGGCGGCGAACAGCTTGAAAAAGATTCCGGGAATCTCCTCGGACAGCCCCACCTTTTCCACCGTGTTTACCCGTATGCCGCAGTTTTCGATCAGTTGTCCCGCCGCATATCCCGTGAAATGAACCCAGTAGTAGATCAGCTCTCCGGCGGCAATGCCCGTATAGTCAAAGGGGGTCCCGGAGGCGAAAATCATCAGATCCCCCGAATGCATACTTCGCTCCACGGCAGGGGAGCGGATGACGATTTCTCCTTTGATCAGATAAATCAGATAGAAATCCTGCCGCACCGATCTGCCGAGCGCATCCCCATAGACGGCACGTCCGGTGCAGTTGACCCTCAGATAGACCGATGAATCGGCAAAATTGTTGTCCACATCGGTTATGTCACTGTAATAGCTGACGGTTTGCATACCAACCCTCTTCCTTTCGATGATCGGCGATTTGTCCACATTTTCACTTTATTCGTGCATTGATTTTCGTATAGAATAATTATATAATAAAAATACAAAATTTGCAAGTGATTTGGGCAAAACGGCAAAAAAAATCGGAATGTCTCCCGATGACGGCAGGATCCACCGTCCGTTGGAAAATCCGAAAAATTACGAAAGGTAAGGTAAAAAACATGAAGAAGACACTTGTAGGATTTCTTGTAACGGCAATGCTTTTGACAGTCCCTGTGACGGCATCCTTTGCGGACGGCGCATCGGGACCGGAGGACTGGGCGGCAGACTGCTCTGCACAAAGCGGAAATCTGGCGTACGGCAAGGATGTTTACTACCATTGGAGCCGTGCTCACGGGCAGGGCTGGGGCGATGAATACAAGGATCGCCGGGTTCTGACCGACGCCTCCTTCGATTTTTATTACAGCAACGGAGATGCCTTCCATACCAACCGGGGCAACAACTGGGCGGCAATTGATTTCGGCGAGGAAACCGAATTTGATACGGTGGTTCTTTATCCCGCCAAAGGAGAGTCGGAGTTCTGCCACGGCTTCCCCAACGCCATCCGTCTGCTGGTTACCGACAATGTGTCGCAGTTCGAAAACTGCACCGATTGGTACAACTGCTCCGCCTCCGGGCTGGATTATCCGGAGGGCGATGTGATTGCAGAGTATTATGATCTGGGCTCTCAGCCCTTTGAACCCGTCACCTTCCAATTCCCCGCCGTGAGCGGCAGAGTCCTTATTGTACAGGGACTCTCCCTGAACTTCGAATGGTGCGAAATGCAGCTTTCCGAAATCGCCGCCTATTATAAGGGCTATACGGCACCCGAAGAGCGTACCAATCTGGCACTGGGCAAGACCGTGACCTCTAATTCCTATTATGAGGACGATGAAAACAACTGGCATCTGACCAATATCAACAACGGAAACCGTTATGATATGAACACCATGATGCGAAACGAAGGCGACTACGGTCAGTTCTGCGGATACCATTCCGATCCGTCCACCATCGCAAACGGTGCCGCAGATATTTACCTTTCGTTTGATCTGGGCGAGAAGACGGCAGTCGATGAGATGGTGATCGTTCCTTCCTCCACCAAATACAAATACGGCGGAAGTGCGACCGAAATGAATATGCCTGCGAACTTTAAGATTCAGATGTCCGATGACGGCGAGAACTGGACGACGGTTCTTTCCGAAACCGATTATGACTGGGGCGAGTACAGACCCCACAGTTTCACCTTCGAGTCGACGGAGGGCAGATATGTCCGTTTGCTCATGGAGGGAATCACCGATCATGTGAAGATCTCCGAAATTGAACTGTATTCCTCCTCCGAACCCGAGCCTGATCCCGCTCCCGATCCTGACCCCACCGATCCCACGCCTGAGCTTCCCGATCCTCCGAAGACCGGAAGTACGGTCGGCGCACTGGCGTTGCTGTGCATCGTGTCGGCAGCCGGAATCGCTGTGATCGGCAAAAAGAGAGGCAGATAACAAACCGTGAGGATTCATAAGATGAAAATTTTGAGATTAATAATCACTGCGCTGCTTGCCGGGATGACCTTCCCACTGCTGCTGTCCTGCACGGGGAAGGGCGGTGCTGACGGCACGACTGCCGCAAGCGGCGGAACGTCCGACCAAAACGTCGGCTGGACCACTTCCCAAGCACCGCCTACCCTGTCCCCCATTACCCTTCCGCCGATGACCGAAGCCAACTTCAGTATGCTGGAATGGACCGGCGAGGTGAACAGCGAGGATGCCGACGGAAACAGGGTCAATCAGTCGCTGATTACCCAGATCAACCGCCGTCCCTATCATACCTCCGAGACCTTGGTCTACACCTCGGTTGCGGCGGCAATCGAGGGCGCACAGAACTATCGGTACACTGCTTCCGATTACTATCAGCTGCTGACCGGCGAGGACAACAAGTGGCAGCTGGCGGTCTACAAGAATGTGGAAGAGGCGGAAAAAGCGGGCGTCTACGGACAGTTCTATAAGACCGAATACGATATGGCGAAGGCACCCGTATATGACGGAAACAATCAGGTGGGACTGGCGGACAACGCCTATTACGGCGGATTCAAGGAGGTCACCCTGCCCGCCAGTTGGCAGTCTCAGGGCTTTGACTTCCCGATATACGCCAATACCGAGTATCCGTGGGACGCCTACGGCAACGGCAAGGTGACGGCACCCAACGCCCCCAGAGTCACCAACCCCGTGGGATTCTACCGTTCCACCTTTACGGTGGATCCCTCCTGGATAAGAGACAGAAAGGTCATCATATCCTTCGGCGGCGTGGAATCCTGCTACTATCTGTGGATCAACGGCTATGCGGTAGGCTACACCGAGGATTCCTACGATACCAGCGAGTTTGACATCACGCCCTACCTGAATACCGACGGCAGTGAAAACCTCATCGCCATGATGGTTGTCCGCTGGTCGGACGGAAGCTGGTTCGAGAATCAGGATATGCTCCGTCTCGGCGGTATCTTCCGGGATGTCTATCTTTACTCCATTCCGGAGGTCAACCTCTTCGATTACTATGTCGTCACCGATCTGGACGACAGCTTCACAGATGCGAAGCTGGAGATTCAGGCGATGCTGCTCAACGAGTCGGCAGAGGAAATCGACGGCGGCTATACCGTGGAGGTCTCCCTTTACGACGCAGACGGCAAAAATCTGTTTGCCGACGATCCCTTAACGGCAACCCTTCAGGGGAAGGTCGCCCCCGGCGATTCTGCGACGCTGGACCTTTCAAGAGTGGTCAAGGCTCCCCACCTCTGGTCGGATGAGGATCCCTACCTTTATACGCTGGTGTTCACCCTGAAGGACGGGGGAGGAAGGGATCTGGGCAGTTCTGCGCAGCCGCTCGGCTTCCGGGAACTGACCTTTACCCAGACCACATCCACCACGGGACCGAACGACTACTATGAAACCGTTCTGCTCAACGGCAAGGAAATCCTTCTGAAGGGCGTGAACCGCCACGATAACTGCTGGGAAACCGGCAAGTATGTCTCCTTTGAGCTGTACGAAAAGGATCTGCAGATCATGAAACAGCTCAACATCAACGCCATCCGCACCTCCCATTATCCCAATGACAAGGCACTCTACTATCTCTGCGATAAGTACGGCATTCTTGTGATGGCGGAGGCGAATATCGAAAGCCATTGGGGCGTCAGCGACACCGATACCACAAGATATTTCAAGACGACCATTTCCGAGCGCATTGAATCGCTGGTGAAACGGGAGAAGAACCGAACCTCAATCCTCTTCTGGTCGCTGGACAACGAGTCCAATGCCAACGCTCAGTTCCCGATGGCGGTTCGGAACATCATCCATAAGATCGACAACACCCGGATGATTCATTCCCACACCTATCGGAGCGGAGACGGCGGCGTGGATATGCGAAGCGATATGTATGTGGAACCCTCGTCCATGATCGGATACGGCACGGCGGCAGATCATATGCCCTACATCCAGTGCGAGTACGATCACGCCATGGGCAACTCTCTGGGCAACCTATACGAGTATTGGGAGATCTACCGGAAATATGACAACATCCTGGGCGGTTTCATCTGGGATTTCGTGGATCAGTCCCTTGCCACCGAGATTCCCGTGGAAGACGGATGGGACTACTACGAAAACGGAATGTATTTTGCCTGCGGCGACAACTGGAAGAATACCATCACCCAAAAGAACTACTGTCAGAACGGCATCGTCAATCCCGACAGGGAACTGCAGCCCGAGGCATACGAGGTAAAGTATGTTCTGCAGAGCGTCTGGTTCACCTCTGATCTGTCGGCAATCCGGGACGGAAAGGTCACGGTTTACAATGAGTTCAGCCATGTGAATCTGTCCGATTATGCCTTCCGTTATGAACTTTTGTGCAACGGAAAGGTCGTCGACAGCGGAAGTTTCTCCGTTGCCTGCGCACCCCGTGAGACGGTCACGGTCACTGTCCCCTTCCAAATGCCCGAGAATCCCGAGGCGGACGGAGAGTATTTCCTGAATCTGTATGTCGAGCTGAAAGAAGATACCCTTTGGGCAGAAAAGGGATATGCCATTGCCTATGAGCAGTTGGCGGTTCCCGCAGAGATCGACCATGTGAGCGGTCTTTCCCTTGCGAGCCTGCCCGACCTTACCTCCAAGGAGGAGAACGGCAAACTGACAATCAACGGCGAGAATTTCACGGTGATTTTCGACGAGACCTCCGGCAATCTGGAAAGTTATGTTTACAATGGCGAGACCATCATCAGCGGCGGTCCCTGCGTCAACTTTGTCAGAGGAACCATTGACAACGACAATTACGAGAATTACTCCTGGAACAATGTGAAGATCGGCAAGGCGAAAACCTTCCGTCTGGAGACCGATCCCACCGGCAAGGCACTGACGCTGACCGTGGAACAGACCCTGACGGGTGCCTCCGATTCGATCCAGAAGATGGTGTACAAAATCTACGGCTCCGGTGAGATCACCGTCACCTCTTCGCTGACCATGGCTCCCTCCATGGGTGAGATGGCAAAGTACGGCAATGTCATCACCCTTCCCGCCGCCTATGAGAATGTGGTCTACTACGGCAAGGGCGAGTGGGAGTGCTATCAGGACAGATGCAGAGGCGCACTGGTCGGTCTGTATGAGACGACCGTGTCCGATATGTTCTTCCCCTATGCCAATCCACAGGATACCGGCAACCGCATGGACGTCCGTTATATGGCACTGACCGGTGACGGGCTGAAAACGGGAATTCTGATTGTGGCAGAGGACAGCGTGGAGGCATCGGCACTGCACTTCAGTGCGGCAGAGCTGACGGCAGCCAGAAACATCTATCAGCTCTCAGCCGATCCGCAGTACACCTATCTGTCGGTGGACTACGGCAGCCGTGGCGTCGGAAGCGGTTCCTGCGGACCCGCAACCATGAGTCAGTACCGCCTTCTCAACGACGGCAGGGACTATACCTACACCTATACCATCGTTCCGTTCTCTTCGGACGATGATCCGGGTGAAATCAGCAAGATCTGGCGTGACGCTCAGTCCATCGGTCCGGAAGAGATTGATCGGATGGTGGTTGAGGATGTGGTGAACGCCATTCAGGGGCTGACCAAGGATCCGTCTGCCGTTCAGGCGGTCAGAGCCAAATACGAACGGCTTACCGAAGAGCAAAAGCAGCGTGTGACCAATTATTCTCTTCTGACTGCCGTAGAAAGTCAGTACGGAAAGCAGGTCATCTTCAAGGATCAGTCGGACAATCAGTTTACCACCTCGGCTGTGGAAAACGGCGTTCTGTATGAGGATTCCGGCTCCGCCACCGGATGGGCGTGCAGCGGTGCGTATGTAATCCGGGATAAGGATAATCTGCTGAACAAGACGCTTTCCGGAAAGAGTCATTTCACGCTGGAAACATGGGTGCGCTACGATAACCTGGTGGTCGGCAATGTAATTCTCGCCAAGGGCGACACACAGATCTCCATCAAGATCGACGGCGGCAACAATCTGGAGTTCTTCGTGTATGACGGAGGATGGAAGTGCCTGACCGTTCCCCTGCCTCAATGCGGCATTGTTGCCGGCGAATGGAACTATATCGTCGGAACCCGTGACGATAGCGGACTGACGCTCTATATCAACGGAAAAAAGGTCGGCGAAATGGCATATACCGGAAACGTCAACAGTGCCTCTGAGGAATTGACCGTCGGAAAGGCAATTGGCAAGAGCTTTGCACTGGACGGTGCCATCGGCATGATTCATATCTATGACCGTGCGCTGACCGCCGATGAGATTCAAAGTCAGTACAGCTTCTATATCGGAGAGTCCCGGAATGCGGCAGTTACGGCAAAGGACGCCATTCTGTGGCTGGATATGGACAAGTTCGAGATCCAATAATTCATCATATTTGATCAATTGAAGAGGTCTTCCTCCCGGATTTCCGGGAGGAAGACTTCGGAAAGGCAACCTTTTATGGAAAAACGGCAAATCATCAATATCGTCAACTTTATTCGGGGATGCGAACCCCGATGTGAGGTGAATCTGCTTGAGCCGGTGCAAAAGCAGTTGGATCTGCTGAACAAGTACGGCTTTCGGGGAACCTTTCTCTTTCAGTACGATGCCCTGATAAACCCCTCCTTTACCGATCTGTTCGGCGCAAAAGAGCGGGAAACCCACGAGACGGGGGTATGGCTGGAAATCGTGGAGCCCATGGTAAAGGCGGCAGGCATCCCCTGGCGGGGACGCTTCCCCTGGGATTGGCACACCGATGTGGGATTCTCGGTTGGGTACAGCCTTTCGGAGCGGGAACGGCTGGTGGATGTGCTTTTTGAAAAGTTCAGGGAGGTCTTCGGCGTTTATCCCAGAACCATGGGTTCCTGGATCATTGACGCCCATACCCTCGCCTATGCCGCCGACAAATACGGACTGGACGCCTCCTGTAACTGCAAGGATCAGTGGGGAACCGACGGCTATACCCTGTGGGGTGCCTACTATAATCAGGCGTACTATCCCTCCAGACAGAATGTCTTTTGCCCCGCTCAGACGGGGAAAAATCAGATTCCCGCGCCGATTTTTCGGATGCTGGGCTCCGATCCCGTCGCCCAGTATGATTTCGGACTGAACCCGACCTCAGGCGCACCTTCGGTGCAGGGGGTCATCACGCTGGAGCCGGTTTACAGCGGCAGTAACGGAGGGGGCGGAGAACGGGACTGGGTGGACTGGTACCTTGACGCCAACTTCTCGGGCGATTGCCTGACCTTTGCTTATACTCAGGCGGGTCAGGAAAACTCCTTCGGCTGGCAGGCGATGAAGGACGGTCTGGAGATGCAGTTTGCCCGCTTTGACGAACTTGTCAAAGACGGGCGTGTGCAGGTGGAGACGCTGGGCGAGAGCGGACGGTGGTTCAAGGAAACCTTCTCCGAAACCCCCGCATCCACCGTCGTATCGCCCTGCCATTGGAAGGATCCGCAGAAGCGTTCGGTCTGGTATAACTGCAAGAATTACAGAGTCAATCTGTTCGCCGACAGTCGGGGTGTCCGCATTCGGGATCTCTATCTCTTTCGGGAGGACTATCCCGAACGCTATCTGAACGCCGTCTGTCAGACGCCGACGCTGAAATACGACAATCTTCCCGTGGTGGACGGAAACCGCTTCAGTGGGGAAGGGGTTCTCGCAGGACTCTACCTCTGCTGTGGCGAAAATCCCGTGAACGCCGGGGAAATGGTCTATGGGGAGACGGGAAGCGACAGCATTCGGCTGGATTTTCTCACCGATGAGTTGGGATGGGTTCACATTTCTGCAAACCCCGAGGGAATTTCGCTTACTGCCGATCAAAACGGGGGAATGCTTTCGCTTCGCTATCGGTTCTGCCCGTCGGAGCGGATGCCGTCCATGATCGCAGAGGGGAATGCCCTGTCCCTTTGCTATCGGGATTACCGCTATCGGTTGTCGGTAAACGGCTCCCTTTCCGTGGGCGAAAAAGAGATCGTGATTTTGCCGGATGGGGACGGAAGGGTCGGCATCCGCCTTTGCGACGGAACGGATGCCATTGGATAACCCCCATGCTTATCGGAAGGGGAGCGTGATCGGTTCGAATGGGGACTAAGCCCACCTCCCATCGGGTCAAAATCGCCCCTTATTTTCCCTGATCCCCCCAATAATCATAAAAAGACCTCCGAAATCCCGGGATTTCGGGGGTCTTTTGTCCGAAGACTACGAAATGGAGATCAATCATCCTCGGGTGCCGGCACTGCCGGCTGTGATGTGCCGCCGGAAAGGATATTTGACGCCTCTTTTTTCGCCAAGACGGCGGGGAGTGCGGTTATTCCCCCTGTTTCGGGCGGGTGACGATCCATTTCTTGACCCGCTCGGCAAGTTCGGTAAATTTTGGATTGTCACGGAGAGAGTCAAAGCATTTCCCGGAAAACTTGTTTGCAAATGAATTGGGAAAAACGCAATAACCATTGCTCATGTCTCCCATTTTTGTACTGATAGAGATGAATCGCTCCTCCGATGAGTCGGGATCGTTCGAGGGAGACGTCCAATCTTCTTCCGCCTCCCATTCCATACCCTCGAGCCAGCTACAGGAGGTGGGGAAAAGGACTTTATCGGTGATTTTCATGGTTTCTTCCAGCAGTTCTACGCAATCCGAAAGAACGGACAGCGCATCCTCGGTCTTTCCGGCGCAGGCAAGGCGTCCCGCACGCTTGAAACCGAGTTCCAATCTGTCCATTATCCACATATCAGGCTTGTTTCCGTCCGCTCTGTCACGGATTAGTGTAAGGATTGCTTCCATGAATTCATCCGACGTTTTTTTCTTTTCGGAATCTCCGTCAAACCCAATCAGAGCAGGCGGATATAGTAGCGTTTCTATCCCGGAGTATAGCATATATCTGCGCTCCGGCTCGAATTTTTCTTTGTTTCTCAAACGCCAATAGCGGTTAAATAGAAGCCTGCGTTTTGAGCAATCAAATGAGGTTGTGTATTTTTTAAGGAATGCCCATAAATGATCCTCGTCCTCAATATTTGCCATTGTTTGTATGGTATGGGGATGCATCGGATGTTTTTCAAGATACGCCTCCGCCATCAGCCGCACTTCGGGCAGAATTTTCGGATCACGGAAAGCCCTGTCGTTGCCCTCTACCCACGGGCGCCAGGCATTCTCGCTGCCGATATGGTTGCGGCGGATGTCACGGATAACGGACACGATGCGGTCGGCGTCGTAATCGGGCTTCATGCACTCCCGCCGCAGCTCGTCAAAGGCTTCGACCGCCTTTTTTTCTTTTTCCGCATCCGGAATTCCCATAAGCTGGTCAACCGAACACGAAAGCATCTCGGCAATGGCGGGCAAAAACTCGATGTCGGGGTATGTGAGTCCGTTTTCCCAACGGCTGACCGACTGATAGGAAACGCCGAGCCTGTCGGCAAGCTCTTCCTGCGTTAGGTCGTTTTTCTTCCGGAATTTGCGGATATTGTCGCCTATACTGAGTTTCATGATTTCCTCCTTGTGGTAAATACGGTGTTTTTGTCCTGCAAGACCTCTGCTTTGTCGACAACGATATTCTATACCAAAAAAAGAGGAAAGTCAATAACGCATTTTGTGAGAATTTTTCTTACGATGTGTTATATCACGATGCGACTCACGGATGTCCTATAATTTCACAAAAAACCGAAAAAGAGTGGCGGGTGCGTCTGAAACCCGCCCCAAATGCCCTGAATTGGACTGTTCAGGGCAACTTTTGAAGGGAAATTGCCTGTTGATCTGATGTCGTCTGAATTGCTTATTTGGTGCCGATAGAATGATTGCCAAAGAGTTTTGTCAGCACTCCCACTACTGCTCCCATGAGCAAAGGGGAACGCCCTCTCCCTTTGCTATCGGGATTACCGCTATCGGTTGCCGGTAAACGGCTCCCTTTCCGTGGGCGAAAAAGAGATCGTGATTTTGCCGGATGGGGACGGAAGGGTCGGCATCCGCCTTTGCGACGGAACGGATGCCATTGGATAACCCCCATGCTTATCGGAAGGAGTGCTTGGATCAGCACGAACACAAGGTACAATCCTGCAGTGAACAGTCCCATGTCTGCCGAAAAAATCAGACTCAGAGTATAGGGGATGCTGTTTACCGAGGGGACACCCAATCCCGATTTCACCGACACGGCGACACCTAATGACAGGATGGAGAAACCGGTGAGATAGCTGCCGATCCGCTTGATTGGCTACTTCATCTGTTCACCTCGTCAATCAGGTACCGCAGAGTGTCCGCCTCGGCAGGCAGACTTTCTATTTGGTTGTCGGGCATGAATTCCAAAAGAAGAGGCAGTTGCTTCTTCGAAGATTTTTCTTGAAAGACAGATAGGTATGCACGCCATTCCTCAATGCCCTCGGCAAGAGGATAATGCTTGTGTTCATCCCAGTGAAAGACGTGGATGCCTTCGGTATAAGACGCAAGTGCCTTCACCGCCCGCATATTGTAGTCAAAATCCCGTTTCTCGTTGGGTTGCCAGTACATTTGAAGTGCGGGATGATTTACGGCTTCCATGAATTTCAGCGCACTGTGATAATCCTCGGTAAGGGTATGATTATGGCACTCCAGGCAGACACGGATCCCCGCATCTTCTGCCATTTGCGCAATTTCAGCCCCTTGTCTTACCAGATCATCCCATGTTTCGCCTGAGCACTCGGGCAGGAAACGGTCATACGCCCATATTCGCACGATGGGTGCGCTCAGTGCCGATGCGGTAGCAAGAACCGAGGCGAACTGCTCCACGGGTGTCACACCGATGCGAAAGTAGGAGCCGTAGGAGGAAACCTGAAGTCCTGCAGCTTGGGTCAGCCCAAAGATCCTGTGTGCAAGTTCCATATCACCGGGCGGCAGATGAACGTCCCCGCCCCACTCAATGTTGGATAACCCGGCACGGGCGGCGGCTCTGATGATTTCTTCGGGGGACAGACTTCGAAAAGAGACCGATACCAATCCTGATGTAAACCTCATATTCACCTCACGCAAGACCGGGCAGCAGTTCTGCCGTGATTTCATATTTCAGAGGTTCGCCTGCGGCAAATCGGCGATACTCGTCCAGCATATACTCACCCATCCGAAATGTTTCCTTTCCCGAACTGCCTGCAATGTGGGGGGTAAGGAGGGCATTGGGCAGGTCAAACAACGGACTGCCGTCCTGCGGCGGTTCGGGATCGGTGACATCCAGTAACGCAACCAGATCGGGACGTTCTGTCAGGATGCGGCAGAGATCCTCCTCAACCACCTGCGCACCTCTTCCCGTGTTGATGAAAGTGGCATTCTCCCGCATCAATGAGAACAAGCCGTAACGGAACATTTTTCGAGTGGAAGGAAGGTTGGGAACATGATTGGACACCACCATGCAGGTAGAAAAGATTTCCTCAAGGGTCGCCTTTTTGGCTCCGAGAGATCGTGCGTCCTCGTCGGAAAGGTAGGGATCGTACACCAGTATCTCCACCGAATAAGCACGGAGTAAACGGCAGACTGCCCGTCCCACCATTCCCGCACCGATTATTCCCACACATATGCCATAGTTGCCGGGATAGGACGCCGCAATCCGTCTGGCGTCGGCGATCTCTCCTTTGCTGTACAGCGCAGATGAGCGGAAAAATCCTTTGGATGCAAGCAAAATCTGACTCACAGTAAACTCAGCCACCGGAATCGCATTGGCGGCATAGGCAGAACTTATCTTGATCCCGTGGCTGAGAAAGGGTTCGGCGAACTGTTTAACTGAACCGGCAGCATAGAAGACGGCACGAAGTTTGGGAAAGAACCGTTGAATCTCCGCAGGGGAGAGGGAAGGCATTCCCCATGTACTGAAAATGAACACGGTCTCTGACAGAGTTGTTTTTTCGCAGCTCAGGTCTGCATATCTGATGACACCGGGCAGCAGTTCTGCTTCTGCTTGCAAGTGTGAGATTACTTCCTGCGAATAAACTCGTCCGATGACGTTGGGATCGCCCAGAAAGATACTTTGCATGGCATTTACCGACCTTCCTTATTGTTGCTTCTATTCTATCATAACTGATATTACAATACAATTGCAATTTGAATAAAAAATATTGCAATTACGATCAAAATGTGCTATGATATTGGCAAGAGGAGGGAGTGCGATGAGCGAACTGTTCGGCTTCAGCAATGACAGACTTTGGGTCCATCACAAAAGGGACGAGATATCCTGTCAGTCTACGCTGTATATGCACGCCCACGATATGCTGGAGATCTATTATCTGATCTCGGGGAATGTGGAATTCTCAGTGGAGGGCAATTGCTATGAGCCTAAGCCGGGGGACATTATGATTGTCCGATGGGGTGAGACACATAAGATTCATGTTTCTCCCGGCATGCCGTATGAGCGGATTACCGTTCACTTGGTGCCGGATTATTTGGACAAATTCGGATCTGAATACGAGAAATTGCAGGCACCGTTTCTTCGTCGGGAACTGGGTCAGCAGAATCAGTATCGGCAATGCGATTTCGAAAGTGTTCATTGGCACTCCTGTCTGTTGGCGATGGTGAAAAATCCCCGGGAGAGCTTGCCGGATGTGATTGGTATAGAGGCAAATTTGCTGGTATTCTTGACCGAACTGTATACCGCATATAAGCACCGTGAGCAAAACGTATGGGGAGAAGAGACGAAGTCGGCGGATGCGCTGTCGGCGGAGCTGATCAATTATATCAATCACCATTTATTTGCTCCGTTGTCGGTGGCTTCTGTCAGCAGACAGTTTCACATCAGTGAAGCCCACATGAATCGCATCTTTCGAAAAGCAACCGGCTCCTCCATGTGGAAGTATATCCGAGTGAAACGTCTGATTGCGGCACGAAATAAGATTTGCAAGGGCGTTCCTGCGCAAAATGCCGCCATCACTTGCGGATTTGGAGATTACTCTGCATTTTTCCGTGCTTATAAAGCGACATTTGGTACGACTCCGCAAGAGGATCATCGAAAAGCGACTCGCATCTGAAGGCAAATATGCGAGCGGTTTGCAAGCTGCGATCCCGGCTATCTTTTCATTTTTCGAAAATCTGCCTGTAGGAAAATTCCTCAAATGCCGCAGGTTGGGTTTCTGTACCCAAAAAATTCAGTGATTTTTTCCGAGTTTCTTTTTTTATACAACAAATAGCAGAGACTTCGATCGGTCGATCGTTGTCTCTGCTTCTTTGTGGGACTTTTTTACAGCACCAAAAGGAATACGTTTTTTAGGGAAAACATGATTCTGAAATACTTATATTTTGCTTTAAATGATATCGACCATAGGTTCTCCTGATTGTTTGTACATTTATTAGGCAGTAAGCAGTAATATTCAAGTTTTGAGTCAAAAAGCGAATGGAGTAATGATTTATTTAAAATATGTGTACCCAAAAACCAAGTAAAGTTCAAATATGAAAAATATTACCAGTCCCAAATTATTCCGAAAATTCATTCTTTTGTTTATAAGTTGTTGCGTTCTTTCATGCGATAATAAACATTTTAATTATTCTGAATCTCTACAGCTTGGTTTACAGGAACAAAATATCCGGACAAGTGATTCCATACTGTAATTGTGACTTCATCGCTGCTTTCTTTGATATAGTCCATAAATGCAGTGACGGAAGGAAGACTGTCGTGCCAATACAATAGATAACTGTTGCTTGTTTCGGCTTTCATAACGATCCATTGGGAAGATCTTTTGGCAATATTGATGATTTGGGCGTCTTTTTTTATCACTGACAGTAGTTGTGTTTTTGCGGTTGGCAGGTTGAGTGAAAGATATGAGAAATAAAAAATACACAATTGCCCAGCATAAAACAATCATCATTTTTATAATTACTCTTTTTTATTCTTTACTGTCTTCTTCATATAGTCCTTATATGAATTTGAAAATATAACAGATATACACGAATAAATGAAAAATTCGTTTATCTGCAACATAGATGAAGAAGAATGAATCGCTTTTTTTGACTTTTATACCGAAATTATAGCAGAAAAAAACAAATATGTCAATGGGTATTCGAACAAAAAATCAATTTATTGTAATTTTTTTATAATGTCTGTCAGCTATGGTAAGTGAAAATAAGCTGACAAATTTTTATCCTAATTTTATAATGGTCAGATTTGCCGTCACGCATTTTATGATGTAAAATAGATAAGGCGCACAAGCGCAGAAAGGATGATAAGCAAATGTCAAAAAGAGGAACGAACATTTACAAACGGAAAGATGGCAGATGGGAAGCCCGTTATGTCAGTACGATTTCTGCAGAAGGAACCAAAAAGTATGTATCTGTTTATGGTTCAAGCTACCGAGAAGCAAGAGAAAAACAACTTGCATGTATGCAGAACACCCACTTTCATCAATGCAATCATGTCAACCTTACGCTGTCGGAATTAATGTGGGAGTGGTTGTACAGCATTACCAACACGGTGAAAAAATCAACCTATCAGAAATATGAAAGTATAATCCGGAATCACATTGATCCGGATACGATCGGAAAGATTCCCATCAAGTATATGAACGGTCAGATTATCAATTCCTTTGCAGACAAAAAGCTATATGCTGATTTGCCGTTATCTGCAAAAAGTGTAAACGATATATTGATTGAAATCGGATTGGCATTAAGTTATGCGGAAGAAAACTACGCTTTGCCAAAACCCAAATTTCATCATGTAAAGGTACCTCATGAAGAAATGAGGGTATTGTCTGTATGTGAGCAGCGTAAATTGGAAGTTTTTCTGAGACAGGATATGGATCTGTACAAATTTGGTGTCTTGCTCGCTCTGTACACCGGAATGCGTGTCGGAGAGCTTTGCGCATTGCAGTGGGAGGACATCGGAAGCGAATACATTGTAATCAACAAAACACTGCATCGGATCAAGAACGGAAATAAAACCATTATCGAAGTGACGGAACCCAAAACAAAGACATCCAATCGATTGATTCCGATACCCCGTTTTTTACTTCCTGTTGTAGCTCAATTCAGAGCATTGGGAAGTGTTATGAAGAATAGGAACGGCAAACCGGTTGAACCACGGTTGATGCAGCTAACTTTTGAAAAGTATATCGCTGAATGCGATCTGCCGAAAACTAATTTTCATGCACTTCGGCATACCTTTGCTACAAGATGCATTGAAGCGGGATTTGATATTAAGTCGCTGTCGGAAATACTCGGTCATACTGATGTTAAGACAACGCTAAATAAGTATGTCCATTCGTCATTAGAGCAAAAGCAAAAAAACATGGAATTGCTTAAACCGATAACTGATCTATAAGCCGTCTAAAAATTGGTCACCGATGATTCGAGGATACGGTAATAAGTATGCGCAAGAAATGTTTCTTCATCTATGTTGCAGATAAACGAAAAATGTGTGGCTGTCATAATAGTAGTATTGACTGTTTACAGATTAATTATACAGTATAAATAGAAAATGGTGATGAGAAAGAGATATTGAGTGTTTCGGAATATAAAGTTACGGATATTTCGCAATTCTTTGGGTGCAATAAAATGGAATGAATTGCGCGATATATGCCAACGCAAGTGGCAGATGCGAAAGACATTGGTTTTTCCATATATCTTGCGATGCTCTTCGGGCAAAGAGCGGCTGATAAAGTAAATAATTGAAGAAAGAGGTAACAAATGGCTTTTTTGGGTATTTTTCTCGTTTTATATTTAATTGTTTCAATATTTTGTGCCGTCAAAGAATCAAAAGTCACCGGACTTTATAAGGCTTTTGGCGTATATGGACGTGTTTACGCATATTTTGCATTAAGCTTTATAGTTGGTATCGTTGCATTCTTTGTTTCTGTTATTGCCTGTATCGTCAGTGGCGAGTTCTCGGGTATTCTATATAGCTTTTTTTACCTGATAATTGGAGCTATTGGGGTATATCTCTATTGGCGGGCCTATCGGAAGTGTCCAGACTTTTTGAAAAAGAAACTGATTCCGTCCATGATTCTGTCGGGATTGGGTGTCGGACTTAAAGTATGCCTGTTTTTTATCGGTGCCGTATGGAAGATGTTTGGTCCTCAGGAAGTGGTAGACAGCGACGGAAAAACATTGCTTGTATACGACGGTTATGTATATGATACTAGCGGAAACAGAATCGGCGTAGCATCCGCCGATCGTCAATCATATATCAAAACCGAATAATATGAAAACGCTCTTTGCCCGAAAAGCGAAAAAGAATAACAAGGGAGTAAATGTTTGAGTTACAATAATTGGTTAAGTGGAAAAGATATACCTACTATAAGAAGATTGGATTATATTGTTGAAGGTACAGATGATATGGAATCAGGATATTTATATGCAGC
>JBJDZN010000060.1:0-4925 GCA_051868045.1 Eubacteriales bacterium
CGGAATCGGGCGGATGGCGAGGATACGGAAATGGCGATGAAAGGCATTCTTCACGGCTTTATGTTGAAAATGTTGTTTGTCACAGATCATGTGTCCGGGTCTTTTGTTCCCATTTTTTAATTAAGGCAGATAACTTGAGTTGTCTGCTTTTTTTGCGGCAGTTTTGGGCCTAACGGATCAAAAAGGAGAATGATTATGAAGAAAAAGACCACAATTAGTGACGAAGGCATTTACGATGCCAGAACTCTCGGCGTGCCGAAGATGCTCCTTCTGGGCGTTCAGCATATGTTCGCCATGTTCGGAGCGACGGTTCTGGTTCCTCTGCTGACGGGACTGGATGTTGCCACTACTCTGCTGTTTGCAGGTCTGGGAACCCTTCTGTTCCACCTGATTACGGGCGGTAAGGTTCCGGCATTCCTTGGCTCGTCCTTTGCCTTCCTTGGCGGATATGCCGCTGTCACCGGACTTGCGGGAACGGTTGGCTATGAGAGTATGACCACGGTACAGCTCCTGCCCTACGCCTGCCTTGGTGTTGCCTGCGCAGGACTTGTCTACCTGATCCTTGCGGGACTGATCAAGCTGGTGGGGATTAACCGTGTCATGAGATTCTTCCCGCCTGTCGTAACGGGACCCATTATCATTGCCATCGGTCTGAGTCTTGCCGGCTCTGCCGTTGCCAACTGCCAGGCTAACTGGCTGATCGCCCTGATTGCACTGGTAATCATCATTGTCTTCAATATCTGGGGCAGAGGAATGTTCAAGATCATTCCCATTCTGCTGGGTGTGCTTGGCTCCTGCGCCATTGCGGCAATTCTTGCCCTTGCCTGCGGCGAAACCATCACTGCGGCAGACGGCGCACAGTATATCACCATTGCCGGAAGTGAAAATCTGAAGCTCTTCTCGGTGTCCGCTCTGGACAACCTGAAATCCGCTGCATGGATCGGACTGCCCGTTCACTGGAAGAACACCGTGTTCGGCGGTGTTGACTGGTCCAACGGCTCGCTGATCATCAGTTCGATTATCGCTATCGTTCCGATTTCTCTTGCAACCATGATGGAGCATATCGGCGACATCTCGGCGATTTCTTCAACCGTCGGCTCGAACTTCATTGCAAAGCCCGGACTTCACAGAACCCTGACCGGTGACGGTCTGGCAACCACTCTGGCATCTCTGTTTGGCGCACCTGCCAACACCACCTACGGTGAGAATACCGGTGTGCTGGCACTGTCCAAGGTTTACGATCCCAGAGTCATCCGTCTTGCAGCCATCTTCGCCGCATTGGTTTCCTTCTGTCCGAAATTCTCTGCACTGATCAATCTGGTTCCCACAGCCGTCATCGGCGGTATCTCCTTCGTGCTTTACGGTATGATCTCGGCAATCGGCGTCCGCAATGTGGTTGAGCATAGGGTTGACTTCAGCAAGAGCCGTAACCTGATTATCGCTGCTGTAATCCTGGTTTGCGCACTGGGTCTCGGCAGTGCCGTAACCTTCACCATCGGAAAAGTTACCATCGCACTGTCCGCATTGGCAGTTGCCTCCATTGCAGGCATCGTCCTCAACGCCATTCTGCCCGGAAAGGATTTTGATTTCGACGCAGAAGGGAATGTTTCCGATAAGGAAAAGAGTTGAAAGAAAAGGAGTTTTTGAAAATGGGAAAGATTACTGTATTTGACCACCCCCTGATCCAGCATAAGATTTCGATTATGCGTTCGGTGGATACCTCCTGCAAGGAGTTCCGTGAGTTGGTCAAGGAAGTCACCATGTTCATGTGTTATGAGTCTCTTCGGGATATGCCACTGAAGGAAGTCGAGGTCACAACGCCCCTGACCACCTGCAAGACGAAGGTTCTGGCAGGACCCGAGATGGCGGTTGTACCGATTCTGCGTGCCGGTCTCGGCATGGTGGAGGGCGTTCTGGAGCTGGTTCCTACCGCCAAGGTGGGTCATATCGGACTCTACCGTGACGAGGTTACCATGCAGCCCCATGAGTATTACTGCAAACTGCCCCTGAATATCGGGGAGCGTCAGATTATCGTCACCGACCCGATGCTTGCCACCGGCGGATCGGCTGTTGCCGCTATCAATTTTATCAAGGAGCGAGGCGGCAAGAACATCAAGTTCATGTGCATGATCGCCGCTCCCGAGGGACTGAAGGCACTGACCGAGGCGCATCCCGATGTGGACATTTACTGCGCTCATCTGGACGAAGGTATGAATGAGCATTGCTACATTCTTCCCGGACTGGGAGATGCCGGCGACCGTATCTTCGGAACCAAATAACGAATTTCTTTATTCGGATTCCCCAATCATCAAACTGCCGCAAAGGCTTGTTTAATGCAAGCATTTGCGGCAGTTTCTTCTTTATTTTAGGTAAAGCAGGACCGTTTTTAAACTCTCGACCGGTTGTTCCCGCCGTGTTCGTTCAGATAGGGAAGCTCTCTGCTGACTTGATTCCGAACGGCGGAAATCTGCTTTTTCAGCCGAACCAAATACAGGATAACCGTAGGGATTGCCAGAATCATCAGTCCGATGGCGATGACACCCAGTACCGGCGTGTCCCAGACAGCCGCCGTGATGAAAAGAATCAGAGGAATCAGCAGGAGAACCACCATGGGAACGATCAGATTGGTCCGGAATCTGCCGATCTGTTCGGCGATGGCATCCTCATCCGGTGTGAACACGGGTTTTCCGTGAGAAAAGGAAGCACCGAATTCAAAGGAGGGAGGCGTATACCGACCCTCGTATTCCACATATTCGCAGGGATGAAATCCGATGATGTCGCTTTCACGGTCGGGATCCTTGATTGCGATTTTTTCAGTAATCTTGTAGGGGTAGAGGCACTGGGTCAGTTGTTTGTCGGGAAACAGCAGGGCACGGATGGCAACCGTAAAAAAGGAGATCAGCGCAAATCCCAGTTTCTCTTTCACAGTCTTCTTCCGCATTCCTGATATTTCTTCAACGGTGATCTGCCGACAGTCCGGCGTGATTTCAAAATCGGGGGAACCTTGATCGAGAATTTTCTCCCGGATGCCGTCGCTGATTTTCAGAGTTGCCTCTCCAAGATCGCAAAATGTGATTTTCAAAACAATAAACTCCCTTCTGCGTTCAGATGAAGTTTTTAAATAATTATAACACATTGATTTTGCTTTGTCAAGAGGGTATTGCACATTTTAGGAAAAAAAACATATGCTGATAAAAAAACGAAACATCGTCGGAAGGGAAAGGAAGAAGAACAAACATGAAGAGAGCCATCATAACCATGCAGTCGGCGACGGCGGCAATGAAGGGGCAGAGAGTGCTGGCGGTAAACCATATTGCTGCAGAAATTGTGCGTCTGCCTCCGAAATACAGCGAGGCAGGCTGTTCGTACGGACTTCAGATCGCATATGCAGACGGAAATCGGGGAATCCGTGTTCTGAAGGTGTCCGACATTCCCTTCGGCAGACTGGTATCCGATGATACCGGAAAATAGACCGTGAAAAGGGGAGGAAAAATAAAAATGATACACTATCTGGATAACGGAGCCACCACCTACCCAAAGCCCGAATCGGTGTATGAGGCAGCCTGTCGGGCAATGAAGGACTGTGGGGGCAATCCCGGAAGAGGGGTTCATCCTTTGGCATTGGCATCGCTGGAGGCGGTGTATGAGACGAGAGAGAAGATCGCAGCCCTGTTGGGCGGTTCACCCGAGCGGGTGGTGTTTACGGTCAATGCCACCGAGGCACTGAATCTTGCCATCAAAGGTCTGGTGAAGCCCGGCGGACATATTCTGATTTCCGAAATCGAGCATAACAGCGTCCGCCGTCCGGTAGAGGCACTGCGAAATCAGGGATGCAGTTATGATTTATACAGCGTCAGAGGCACGGTTGATGACGTGATGGCATCCATCCGACGGCTGATCCGACCGGAAACCTGTCTCATCGTCGCCTGCCACCGTTCCAACGTGGCACCGATCACCCTGCCCATCGTGCGGATCGGTGCCCTTTGTCGGGAAAAGGGAATCCGTTTCGTGGTGGATGCTGCTCAGTCTGCGGGATCGGTCCCCATTGATATGGAAAAAATGAAGATTGACGCCCTCTGCGCACCCGGACATAAGGGTTTGTTCGGAATCATGGGCAGTGGATTTGTCCTGTTTGGCGGGAATGTGCCGGATGCTTCCATCGCCACTTTGCTGGAGGGTGGCAGTGGGCTGGCGTCCTATCTGCCAGGGATGCCCGAGGTATTGCCCGAGCGGCTGGAGGCGGGAACCCTGCCTGTTCCCGCCATTGCCGCACTGGGTGCGGGGATCGAATATGTCCGGAAAATCGGCGTGGAGCAGATCGGAAAGATGGAGTCCGAACTGCTGACTGCAACCTGCGACCGCCTGCTGTCCACCGGTCGGGTTCGTCTCTACGGACCTACCCATGCCCCCGGCAGCGCACTGTTGTTCAATGTCGAAAATCGCACTCCGTCGGAGGTGTCCGCCTACCTGTCGGGGCGGGGGATCTGCACCCGCGCGGGGATTCACTGCACGCCCCTTGCTCATCAACTGCTGGGCACACCCAAAGGGGGAGCGGTGCGGGTCAGTCTGTCGCCCATGAACACCCTCCGGGATGCCGACGCTCTGCGGGCGGCGATCCGGGAGATGCCGCTCTGAACCGCAAGGAAACGGGAGCGTTGAGAAAATCAGCGTCTCCCGCTTCCTTTTGGGTTCAAATGGACAGGCTTTTTTTCGGAAAAGCGCAAGATTCACCGTTTGAATCCGGAAGTCTCTCTTTTCTCCCCTTGCAATTTCTTAAAATTTCTGATATACTGAAAAAAATTCTCAAGACTGCGTCAGATTTCGGAAGAAAATCCTACATCTGTAGTGAAAGGACCTTTACAATTTCAATCAAGGAGACTAACTATAAAAAGTCAAGCCCCAAATGAAGAATTTTCAAAAAAAAT
>JBJDZN010000061.1:0-70186 GCA_051868045.1 Eubacteriales bacterium
CAAAAGCACCCCGGACCTTTAATGGCTTTATAATAAGGAAGAATCAGGGATTATTTTCCGGCAATTTCAAAGGCTTTTTTGCAAAGATCCTCGGTGGCGTTGGGACGGCGGATCTCGTCAATGGCATTGACCATCCCCGCAAGACGGGAGTGGCTGTTGAACAGCTCGAATAACAGCTCGTCGATGGTTTGGAAATCCGAGGTCTTCATGGCAACGCCGCAGTTCATCAGGAATTCGGTGTTCCGATCCTCCTGACCCGGAATGGGATTGGCGATGATCATGGGCAAACGCTTTGCCAATGCTTCAGAGGAGGTCAGCCCGCCGGGCTTGGTGACAATGCAGTCGGATGCGTCCATCAGATCGCTGATCCGATCGGTGTATCCGAAGTTCAGAATCGGTTTGCGCAGATTCATCTGGTCAATCTGCGCCTTCATTTTGCTGTTGCTTCCGCAGACCGAGATCATCTGGAAGTCAATGGGGCTGTGATCCATCCGCTTGATGATGGAACCCATGTTGCCGTAGCCCATACTGCCCGCCATCAGAAGGATGGTGCGCTTACCGGGATCCAGCCCCAGTTCGGTACGGATTTCCTGTTTGTTGCCGATTCTGGCAAATTTCGGGCTGATCGGAATGCCGGTGTCCAGGATCTGCTCGGCACAGAAGCCCTTTCTCATGGCTTTGTTGGCAACCAGATGGTTGGGCAGAACGATGTAATCGGAACGCAGACATTCATCCCAGTAGGGGTGCATGGTGAAGTCGGTGAGAATACCCATACATTTGCAGGGCAGGGCGTTCTGCTCCTTGAGGATGTCCAGAATAAAGCCCGCCATGACGTGGGTGTAAATGATGATGTCGGGATTGTAGATGGCTATGTACTTCTGAAGTTTGTGCGCAAGGGGCTTGTTTGCCGTGCGCATGGGGGAGTGGGCGGCGGCTTTTCGCCGCTCGATGATTTTGTACCCTTGGGAATAGATGTGTTTGGATTTGACCGAGAGCAGATAGCCCTCGGAAAAGGCCTTGTAAACCACCTTGCTGACATATTCGTAGGTGTCAAGAACCCGCGCCTCCACACCCATGGCAGAAAGGCTGTCTCCGATGGTTTTTGCACAGGTGTTATGCCCCTGTCCGGCAGTAATGGTCAGGATCAGTGCCTTCATGGTCGTTCGATTGCTCCTTTCGGCAAGTTCGTCGATAATTTGATGGTTGATCGGGATTCCGAAACTATTTTATCACACTTGATGGCAATTTACAAGCATCTTTCGAAAAAAATTAAAAAAAATTCAAAAAGACCTTGACAAAAGAGATTTTCTGTGGTAAACTGGGAATACCTCTGCAAGGAGGGTTTTGTTTGTACGTCCTTTTTTTGAGGGAATACAGGCGGAAACCGTATGCATCCGACTTGCCGGAGGGAGGTATACGGAAGCTGCGGCTGACCGTGGCTTCAAATCAATCAGGAGGTGCCGAACTTGAGAGTAAAGATCACATTGGTTTGCAGCGAGTGCAAGCAGAGAAATTACAATACCAAGAAGAACAAGAAAAATGATCCCGACAGACTCGAGATGAACAAGTATTGCCGTTTCTGCAGAAAGCATACTCTGCATAAAGAATCGAAGTAAGGAGGTCTTGTCATGGCTGAAGAAAAAGAGAAGGCAGTAAAGGCTGAGAAAAAGTCTGAAAAGCCTGCGAAGAAAAAGAAGGAAAAGTCCCACAAGATTTCCGGCTATTTCAGGGATCTGAAAAGTGAACTGAAGAAAATCACCTGGTACAGCGCACACGATACCCTTCAGAACAGCGTCTGGGTTGTTGCAGCCCTGATCATCCTGACGGCAGTCATCGGCGGTGTCAACTGGGGATTTGCCCAGATTATGTTGCTGCTGGGCAGATTAGTGTAAGGTAGAGATCGTCATGGATGCAGCAAATGATTATATCGACGGTATCCATTGGTACGTCGTCCATACCTACTCGGGATATGAGAACAAGGTCAAGACAAACCTTGAGAAGATCGTAGAAAACCGCTCCCTTCAGGAGCTGATCTATGACATCCGCATTCCTACTTCAACCGAAATCGAGGGTGAGGGCGAGAATGCCAAAGAGGTTGAGGTCAAGATTTATCCCAGCTACGTCATGATCAAGATGATCATGAACGATTTCACCTGGCACATCATCCGCAACATCACGGGTGTTACCGGCTTTGTTGGCTCCGGTGCGACGCCCATTCCCCTGTCTGATGCAGAGGTTGCATCGCTGGGAGTGGATACCGTTACGACTCCTTCGCTTGCATACGGCGTGGGCGACAGCGTATCCATCAAATCGGGTCCCTTCCAGGGATTCATCGGCAAGGTTGAAGAGATTTCCGCCGATCAGAAGACGGTTCGGATTCTGGCATCCATGTTTGGCAGAGAAACACCTGTTGAAATTGATGCAAAGAGCGTCGAGCCTCTGAAAATCTAAGACAATTGCAACACAGGACGGCAAAAAACGTCCGAACGGACAGTGTTTTGTCCGTAAATAAGTGGGAGGAAGAAAATTTTTGCATTCTTCCGAATCAGAACCACTTTGGAGAGGTAAATTACTATGGCAAAGAAAATTACCGGTTATATTAAGCTTCAGATTGCAGCCGGAAAGGCACTTCCCGGACCTCCCGTAGGTCCTGCACTGGGACAGCACGGTGTTTCGATTCCTAACTTCGTTAAGGAATTCAACGAAAGAACCAAGTCCCAGATCGGTCTGATCGTTCCCGTTATCATCACGGTTTACGCAGACCACTCCTTCACCTTTATCGTTAAGACTCCTCCCGTACCTGTCCTGATCAAGAAGGCAGCAGGTATCGAGTCCGGATCCGCAACCCCCAACAAGACCAAGGTTGCATCGCTGACCATGGCACAGGTTACTGAGATTGCTCAGACCAAGCTGCCCGACCTGAACGCAGCTTCTCTGGAGTCTGCAATCAGCATGGTCAAGGGTACCGCACGCAGCATGGGCGTTACCGTAGTAGATTAAAGGAGGAGACGAAGAATGGGTAAGAAATATCAGGACAGCGCAAAGCTGATCGAGCGCAGCAAGCTGTACGATTCTAATGAGGCACTGGCACTGGTTTGCCAGACTGCAAAGGCAAAGTTCGATGAGACCATCGAGGTTCATGTCCGTCTGGGCGTTGACTCCCGTCATGCAGACCAGCAGGTCCGCGGTGCGGTTGTTCTTCCCAACGGTACCGGTAAGAAGGTAAGAGTTCTTGCACTGGTTAAGGGCGACAAGGAAGCAGACGCAAAGGCAGCAGGTGCTGACTATGTAGGTGCTGAAGAGTATATCGAGAAGATCCAGAAGGAGAACTGGTTCGAGTTTGACATTATCGTAACCACTCCCAACATGATGGGTCAGATCGGTCGTCTGGGTCGCGTGCTTGGTCCTAAGGGACTGATGCCTAACCCCAAGGCAGGAACCGTAACCATGGATATTGCAAAGGCGATCACCGATGCTAAGGCAGGTAAGATTGAGTACCGTCTGGATAAGACCAACATCATCCACTGCCCCATCGGAAAGGCATCCTTCGGTGCCGAGAAGCTCCAGGAGAACTTCGATGCTCTGCTGGGAGCCATCATCAAGGCAAAGCCCGTTGCCGCAAAGGGTCAGTACATCAAGAGCTGCGTACTCGCATCTACGATGGGACCCGGCGTGAAGGTCAACTACACGAAGCTGGGCTGAGATAGCTACAAAACCTGCGGCTCTGCCGCAGGTTTTTTCCTTTATCGGTTGGATTTTGTCGGATTGCGGCGGCATTTTGCCGCCACGCCGAACTCAAATCGGCAAAAACTTCAAGTTCATGAAAAGGGTTGGTCATATTTATGGATAAACGGGATAAGCTGATGCGGGCGGCGGACGGCGGCATCGTTTTTATGCTCTGCCTTCTGCAAATGGGCATTCTGGGTTCCCTCCTGATGGAATTCATGGGGGTGTACGTCATTCTGCTCTGCGAAGTTCTGACCGTCTGCCTTACAGTGGGTGCCGCAAGGCTGACCCGCCTGAAAACTTCCGCTTATCTGAAGCTGACCCCACCTGACGTCCGTCAGATCTGCGGTGCCTCTCTGCTTTATGCTTCTGCCCTTCTGGCGGCAATCCCGCTGATTTTGTTCGGACATCTGCTTCTTCCGAATTTTGCGGTGTCCGGATTTCACATTGCAAACTGCCGGGGCTATTCGATCCCCATGTTTCTGCTGATTCTGCTGGTGTCGGCACTGTCGGAGACGGTTCTCTTCGAGGGTTATCTTTATTCGAGATTTCGCTATCTCCCCGGCGCATTCACCCGGATTTTGCTGATTTCCGGCATTTTCGCCATCTATCACCTGGAAATGGCACTGCTTCTGCCCCTGTTTGTGGTGGAGATTTTTCTTCTGATCATCCGTGAGCGTACCGGATCTATGCTGATCCCCTTCGTCCTTCACTTTCTGACCGGATTGCTGTCACTTTCCCTGATGCAGGCGGCATCGCCGGAAGAGGCATTGATGGGAGCCGAAATGGGGGGACTTCAGGTATCCGGTCTGGCACTGATTTTCCTCGGTGCGGCGATTCCGGTGCTGATCTGCGGGAATCTCCTGCTTCGGGGCAAAAAGAAGGCAACCCCCCTGTTTACGGTGATTCTGCTGGCGGCGGCACTGGTGCTGGTGGCACTGGGCTGCGGCATCTCAGGCATGGGAGCACAATAATCTTGAATTTGGAGCGATGCCCCCTCTCTCCCGGTCTGATACCGGAAAGTTGCACCGGGCATCAGGGGTTCTCTCCATAAAATTACAGAAAAGGTTGGTATTCGATTATGAGTTATCTGATTTCGGGCTATGAGCCTGCCTCCCTCTTTCGCTATTTCGAGGACATCTGCAAAATTCCCCACGGATCGGGCAATGAGGAGAAAATCGCAGACTATCTCTGCGATTTCGCACGCTCCCGTGGGCTGTTTTTCCTGCGGGACGACCTGAACAACGTCTTTATGCGAAAGGATGCCACTGTCGGCTATGAGGATCATCCTCCGGTTCTGCTTCAGGGACATATGGATATGGTCTGCGAGAAGAATAAGGACACCGTCCACGATTTCGAAAAGGATCCCCTTGATCTCACCATCGAGAACGGATGGCTCCGTGCAAAAGGTACGACCCTCGGCGGCGACGACGGTGCGGCGGTGGCTATGATGCTTGCGGCACTGTCCGATGAAAGTCTGCCTCATCCCATGCTGGAGTGCCTGTTTACCACCGGCGAGGAAACCCGTATGGCAGGTGCGGACGGCTTTGATTACAGCGTTGTAAAGTCGAGAAAGCTGATCAATCTGGACTCGGAGGCGGAGGGCGTGGTTACGGTGTCCTGCGCAGGCGGAACCGATCTTGCCCTGAACTACCCCGTGGATCGGATCAAGGAAAGCGGAAGAACCCTTCGGATCAGTGTCAAGGGACTTGCCGGAGGACATTCTGGTGCTGAGATTCATCTCTGCCGTGGCAATGCCTGTCGGATTCTGGCAAGACTCTTATCGGTTCTCTATGAGGATGAACCCTTCCATCTGATTTCGATTTCGGGCGGCAATAAGCGCAATGCCATCCCCCGTGAGGCGGAGGCGGAGATTTCGGTTCTGGATGAAAAGCGTGCAACCGAGGTTCTGCTTGCCGAGGAGAGACGCATCAGCGCAGAGCTGTCCCCTGCCGACCGTTCCTTCCGGGTTCATGTGGGGAAGGGATGCGTCAGAGAGGAGATGTTCTCCTATAAGGACACTTCCGCCGTGCTGAACCTGTTGCTGACCGTCCCCAATGGAGTCATCGCCATGTCGCCCACGGTGGAGAATTTCGTGCGGACCTCCTCCAATATCGGCATTCTGACTACCGATGAGACCGGAGTTCATCTGGGTATTATGGCACGGTCCTCTCAGGACAGTGAACTGGATGCCCAGTTGATCGTCTTCCGCAGACTTGCCAAGCTGATCGGCGCCGAGTATGTACTGGAGGATCACCACGCCGGATGGGAGCTTTGCCCCGATTCCCAACTGACACGGGATTATGTGGAGGTCT
Source organism: Eubacteriales bacterium (assembly GCA_051868045.1). Lineage (GTDB taxonomy): Bacteria > Bacillota > Clostridia > Oscillospirales > CAG-272 > CAKSQF01. The sequence goes on from JBJDZN010000061.1 coordinate 6,042, forward strand.
GGAAGGCTCTCTACCCCGAGAAGGAGCCGATTGTCTGCGGCATTCACGCCGGACTGGAGTGCGGAATCATCCTGTCCAAACTGGACGGACCCTGCGACGCCATCTCCATCGGACCCGATATGCAGGCAATCCACACCCCCGACGAGGCTCTGTCGCTGATCAGTTGTCAGCGAACCTACGCCCTGCTTGCCGAAATGCTCAAAAGAGCGTGAATTTGATATGGGTAAAAATACCCAAGAAACGGCATTGTTTCTTGGGTATTTTTGACGAATTTGCCTTTCGGTTTCAAAAGCACGAGGTATCTGCTTGACAAAATTCGAAAGATGTGATAGAATACAGGTGTCAAGAAAGCTATGACAGTCAGATGAATTTGAAAGGAGTATGAGAATCGTGAAAAAAACAATACTTGCCCTTGTGTTGATACTGTCACTGCTGCCGATGACCTTCGGTTGTGATCAGTCGTCTGACACACAGGAAAACCATGCTTCATCCCAGACCACCGATACCACGAGTCCCGACGGTCCGGAGAATCCGACGGAGTCCATCCCCCTGACTTTTGAGGAAATCATGGCACTTCCGACGGTTCAGTCGTTCGATATCGATCGTCCGTTTATAAGGGATTTTGATGATTATCTTCAGCGTATGAATCAACGCGGAGTCCCCTATTCCTTTGTGAGTGGCGAGGCTGTGGAATCCCATCGGTATCTTGCATGGAATGGGGATATGATCTATGGATTTACACTGACCACCGTTCGGATTACCGCTGTGGATTCCGACTACAACGATCTTGAACTTGCTGTCGGCGATACGATTACCGTTAAAGAGGGCATTTATGTCTTTTTTGCCGATGTGGATGAGGGTATAGCGTATGTGACTGAAAAAATCTGTTCGGCTAACCGGGCAGACAGCTTGGAGGCTGTGGAAAACGGTGCCTGCGAACTTGTTCCCGTTGTCGGCAAAAATTATAAAAAGTATTGCGATTATAATATTGGCTGGCACATTCCCATGGAGGCGGGGAGACCGTATACATTCTGCGCAGTCAGGAACACCGATGAAACGGGAGGATTTACCGATATTTATGTTGCGCTTCATGTTTACGGCGTAGGGATGACCGATCCTGAAGGCTTCCTTTCCAAAATCGGAATCAGCGTCGCTTCCGACGATTTGATGATTGCCGAAGGAATCAACAGCAGATTTTGCTCCGATGAGGAATAAAGCGATCCGCTCCCCGCAGGCGGCACAATTTTGTGCCGCCTGCGGCATATTTGTCCCCCGAGCGTCATATGGATGTATCAAACGAATGCGCAAAACGGAAGGGTTTGATCTGAAGTGACGAACACGAGTATCTATCAGGATATTGCCAAACGGACGGGCGGGGACATTTACATCGGGGTCGTAGGTCCGGTCCGAACGGGAAAATCCACTTTTTTGAAGAAGTTCATGGAAAATCTGGTTCTCCCCAACATGGAGGCGGGCTACGACAGAGAACGGGCAAAGGATGAAATGCCCCAGTCGGCGGCGGGCAAGACCGTCATGACCACCGAACCCAAATTCATCCCCGACGAGGCGGTTCCCATCCTCATTGACGGGGTGGCGAAGCTGTCGGTCAAGATGGTGGACTGCGTGGGCTATCTGGTGGACGGCGCACTGGGGGCAAGCGAGAACGGAGAGCCCCGGATGGTCATGACCCCCTGGTCGGGGGATCCCATGCCCTTTGAGGAGGCGGCGGAAACCGGTACCCGGAAGGTCATCACCGATCACGCCACCATTGGGATTCTGGTGACCACCGACGGCAGTATCACCGAAATCGACCGCACCGCCTATGAGGATGCCGAGCGGCGGGTGGCGGCAGAAATGTCGGCACTGGGAAAGCCCTTTGCCGTGGTGCTGAACTCCGCTCATCCCGAATACCCCGAAACTCAGGCACTGGCAATGGAGCTGGAGAGCCGCTACCGTGCGCCGGTTGCCCTGGTCAACTGTTTGGAGCTGAACGGCGAGGACATCCGCCACATTCTGGAACTGGTTCTGCTGGAATTTCCCATCTGTTCGGTGGAGGTAAAGCTCCCCGAGTGGACCGATGCCCTGCCTGACGACTACCCTCTGATGGTGTCTCTGCAGGAAAACCTTCTTTCCGCCATCGGGTCTATCAAAAAGGTAGGCGAGGTCGCCGAAAGTCTGAAAAACTTCAAGGATGAGTCGGCAGAGGGAGCCGTTGCCGAAGGAATTGATCTGGGTAGCGGAAACGCCGTGGTGGAAATCCGTTTCTGCCCGGAGGTTTACTATCAGGTTCTGTCCGATCTGTCGGGGCTGACCGTTTCCGGTCAGTCGGAACTGATCTCCACTCTGTGCAAGCTGTCCGAAATCAAGAGCAAGTACGACCGTGTGGCAACCGCACTGTCCGAGGTGGAGGAAAAGGGCTACGGCGTCGTTATCCCCGAGAAGTCCGATCTGATTCTGGAGGAGCCGAAGATTGTCAAGCATTCGGGCGGATACGGGGTACTTCTGAAGGCATCTGCACCCTCTATCCATATGATCCGGGCGACCATTCAGACCGAAATTTCTCCCGTGGTGGGAACCGAGGCGCAGAGCGAGGATTTGGTCAACTACCTGTTGGAGGAGTTCCAGGGTGAGGATAGCGAGAAAATCTGGTCTACCAATCTCTTCGGAAGGACACTTTATGAACTGGTCAACGACGGACTGGCGGCAAAGCTGGCGAATCTGCCCGATGATGCCCGTATGAAGATGGCGGAAACCCTGTCCAGAATCATCAACGAAGGCTCCGGCGGACTGATCTGCATCATCCTGTAAGGGGGAAAGATTTTCATGGGAAATCCGTGTACCTTTTCCTCATTGCGGGATAAGGAGATCGTGAACACCGCCGACGGCAGTCGGCTGGGCTTCGCTTGCGATCTGGAAATCGACCCGATATGCGGGAAAATCTGCGCTCTGCTGGTTCCCGGGAGGACGAAACTGTTCAAGCCGGGAAAATGCCGGGAAATCACCATCCCGTGGAACTGCATTGTCAGAATCGGGGACGATCTGATTCTCGTCTGCCTGCATCCGGATCAAAGGGATCGGGACAGGGATCGGGATCGGGACAGAGATAAGGATCGGGATAGGGACAGAGATAAGGATCGGGATAGGGACAGAGATAAGGACAGAAATTAGGCAGCAAACGGGCAGCTTTACTGAAATGTTAAAGAATTGAAAATAATTGGCAAATATTTTGTTATGCCCTTGCAAAATCGGCAAAAATAGGCTATAATGAAACTATAACAATATTTTTGAAAGGAAGTTAAGACGATGAAAAAGGTTCTGATTTTTGTCGCAATCGCTGCAGCAGTAGGCGCAGTTGTCACATTCGTTCTGTTGAAGGCGAAGAAGGCAAAGGAGAAGCTTGCGCAGCAGACGGAAACCTCTGATGAGGACGATCTGAAGGATCCCTGCGAGGGATGCGAGAGCGAATCCTGCGAGGGCTGTGAGGCAATTGATACCGACGGCGACGGCGAGGACGATACCGTTCTGATGGATACCGACGGCGACGGTCAGGTTGACACCGTGCTGATGGACACCACCGGCGACGGCGAGGTTGACACCGTGCTGGTAGATACTACCGGAGACGGTAAGCTGGACACTGCAGTTACGATTGACAGCGACAAGTAAGCTGCCCCCCAAAAAAGTGCTGTTGCAAAATGCGACAGCACTTTTTTGGGGTGAGATTTTATAAAGCCGACCCTTCCGGCGGTTGCGCAACCTTTCTGCCTTGCAAAACCGCCGGGATTCAAAATGATGTTCCTTACAATTGTAAACATTTTGTAAATAAACACTGTTTTGCCTTGCCAAATGCTTCAAGTTGAGATATAATAACCAAGTGCCACGGCTGAAACCGGGCAATATTAAAATTCACACATACGGCTCTTCGGTTCGGGTAAGCCCGGGGATGGCGGTATGGTGGAAAAAACCGAAGGAGGACATGAAAAATGTCAGTTGTTACCATTAAACAGTTACTCGAAGCCGGCGTCCATTTCGGACACCACACCAGAAGATGGAACCCCAAGATGGCTCCCTATATCTTCACCGAAAGAAACGGAATCTACATCATCGACCTTCAGAAGACCGTTAAGAAGTTCGACGAAGCGTATCTCTTCACCAGAGAGCTTTCCGAGCAGAACGGAACCCTTCTTTTCGTCGGCACCAAGAAGCAGGCAGCCGAGGCGATCAAGGAAGAGGCTGAGCGTTGCGGCATGTACTATGTCAACGAAAGATGGCCCGGCGGTATGCTGACCAACTTCAAGACCATCAAGAAGTCCATCGCCCGTCTGATCAAGCTCCAGCAGATGAAGGAAGACGGAACCTTTGATCTTCTTCCCAAGAAGGAAGTTGCCGCTCTGGTTAAGGAGATGGAGACCCTTGAGAAGAACTACGGCGGTATCAAGACCATGGAGAAGCTCCCTGACGCTGTCTTCATCGTTGACCCCCACAAGGAGACCAATGCCGTTCTCGAGGCAAAGAAGCTGGGCATTCCGGTTATCGCAATCGTAGATACCAACTGCGATCCCGATGACGCAGACTACATCATCCCCGGTAACGATGATGCGATCCGTGCGATCAAGCTGATCTCCTCTGTTCTTGCCGATGCCATTATCGAGGGCAAGCAGGGTGTTGATGCCGAGGCTGAGGCTGCTGCCGCTGAGGGCGAAGCAGTTGAGGCTGCTGCCGAAGAGAGTGCCGCAGAATAAGCACATCTGAATGCAAAATCTAGGAGGATATGGATAAAATGGCTACTATTACCGCATCTATGGTTTCCGAACTTCGTAAGAAGACCGGACTTGGCATGATGGATTGTAAGAAGGCTCTGGTTGAGGCTGAGGGCGATATGGATCAGGCAGTGAAGATTCTTCGTGAGAAGGGTCTTGCTACCGCTGCAAAGAAGGAAGGCAGAATTGCCGCAGAGGGACTGGTTGACATTGCCAGCGAAAACGGCATCACCGCTATCATCGAGGTCAACACCGAGACCGACTTCGTTGCCAAGAACGCATCCTTCCGTGAGTTTGTAAAGGGACTGCTGGCAACCCTCGTTGCAACCAAGCCCGCTACCATGGAAGAATTCCTGAACACCCCCTACAACGGAACCGCAGATACCGTTTCCACTGCTCTGGTGGGACAGATCGCCGTTATCGGAGAGAAGATTTCCATCCGCCGCTTCAACATCGTTGAGGGTACGGTTTCCACCTATATTCACGGAAACGGCACCACCGGCGTTATCGTAAAGTTTGACACCGACGCAACTCTTGAGAATCCCGCATTCGCAGAGTATGCAAAGAACATCGCTCTGCAGATCGCCGCAGGCAACCCCCCCAAGTACGTCAACGAGTCTGAGGTTCCTCAGGCAGAAATTGATGAGGAGAAGGCAATCCTGATCCAGCAGGCGAAGAACGATCCCAAGAATGCCAACAAGCCCGACGCTATCCTTGAAAAGATGGTCGGCGGCAGACTGGGCAAGTTCTACGAGAGAGTCTGCCTTGTTAAGCAGGCGTATGTGAAGGACGACAAGATGAACGTCGGACAGTACACCGAGTCTGTTGCCAAGGAACTTGGCGTTTCCATCAAGATCAATTCCTTCGTTATCTTTGAGAAGGGCGAGGGACTTCAGAAGAGAGAAGAGAACTTCGCAGAAGAGATCGCAAAGATGGTTCAGGGTTAATAAAATCCATTCTCACCTCAAAAGCAGGGATGCTTTTGAGGTGATTTTTTGTTCGGAGCTTTGCGCAAGGTCATGCTACCGGAACGGAGTCTGACGGGACCGTCATCATAAGACCGCCGTCTTGGCATCTGAATCGGGTATTTGCACGTATTTGAAAAGATTTAACACGGATTTTACTTAAATTCACTTCACAAAACGGTTGATCTGTGCTATAATAAAAAAGAAAAATGGATGTAAAACCTTGACGGTACCCACCGGCAAGACAAAAAGGACCTGACTTGGAAGGGAATGATGTTGTGATTTATCTGGTTGAGGATGATAAAAATATTCGGGAATTGGTGGTATATACCCTGACCGGCTGCTCCCTGGAAACCCGTGGATTCGGACTTCCTTCGGAATTCTGGGCAGAAATGGAGAAAAGCCTCCCTGAGCTGATTCTTCTGGATATTATGCTTCCGGAGGAGGATGGTCTTTCCATTCTGAAAAAGCTCCGTGCTGACCCCGAAACGAGGGGGATCCCCGTTCTCATGCTGTCTGCCAAGGGCAGTGAGTACGATCGGGTCATCGGACTGGACTCAGGAGCCGACGACTATCTGCCCAAACCCTTCGGCATGATGGAGCTGATCGCCCGTGTCAAGGCACTGCTTCGGCGGGTTGACAAATCCCCTGCCCGGGAGGAATACCACATCGGATGCCTGACGGTCTGCCCCGAACAGCATACCGCTTTGGTAGACGGAACCGAGGTTCAGCTGACCTATAAGGAATTCGAACTTTTGATCAAGCTGCTGCGCAACAGAGGAGTGGTTCTGACCCGTGATCAGCTCCTGAATGACATCTGGGGTTACGCCTTCGACGGCGAAAACCGGACGGTAGACGTACATATCCGGACCTTGAGGCAAAAACTGGGGGCGGCAGGAGAGTATATTGAGACCGTCCGCGGAGTCGGATATAAGATTTCCAAGACATAAATGGGTCTACTATGGAGATAAAGGGGATTCGTCTATGAAATCCAAGCTGTTCAAGAACATCTTTCTGGCGACTATGAGCGTTTTTGTCCTCTGCCTGAGTCTGATTCTCGGAGCAGTCTACAATTATTTTTCCAAGAGCAGGATTCAGGAGATCAAAACCGAGGCGGGGTATCTTGCCTCTGCGGTGGAAAGCTGCGGCGTGGAGTTCATTACCCGATTTGAGGGCGACGATACCACCCGTATCACATTGGTGGCGGAGGACGGAACGGTTCTCTTTGATAATGTTGCCGATCCTGCCACTATGGCAAATCACAGCGACCGTGAAGAAATCATTGAGGCGATGGAATCGGGCGTGGGCGAGTCCACGAGAACCTCCGCCACCCTGTCTGAAAAGACCGTCAACTATGCCATACGCCTGTCGGACGGTAACGTTCTCCGGGTGTCCATAACCCATTATACCATTCTGACCCTGCTTGCCAATATGTTTACCCCCATCCTGCTGATACTGGCGGTGGCAATCCTGCTGTCGCTGTTTCTGGCGTTCCGGCTGGCGGACAGTGTCACCGAACCCATCAACCGTATTGATCTGGAGACCCCCGATGAGCGGACCGTTTATGAGGAACTTCGTCCGTTGGTTCGTCGGATTAACAGTCAGAACCGGCAGATTCATGCCCAGATCGACCAGATCCGTGCCGAGCATAACCGGCAGGACGATATGCGCAGGGAATTCACTGCCAATGTGTCCCACGAGCTGAAGACTCCCCTGACCTCCATTTCGGGCTTCGCCGAAATCATCCGGGACGGCATGGTGCGTCCTGAGGATGTCCCCCGGTTCGCCGCCAATATTTACGATGAGGCGGGTCGGCTGATCGTGCTGGTAGGCGATATTCTCAAGCTCTCCAAGCTGGAGGACCCCGGATCGGTGGTTCCGTTTACTTCTGTGGAGCTGTATTCGGTCTGTGAGCGGGTGACAGAACGTCTTCGCCCCATTGCCGATAAGCACCATATTGTTCTGATTGTGCGCGGAAAGCCTGCAACGGTTTCGGGCTCTCCTCAGATTCTGGAGGAGATCGTCTACAACCTGTGTGACAATGCGGTCAAATACAATGTCGAACACGGAACCGTGACGGTCAGTGTCGAGGAAAAGGAAAACGGCGTCAGCCTTTGCGTGGCAGATACCGGCATCGGAATCCCGAAGGAGGATCAGGATCGGGTCTTCGAGCGGTTCTATCGGGTGGATAAGAGCCATTCCAAGGACGTGGGCGGCACCGGACTGGGGCTGTCCATCGTCAAACACGGTGCCATTCTGCACCATGCCAACGTCACCCTGACCAGCGTGGTTGGATCGGGAACGACGGTCACCCTGCTGTTTCCGAAGGAAAACGCAGGCTCTGAGACGGTGACTTTGCAGAATACCGCCCGGAATGAATGACGAAATGATTGCAAAATGTGCCGAAAACAAGGAGCTGAATTGCAAATTTGAACAAAATAATCCTACGGGATTTGTTAAAACTGCTGAATTTTTTTGGATTTCAGATACCCTCTTGAAAAAGTTTATTTTTGATGTTATAATAATAATACCAAAAAATACAAGGAGGAATGTATCATGAAAAGAAAACTAATCGCAACTCTTCTTATCACCGGACTTCTTGCGTCAGGGCTTTCTGTCTTTGCCTTTGCTGCTACAACGGACAATGACAGTGCTGAGCCCGAATCAACCTCGGTTATTTCCTCTGAAACTGCATCTACAGAGGAGACCGAAGCAAAAGAAACCGTTGTTTCGGACGTGCGACCCGGCATGACCGAGAAGAGAATACAGGCACTGGCTGAGCAGCAGGAGGCGGAAAACGACCCTGTATGGCTTGCAGCCAAAACCGCCCGTCTGGCTGTCCGTGATGCCCATCTTGCGGCTGCCGCAAAAGCATCGCCTGTCGCTTCGGGCAATGTGGTTCTGCCTGATGCGGTTATCAACTATGGAATGAATCGGTATGAAGACATTTCAAGCGACTTATTCCTTGTTGCCAATGTCGCATTTACCAATATTGGAGGCGGAAACCCGCAGTTACTGAATGCCTGTGTGGATTATGATGTGGCAGGAGCATCTGATTATCTCTCCACAACAACGTCCTTTGCTTTCAAAACTCAGCTTGTGATTACCTACAACGGCGGCAGCTCGACCGTGACCCTGACGGACACCTCGGATAGCTACACGATCGGTACCTTTACGGACGGCTACGCCAACTATAGCAAGACCTTTGATCTGTCCGGGTATAAGAATATTACGCAAGTATATGTCTTTACCCGCATAGTCACAACCGATAATTCGCTGGTTTACTATCCGTTGACGCTGCAAAAGACGATTGCCCAAATTTTGGCTCAGGGCAACGGCTGATTGATCAAAGCATACAGAAGCCCCCTCTTGCGGGGGGCTTCTTTTTTTGTTACGCTTTTTCGCATCCGCTTTTTGGAAGGGAACGGACGATGATTCAACGACCGAGGGTCATATTGCCTTCTATTTAACCTATATTTAACAAATCACCCATGTCGATTTAACCTTTCTTTCTTAGAATAGAATCGTGTAAAAGGTTGTAAAATGGATATAAATTCGGGAGAAGTGGGAAAGGAAAGGATCAAGATGGATTTTTTCTCATTTGTAATGTTGATCGGCGGGCTGGCATTTTTCTTGTACGGAATGCGTATGCTATCAGCCGGACTTGAAAAACTGGCGGGCGGTAAATTGGAACAGACCCTGAAAAAGATGACCTCCAACCGATTGGCGGGTATGGCATTGGGTACGGGAATCACCGTTGCCATTCAGTCCTCCTCCGCCGTGACGGTCATGTTGGTGGGTCTGGTCAACTCGGGGATCATGGAACTGCATCAGACCATCCCCGTTATCATGGGTTCAAACATTGGTACCACCATGACCGCATGGCTCCTGTCACTGGCGGGACTGGAGTCCGGCAATTTCTTCGTTCAGTTCCTGAAGCCCGAGAATTTCTCCATGATTTTCGCCTTTATAGGGATCCTTCTGATCATGGCGGCAAAAAGCCAGAAAAAGAAGGATGTGGGCGGAGTCCTGATCGGCTTTGCCGTCCTTATGTACGGCATGAAACTCATGAGCGGAGCCGTCAGTCCCCTTGCCGATTCTCCTGAGTTTGCCGGTCTTCTGGTCGCCTTCAAGAATCCTCTGGTGGGTGTGCTGGCAGGTGCGCTGTTCACCGGTATCATCCAAAGTTCCTCTGCATCGGTGGGTGTTCTCCAGGCACTGGCTCAGACCGGAACCATCTCCTACGGCGTGGCAATCCCGATCATCATGGGTCAGAACATCGGAACCTGCATCACGGCACTGATTTCCAGCATCGGAGTCTCCCGAAACGCCAGAAAGGTTTCAATTGTCCACATCAGCTTCAACCTGATCGGCACGGCGGTCTGCCTGACGCTGTTCTATCTGGCAAATGCCATCTTCCGCTTCGCCTTCGTGTCCATGCCTATTGATATGGTGGGAATCGCAGTGGTTCACAGTATCTTCAATATTTTTACCACCATGATTCTCCTGCCCTTCGTGAAGGGACTTGAAAAGATCGCCAACCTTCTGCTGCCGGATAATCACACGGAAAAGAAGCGTGAGGGCGTTGACGAAATCTTCATTGATGCCCGTCTGCTGTCCACTCCTTCGGTTGCCATCTCCGAGTGCAACAACCGCACCGTGGAAATGGCACATCTGGCAAAGGATACCCTCCACTATGCCAGCGAGATTCTCCGATCCTATCAGCAGGAAAAGGCGGATCGGATTCTGAAAAACGAGGACCGTCTGGACCTCTATGAGGATAAGCTGGGAACCTTTTTGGTGCGGGTTTCTTCGAAAGCGGTTTCCATGGAGGATTCCCGTAAGATTTCTAAAATGCTCCACGCCATCGGCGATTTTGAGCGGCTGGGCGATCATGCCGTCAATCTTCTGAAGACCTCCAGAGAATTGACCGACAAGGGCATTCACTTTACCGATCAGGCAAACGCCGAACTGGATGTTCTGGAGACGGCAATCAGGGACATTCTGGATCTGACGGTAAAGGCATATGAAAGCGGCGATCTGACCCTTGCCGGGAAGGTGGAACCCCTGGAGCAGGTTATCGACCGACTGATCTCCGAGATCAAGAACCGCCATATCGAACGTCTGCGGGCGGGCAACTGTACCATCGAGCTGGGCTTTATCCTGTCCGATATTCTGACCAACTATGAGAGAATCTCCGATCACTGCTCCAATATTGCGGTCGCCATGATCGAGGTGGAACACGGAACCTTTGATACCCACCGCTATCTGACCGGCGTCAAGTACGGAAACGTCCGTTTTGACGAGGAATTTGAAGCCTTTTCGGCGAAATACCGCATATAACCGAATCAACAACAACCGAATCTGTTCTCTGTTTGGGAGTTCCGGCACCTTTTCGCCGGGACTCCTGCTTTTTTGTTAAATTTTCTTAACCTTATTTGTCGAAATTTCTCTGAGCTTTTACATGGTCCTGCTTTTTCATTTAACAACGGGACGGTATACTGAAGCCGTACCCAAGAGGTAAGTAAAAAAAGAATTTTGTACGTAAGGAGAATGAAACGATGAAAATCAGAAGAATTTTGACAGGAATATTGGCAGGAATGCTGGTATCTGCCTCCATTGTCGGATGTGCAGGATCGGACAGCGACACCATCTCGGTTATTTCCAGAGAGAACGGATCGGGAACCAGAGGAGCATTTATTGAACTGTTCGGCATCGAAGAGGCTGATGAGAACGGCGAGAAGGTAGACCGTACCACAACCGCTGCAGAGCAGACCCAGAGTACCGGCGTTATGCTGTCCACGGTAGCGGGCAACAAGAATGCCATCGGTTATGTTTCGCTGGGATCGCTGGATGACAGCGTCAAGGCACTGGCTATCGACGGTACCGAGGCAACCGTTGACAACATCAAAAACGGTTCTTACAAGATCGCCCGTCCCTTCAACATCGTAACCAAAGACGGTCTGTCTGATGTTGCACAAGACTTCATCGCCTACATTATGAGCGCAGACGGACAGGCGGTTATTGAGGCAAACGGTTATGTATCTGAGGGCAACGCCGGTGCTTACTCCGCTTCCGGATTTACCGGCACGATTGTTGTTGCAGGTTCCTCTTCCGTAACCCCTGTTATGCAGAAGCTCAAGGAAGCTTATGTTGCGCTGAATCCCGATGTGACCATTGAGGTTCAGGAGAGCGACTCCACCACCGGCGTCAACAGTACCATCGACGGAATCTGCGACATCGGCATGGCATCCCGTGATCTGAAGGACGCTGAGGTTGCTGCAGGTTTGAGTTCGACTAAGATCTGCATTGACGGTGTAGCCGTTATCGTCAACAAGGAACTCACCGTTGACGGTCTGACTTCCGAGCAGGTCAAGAAAATCTTCACCGGAGAGATCACCAAGTGGTCTGAAATCGGATGAAAAACAAGATCAAAGAACGCGTAATGCAGATCGTCTTTCTTGCCACCGCCCTTACTTCGGTATTGGCGGTGGGACTGATCTGCCTTTTCCTGTTTGGAAACGGACTCCCTACCATTGCTCAGATCGGACCTTTGAAGTTCCTTTTCGGAACGGTATGGCGTCCCGATAACGGAAGCTATGGTATTCTCCCTATGATCATAGGATCCCTGTATGTCACGGCGGGCGCACTGATCGTGGGCGTTCCGATCGGACTGCTGTGCGCTGTCTTTATGGCAAGATTCTGCCCGAAAGGTCTGTACAAGATTATGAAGCCCGCCGTGTCGCTGCTGGCAGGGATTCCTTCCATTGTGTACGGCTTCTTCGGGCTGATGGTGTTGGTACCTTTCTTCAGTTCCACAACCGGAACGGGAGGAAAGGGCGTCCTGACGGCATCACTGGTGCTGGGAATCATGATTCTGCCCACCATTATTGAGGTCTGCGAATCGGCAATCCGTGCGCTGCCCGAAAGCTACTATGAGGGCGCACTGGCACTGGGCGCATCCCATGAGCGGGCGGTATTCTTTGTCCTGCTTCCGGCAGCAAAGTCGGGAATTCTGGCAGGCATCATCCTCGGCGTGGGTCGTGCGATCGGTGAAACCATGGCAGTGGTCATGATTGCAGGTAACCAGCCGGTTATCCCCGAGGGACTGCTGACCGGAGTTCTGACTATGACCGGACAGATCGTACTGGAGATGGGCTATGCTACCGGCTTCCACCGTGAGGCACTGATTGCCACCGGCGTGGTTTTGTTCGTCTTCATCCTGCTGATCAATCTGTCCTTCGCTGCCCTCAAACAGATCAGTGCCGGAGATGAAAACGCACCTAAGAAAAAGAAGAAGGGAAAGGTTGACCGTACATGAATCTGGTTTCTGCAAAAGAACACGAATATGTGATTACCCGGCAGGAAAAGCCTCAAAGAAAACATCGGGATCCCGTGTCGTTGATACTGCGGATATTGGTGATTTTGTCCGCAGCACTGACCATGGGCGTCCTTCTTCTGCTGATCGGCTACATTCTGGTCATGGGCATTCCGAATCTCAAGCTTTCCCTCTTTGAGTGGAATTACACTTCTGATAATCTGTCCATGATGCCCGCCATCATCAATACCATCACCATGACCGTGCTGTCTCTGGTAATCGCATTGCCGCTGGGTCTCGGTGCAGCCATCTATCTGACCCAGTATGCGAAAAAGGGAAGTAAAGTGGTGAAGCTCATCTCTCTGACCACCGAGACTCTGGCGGGAATTCCCTCCATTATCTTCGGTCTGTTCGGATTCCTCTTTTTCGTGGTGGCACTGCATTTCGGTTATTCCATGCTGTCGGGCGCACTGACGCTGGCAATGATGGTTCTGCCCACCATTATGCGGACCTCTCAGGAGGCTCTGCTGTCGGTTCCCGCCAGCTATACCGAGGGCTCCATGGCACTGGGTGCCGGCAGACTCCGCACGATTTTCAAGACGGTACTGCCTTCGGCGGTTCCCGGTATTCTGGCAGGCGTGATCCTGTCGGTGGGACGAATCGTCGGTGAGACGGCAGCTTTGATCTATACCTCGGGAACGGTTGAGGGAATTCCGAAAACCCTCATGGGATCGGGACGGACGCTGGCGATCCATATGTTTTCTCTCTGGAGAGAGGGACTGCACAAAGGCGAGGCATATGCTACGGCAGTGGTTCTGCTGGTAGTGGTCTTTGTCCTCAACAGTCTGTCGGCATGGATTGCCCGTAAGATCAAGTCCAAATGATCGGCGAATGTGTAAAAAAGAATGGGAGCATAGGAATGCGAAACAATAAATTCACCATTGACAATCTGAAACTCTGGTACGGCGAGTTCAATGCCCTGAAGGGCATCAATATGGAGATTGCCGAGAATGAGATAACCGCTTTTATCGGACCCTCCGGCTGCGGAAAGTCCACTCTGCTTAAGTGCCTGAACCGTATGAACGATCTGGTGGAGGGCTGTCGGATTGAAGGCAGCATTCTGCTGGACGGTCAGGACATCTATAAAAATTACGACGTGAATATGCTGCGCAAACGGGTGGGAATGGTGTTCCAGAAGCCCAATCCCTTCCCTATGAGCATTTACGACAACATCGCCTACGGTCCCCGTACCCACGGTATCCACTCAAAATCCAAGCTGGATGACATCGTGGAGAAATCCCTTCGGGATGCCGCCATCTGGGACGAGGTCGGCGACCGACTGAAAAAGAGTGCACTGGGTCTTTCCGGCGGTCAGCAGCAGAGACTGTGCATTGCAAGAGCGTTGGCTGTCGAACCCGAGGTCCTTCTGATGGATGAACCCACCTCTGCGCTGGACCCTATTTCCACGGCAAAAATCGAGGAACTGGCTCTTGAACTGAAAAAGAAGTACACCATCGTCATCGTAACCCACAATATGGGGCAGGCGACCCGTATTTCGGATAAAACCGGCTTCTTCCTGTTGGGAGAGGTTGTGGAGTTCGGCAAGACAGAGCAGATTTTCGGTGATCCTCATGATAAACGTACAGAAGACTATATTACCGGAAGATTCGGTTAAGTTGGGGGTACCTATGAGAACAAGATTTGATGATCAACTGGATGAGCTTCACACAGAGGTCATTCACATGGGCAGTCTTTGCGAGGAAGCCATTGCATCCTCGGTGAAATGTTTCCTTGGAGAGGGAGACACAAAGGAATTATTCGAGCATACGCTGGATGTAGACAGTCAGATTGATCAGGCTGAGGCAACCATCAAGGCGATGTGTATGCGTCTGCTTCTGACTCAACAGCCGGTGGCAGGCGATCTGAGAACGGTGACTGCCGTGCTGAAGGTAATTTCGGATATGGAGCGCATCGGCGATCAGTCCTCCGATATTGCCGAGCTGAGCAAGTATGTCACCGACCGATCGGCGTTGCAGAAGGTGCATATCCGCAACATGACGGTGTCGGTTATCGGCATGGTCAACGACAGTATTGATGCCTTTGTGCAGAAGAACGCCGAGCTGGCGGCGGACGTGATTGCCAGAGACGATATTGTGGACGCTCTCTTCGACAAGGTCAAGACCGAACTTGTGGAGCTGATCGGAAGCGGAGTCGGCGGGGAATGTCTGGATCTTCTGATGATCGCCAAATATCTGGAGCGTATCGGAGATCATGCCACCAATATCGCCGAACTGGTTTGAAAGGAACGGATAGTATGGATATTCTCACCGGAGTTCTGTTTTTCGGCGAACTGGCTCTGACCGCATTAGCTGGCGTGTTGGTGCTGAGATACAAGAACCGATAAACGCATTGTTATGGCGTGCCGCAGGGAAGGCGGCACGCTGTTTTTGGTTTTGCAGGATTTTAAGGTGGAAATGACGGAAACGGGCATGGAAGAACCGCTTTCCCCTGATGTGACAAAAAATCTTTGAATTATTTGTGAATCTTCGCTTTTGTGTCTTTACAAAATGGGGAAAATGATGTAAAATAAAGGACGGGGAGTCCCCGGAAATCGGGAATTTCCAATGACAATAAATTTTCAACTCGGAGAATGAACAATGGGTAAACGAATTCTTCTGAAAATATCCGGTGAGGCACTGTCCAAGGGATCGGACGGAACCTTTAATTTTGATAAGGTGCGGGAAATTTCCAAGGTTCTGAAGGAATGCAGGGATCTGGGCTACCAGATCTCACTGGTCTGCGGTGCCGGAAATATCTGGCGGGGCAGACAGGCTGAGAAAAAGATGGATCGCATCCGTGCCGATCACATGGGAATGCTGGCAACCCTGATCAACGCCCTGTGCCTGCGGGATTTTCTTGAACAGGAGGGCGCACCGGCAGTGGTGCTGTCCGCTATCGCCATGGAGCCCGAATTCGTGGAGGCATATACCAAGGAGAAGGCAGTTCGCTATCTGGAAGAGGGCAAGATCGTGATTTTCGGCGGCGGCTCCTCCAACCCCTGCTTCTCCACCGACACGGCAGCCGTTCTGCGTGCCGCTGAGATCGAAGCAGACATGATCCTTTTCGCTAAGGCAATCGACCATATCTATAATCGGGATCCCAACGATAAAACCAGCACCGAACCCCTTTATAAGTACGAGTATCTGTCCTATCAGGAGATTCTTGAGAAGGGACTGACTGCAATCGACATCACTGCCACTGCCTTCGCACTGGCAAACAACCTGACCATCAACGTCTTCGGTATGAACGATCCCCAAAGCATCAGACGGGCAATGGCGGGTGAGGTCCGCGGAACCATCGTCCACGGCGGCGAGAGCAAGATCGTCGAGGAATGAATTATCTGTCGTTCTATCGTTGACGGCGGGAGAAGGATTGGCGCAAATAAGGATATTCCGGCAGATTTTCGCCGAATAAAGCCCCCTGTGTGGGGAATATACTGACATAAAACCATAAATTAGCAAAGCAGGGCTTGCTTTGCAGGAAGAAAGGACTGGACAAAGACATGAAACTGGATACCAAAGCATATGAAGAAAAGATGAAGAAATCCATCGCAAACTACGAAACCAACCTGTCGACCATTCGTGCGGGAAAGGCAAATGCCGCAGTATTGGACCGTGTGACCGTGGATTATTACGGGTCCCCCACCCGTATCAAGGATATTTCTCAGATCAAGACCGCCGATGCCCGTACATTGGTGATCACCCCTTGGGACAAATCCACTTTGAAGGCAATTGAGAAGGCGATCATCGCCTCCGATGTGGGCATTACGCCTGCCAACGACGGTTCGGTGATTCGTCTGGTGTTCCCTCAGCTGACCGAGGAACGCCGTAAGGAACTGGCAAAGCAGATTTCCAAGATGGGCGATGAAGTGAAGGTTGCCATCCGCAACATCCGCCGTGAGGCAAACGACAAGTCCAAGGACATGAAGAAGAACAGCGAAATGACCGAGGATGAGCAGAAGGCATCCGACAAGTCGGTACAGGATCTGACCGATAAGTATATCAAGCAGGTGGACGCTGTCACCGACAAGAAAAAGGAAGAGATCATGTCGCTCTGATAGGGGCGTGATCATTCGGGCAACTCCGGTTGCCCGATCTCTTTAAAATCGCAAAGGCAAAGGAAGTGAGCGCATTATGGTCAAAAAGCAGGATCAGGTGGTCTGCGACGATCGGCTGAAGCACATTGCCTTTATCATGGACGGCAACGGCAGATGGGCGAAGGCAAGAGCCCTGCCCCGCAGTGCGGGACATCGGGCAGGAGCCAAGGTTTTTCGCCGGATTGTGGACTATATGAAGGTAGTCGGGGCAAAATATATGACGGTCTATGCTTTCTCCACCGAGAACTGGTCACGTCCCAAGGATGAAGTGGATGCCATCATGAAACTTCTGGACGACTATATCGAGGATGCCCTTGCCGATGTTGCGAAAAACGACGTCCGTGTGATTTTCATCGGGGATAAATCGCCTTTTACCGACTCTTTAAAGGCGAAGATGACCCATCTGGAGGAGATTTCCAAGGAAAATCACCTGATTCTCAATATTGCCATGAACTACGGCGCAAGATCGGAGATCGTTCATGCGGTGAACGAGGCAATCGCCGAGGGCGATCTGCCCATCACCGAGGAGGTTATCGAGCGGCATCTGTATACGAAGGAGTCTCCCCCTCCGGATCTGATCGTGCGGACGGCAGGCGAGCTTCGGCTGTCCAATTTTCTTCTCTGGCAGGCGGCATACAGCGAGTTTTATTTTACCGACATTCTCTGGCCCGACCTGAAGGAATCGGATGTGGACGATGCCATCCGTGCCTTTTATCAGCGAAAACGCCGCTTCGGCGGGACGGAAGTCAAGGCTTGACGCACTCCCGCTGTGCGTCTTCCGGAAACTCAAATAAAGGATGGACATAAGTTATGAAAACCAGAGTGATTACGGGGATTGTGGCACTCGTTCTGTTTCTGCCCTTCGCTATTTTTTCATGGACACCGGCACTTGTGGTGTTTACGGTGATCGCAACCGTGATTTCGATCTTTGAAATGTGCGGATGTATGCGGCAGAGGAAGAGCTGTCCGATTGTTTTTGTGCTTTCTGAGGTATATGGCATACTTTGCGCCCTCTCCACCCGCCTGTCCTCGGAATTTGCCGTGACCTTTCTCTCCCTGACGGCGGTTTATGCGGTGCTGATCATGGGCTATGCCATGTTTTCCAAGGGGAAATACACCTTTGATCAGGCAGTGGAGATCCTTTTCGGTATTGTTTATGTGACCTTCGGTTACTGCTCCATCGTGCTGGTCAGAGACCTGCCCTACGGGGAATACGTGTTCTGGCTGATCTTCCTTGCGGCATGGCTGTCCGATACCGGGGCCTACTTTGCGGGTATGACACTTGGCAAGCACAAACTGATTCCCGACATCTCTCCAAAAAAGACGGTGGAAGGATTTGTGGGCGGAATTCTGTCCTGCATTCTGATCTTCCTTCTGTACGGCTGGATGATCTCCCTGTTCACCGAGCATACGGCAAACTATCTTGCCCTCATTGTGGCAGGACTGCTGCTCAGTCTGGTATCGGTCTTCGGCGATCTGCTGGCATCCTACATTAAACGCCGCCATAAGGTCAAGGATTACGGTGCGATTCTGCCCGGACACGGAGGATTTCTGGACCGTTTCGACAGCGTTCTGGCAGTCTCCATTCTGCTGTACATATTCTGTAAAAATGCCACCTTTATGCCTCTTTTCGGTCCAATTGTGTGAGTGTGAATAAAATCCCATGAAAACCATCAAAAATATACAGGATAAGGTGCTGACCGTCCTCGGCTCCACCGGCTCCATCGGAACCCAAACCCTTGACGTGGCAGAGACTCACGGTATTCCCGTGGAAGCCCTGTCTGCAAGGGAGAACGATGCCCTTCTTGCCGATCAGATCCGGAAATTCCGCCCGAAATACGCCGCAATGACCGATCCCGATGCCGCAAAGCGGCTGAAGGAACGGCTGTCGGATACCGACGTGCGGCTGTTCGTCGGTATGGACGGACTGCTGGAAATGCTGACCCATCTGTCAGGGGACACGGTTCTCAATGCCATCATCGGCGGAGACGGACTGATGCCCACCGTGACGGCAATTGAGCAGGGCAAGAACATTGCCCTTGCCAATAAGGAAACCCTGGTGACGGCAGGACAGTATGTGATGAATCTGGTAAAGGAGAAGGGCGTGAGTCTGATGCCGGTGGATTCGGAGCATTGCGCCATCTTCCAATGCCTGCAGGCAGGCAGAGGGGAAGAGGTCAGACGGCTGATTCTCACCGCATCCGGCGGTCCCTTTTTCGGGAAAAAGCGGGATGAGCTGAAAAACATCACCCCCGAGCAGGCACTGAACCATCCCACCTGGCACATGGGACGCAAGATCACCATCGACAGTGCCACCCTCATGAACAAGTGCTTTGAGATGATCGAGGCGGCGTTCCTCTTCGGAGTGCCGGCAGATCAGATTGATGTGGTGGTTCACCGGCAGTCGGTTGTTCACTCCATGGTGGAGTTCACCGACGGTGCCGTTATTGCCCAGCTTGCCACCCCCGATATGCGCATGTGCATTCAGTATGCCGTGTCCTATCCCTTCAGACTCCCCGGCAAGGTGAAGCCCATGGACTTTACGACTCCCTTCGGGCTGACCTTTGATCCCCCCGATCCCGTTACCTTCAAGCCGCTGGCACTGGCAAAGTTCGTGCTGAATCAGGGCGGCGTGCTTCCGGCGGTGCTGAACGGAGTCAACGACGAGGCGGTAAAGCTGTTTTTGGAGAAAAAGATCGGTTTCCTTGACATCGGCGACCTTGCGGACGAAATTGTCCGCAGTTATAAGAATATGGACTCCCCGACGCCGGAGCAGATTTTGCAGGCAGAGCGGGAGGCAGGGCAGAGAGTTCGGCTGATGGCAGGGGTCGGAGAATAAGATCTTTCCCCACCGAGCCTGCGATTATCTATCTGAAATGAGGTTGTTTTTTTGAATATCGTTTTGACTATCCTGCTTGCCGTTTTGGTGTTTGGCGGACTGATTCTGGTGCATGAGCTGGGTCACTATACCTTTGCACGGATTTTTGACGTTCATATTTTTGAGTTTTCCATCGGTATGGGTCCTAAAATTCTGCAAAAAACCTCCAAAAAGACGGGGATTGCCTACTCCCTGCGTCTGCTTCCCATCGGCGGATTCGTCTCGATGGCAGGAGAGGACGAGGAGACCGACGATCCCAGAGCCCTGAACAAGAAGCCGGTCTGGCAGAGAATCATCATCATTGCCGCAGGCGGCGTGGTCAATATTCTGATCGGTTTCATCCTGACCTTTATCATGGTTGCCTGCATGCAGGGGCTGGGCAGCACCGTTATCGCCGACTTCAGCGAAGGCTCCACCTCTTCTGCCTATCTTCAGGAGGGGGATAAGATCGTTGCCATCGAAGGGCATCGGGTAGGAACCCACATGGATGTGGCATACGAGATCATGCGGCTCGGCATCGACCCCCTGTCTGTGACGGTGGTGCGGGACGGCGAGAAGATGACCGTCGAGAACGTGGTTTTCCCCACTGAGACCAGCGACGGCGTCCGTTTCGGAAGCATGGACTTTCGGGTGTATGCGGTGGAAAAGAACGTGGGAACCGTGCTGACCCAGTCGTTGTCCTACTGTCGGCTGTCGGTGAAGCAGGTCTGGGAAAGTCTGTACGACCTGATCCGGGGCAGATACAGCGTCAAGACGGTGTCCGGTCCCGTAGGTGTCACCTCCGAAATCGGGCAGGCGGCAAAGATCAGCATCGAAAATAAGGATGCCACCTCTTTTTTGTATATCGTCATTCTGATTGCCGTCAATCTGGGACTGGTCAATCTGCTCCCCCTGCCTGCGCTGGACGGCGGCAGACTGTTCTTCATGTTCATTGAACTGATCTTCAGAAAGAAGGTCCCCACCGAGATTGAGGGGAAGATTCATTTTGCCGGCATTATGGTGCTCTTCCTTCTGATGATCGTCATCACCTTCAAGGATATTTTTTCGCTGTTCTGAAGCCTGATGAAACCGAATTTGCCCTTGTTCTCTTTGTGATCCCCATTCCGGCAAAGCAGGAATCGGCAAAACCTCAAGTATGCGAAATGGAAGGCTAAAACCTATGAATTATAACGAAATCAGACGGAAAACCCGAAAAATCAAGGTCGGAAACCTGTATGTGGGCGGGGATGCTCCGGTAAGCGTCCAGTCCATGACCAATACCGACTCCGAGGATTTTGAGGCGACCTATGCCCAGATTCGCCGTCTGGAAGAGGCGGGTTGTGAAATCGTGAGAATGACGGTTCCCACGCCTAAGGCAGCCCAAACCATCGGTCGGTTGAAGGATGCCGGGGTTGCGGTGCCGCTGGTGGCGGACATTCACTTTGATTACCGTCTGGCACTGGCTGCCGCCGATGCGGGAGCCGATAAAATCCGAATCAATCCCGGCAACATCGGGGACGAGGATCGGATCAAGGCAGTGGCGGACAAATGCCGCACCAAGGGCATTCCCATCCGTCTCGGCATCAATTCGGGATCTCTGGAGAAGGATGTGCTGGCAAAATACGGTGCGCCTACGGCAGAGGCTCTGGCGGAGTCGGCGATGAACAACATTGCCGCTCTGGAGCGATTCGATTTTGACAATATCATCGTGGCGATCAAGTCCTCCGACGTCTATCGGATGACGCAGGCAAACAAAATCGTGGCAGGACAGTGCGACTATCCCATCCATCTGGGAGTCACCGAAGCCGGCTCTGCCGATATGGGAACGGTTAAGTCGGCAGTGGGCATCGGGTCCATGCTTCTTTCGGGTATCGGCGATACCCTGCGGGTGTCGCTGACCGCCGATCCCGTTCTGGAGGTTGCCAGAGGTCGGGCCATCCTGTCCTCCTTGGGCATGGATCGCCGCAGTAAGATCAATCTGGTGTCCTGCCCCACCTGCGGACGCACGAAAATTGATCTGATCGGGCTTGTAAAGGCATTTGAGGAGCGGATGAACACCGTCAAGGTCAGCCGACCGATCAAGGTCGCCATCATGGGATGCGTGGTTAACGGTCCCGGTGAGGCGGGGGATGCGGATATCGGCATCGCCGGAGGTAAAGGCGAGGGTCTGCTCTTTAAAAAGGGCGCAGAACCGGTCAGAATCCCCGAAAATCAGATTGTGGACCGGCTGATTGAAGAAATCGAAAAGCTATAAGCAAGAATTCTGGATCGGACTGTGTATCAGTTTTATCGGTAAAGAGGACATGGAAAAGACATTTCTGGAAAAATTCAATCGTTATACTCCCACCCCGTCAGAAAGTACAATCCTGACGGGGATTACCCGCTATACCCTGAAAGCGGACAAGGAGCGGCGCATGATCGAGGCGTCGATCTGGATGGATCGCCCGGTGGAGAAGGAGGCACTCTATGCCATCGAGCGTGGCATTGCCGAAGCCTACGAGCTGTCCATGGTCCGCCTTCTGCCCCACTATCCGGCGGATACCTTCGAATTTTCCTACATACATGAGGTTGTCAGGGAAGCCCATCGGATCGGATATGTGGCAAACGGATTTTTCGGCAATTATACGGCATCTGAGAAGAACGGGGCAATTGTCATCGAAATCGGATTTCCCGAAAGCGGGGTCAATCTGGTCTGCAAGGCGGGAACCCCTGAGATTATGTCGGCGATCATCCGCTCGGAATTCGGCATCGAAAAAGAGGTGCAGGTCATCGGATGTGCCGACCCGTCGGCGGGATTTGCCGCATTCGAGGCGCAGAAGAAAGAAACGTTGACCAAGCTTCGGGCAGAGTCCGAGCAGGCGGCAAGGGAGGCGGCAAAGCATCGCCGTGAAGAGGAAGAGGCACGCAGGCAGGAAGAGGAGAAGACGGCTCATCCCATGGTGAGTACCCTGTCCGGAGAGCCCATCATCTTCGAGCGAACCGAGAACGGACACTGCACCGTGGGCTGTATGACCTTCGACCTGTCCTCCCCCGAGGCACTTCTCGGCGATCCCTTTGACATCGAACCGACCCCTCTGCGCACCGCCCTGGGAAATCCGGGCAAGCGGGTCTGCGTGCTGGGTCAGGTCAACCAGTACGAATCCAAGGAATCGAGAAACGGCGATAAACTGCTGATGACCTTCAGCATCACCGACAACGATGCTTCGGTCAATGTGAAGCTGTCCCTGCCCATTGAGGAGGGCAAGGCTCTGGAGAAGATTATCACCAAGTCAGGACGCACCATCAAGCGTGGGATTGCCAGCGTCGTAACCCTGTACAGTCTGTGCGTGGCGGTTCAGGGAACCATTCGTCCGGACAAGTTCGATAACGACCCTGTGCTGTCGGCAAATGCCATTCAGAAGATCGGCAAGATCGGGCGCACCGACAATGCCCCCGAAAAGCGGGTGGAACTCCATCTGCACACCAATATGTCCACCATGGATGCCCTGATTTTCCCGGAATTCGTGGTGGAAACCGCCGAAAGCTGGGGATGGGATGCCATTGCCGTCACCGATCACGGTAACGTTCAGGCGTTTCCCCTGCTCAAGGACAGTGCCTCCAAGAAGAATGTGAAGGTTCTCTACGGCATGGAGGCGTACTACGTGGACGATACCGCCCGTGCCGCCTACGGAGACGCCAACACCAACTTCCATGAGGACGAAATCTGCGTTTTCGATATCGAGACCACGGGACTGTCGGTCATGACCTGCAAGATTACCGAAATCGGTGCCGTGCGGATCAAGGGCGGTCAGGTGCTGGAACGCTTCAATACTTTCGTGGACCCTGAAGGTCCCATCCCTGCGGACATCACCGAGCTGACGGGAATTACCGATGAAATGGTCAAAGGCGCACCCTCCCAGAAGGAGGCGGTTCAGGCGTTTCTGGCATTTGCCGGAGATCGCCTGCTGATCGCCCATAATGCGGGATTTGATATTTCCTTTATCCGGAAGGTTTGCGAGGACAACAAAATGTCCTTTCCGAACCCCTATCTGGACACCGTCGCTCTGTCCCGCTATCTGAATCCCGAACTGAAAAAGCACAAACTGGACAGCCTTGCCGAATACTATAAGCTGGGGGATTTCAACCATCACAGAGCCTGTGACGATGCCGAAATGCTGGCGATGATCTTCTTCAGGATGACCGAAAAGCTGTCAGAGGAGGGCATCCGGTCGGTTCCCGAGATGAACACCTCCATGGCATCCACGGCAGACCCCCTGAAACTGCGTACCTACCACATGATCATTCTGGTCAAGGACATGGTGGGACTGAAAAATCTGTACAAACTGATCTCCCAAAGCTATCTGAAATATTTCAAACGGGTTCCGAGAATCCCGAAATCCCTGCTGGAAAGCTATCGGGACGGTCTGATCATCGGTTCTGCCTGCGAGGCGGGCGAACTGTTCCGTGCGATACTGGATCACCGCCCACAGGCGGACATTGAGGAGATCGCCTCCTTCTACGATTATCTGGAGATTCAGCCTATCTGCAATAACCGTTTTCTGGTCCGGAACGGAACGGTCCCCGACGATGAGGCACTGCGGGAGCTGAACCGCCGGATTGTGGAGCTGGGGGAAAAGCTGAATATTCCCGTCTGCGCCACCTGTGACAGTCATTTTCTCAATAAAGAGGACGAAATCTATCGGAAAATCCTGCTGAAAGGGCAGAAATTCTCAGACGGCGATCAGGATGTGGGGCTGTATCTGCGCAATACCGAGGAAATGCTTGCCGAATTCGACTATCTGGGCAGCGAAAAGGCGTATGAGGTGGTGGTCACCAATACCCGTGCCATTGCCGCAAGATGCGAGAAGATTCTGCCTATCCCGGACGGCTCCTTTACGCCCAAAATGGATGGCGCAGAGGAGGATCTGCAAAAGCTGTGCTGGGACCGTGCCATGGACTGGTACGGCTATGAGGGGAAGATTCCCGAGCTGGTAACAGCCAGACTGAATAAAGAGCTGACCTCCATCATCAAAAACGGCTTTGCCGTGCTCTATATGATTGCCCAAAAGCTGGTTTGGTACAGCGAGTCCCAGGGCTATCTGGTGGGTTCCCGTGGTTCCGTCGGCTCCTCCTTCGTGGCAACCATGGCGGGCATCTCCGAGGTCAATCCTCTGCCGCCCCACTATCGCTGTCCCAAATGCCGGTACAACGAGTTTATCACCGACGGATCGGTGGGATCGGGCTTCGATCTGCCCGAAAAAGCGTGTCCCAAGTGCGGAACCCGTATGATTCCCGACGGACACGACATCCCCTTTGAGACCTTCCTTGGCTTCTATGGAGACAAATCCCCCGATATTGACCTGAACTTCTCGGGTGAGGTTCAGGGTAAGGTCCATAAGTACACTGAGGAACTGTTCGGACACGAAAACGTCTTCCGTGCGGGAACGCTGGGTACGCTGGCATCCAAAACCGCCTACGGTTATGTCATGAAATATCTGGACGAGAAGGGAATTACCGTCAACAAGGGTGAGATCAACCGACTGGTCAACGGATGCGTGGGTGTCAAGCGTACCACCGGTCAGCATCCCGGCGGCATCGTGGTTATCCCCCGTGAATACGACGTCACCGATTTCACTCCCGTTCAGCACCCTGCCGACGACCCCAATTCCGACATCGTCACCACTCACTTTGCCTTCTCCTATCTCCATGATACCATCCTGAAGCTGGACGAGCTGGGTCACGATATGCCTACCAAGTATAAGTGGCTGGAGAAATACACCGGAGTGTCGGTCATGGATGTCCCCATGAACGATCCGCAGGTTTATGAACTGTTCCTGTCGCTGAAGCCTTTGGGAATCCCGGAGGGAGAAATCGACTGCAAGGTGGGAACCTGGGGACTGCCCGAATTCGGAACCCGTTTCGTCCAGAAGATGCTGGAGGAGGCGACTCCCCATACCTTCGCCGACCTGCTTCAGATTTCCGGTCTGTCCCACGGTACCGACGTCTGGACGGGTAACGCTCAGGAACTGATTCATCAGGGAACCTGCACCATTTCCGAGGTCGTGGGAACCCGTGACTCCATCATGCTGACCCTGATCCGATACGGGGTGGAGAATTCCCACGCCTTCAAGATCATGGAAAGCGTCCGAAAGGGCAAGGGACTGACTCCCGAATGGGAGGAAGAAATGCGGGCGGCAAACGTGCCCGAATGGTACATCTGGTCCTGTAAGAAGATCAAATACATGTTCCCGAAGGCTCATGCGGCGGCATATAATATGTCCGCCATCCGGCTGGGCTGGTTCAAGGTCTACTATCCCATCGAGTTCTATTCCGCCTTCTTTACCGTTGCCCCATCGGGATTCGATGCCACCATCGTCACGAAGGGCAGAAGGGCAGTCAAGGAAGAAATGAGGATCATTGCCGAGAATCAGAAGACCGGATCGGCGACTGCCAAGGACGAGGACAGCATGACCTATCTGCAGATCGTGGACGAGAGCATGGCAAGGGGAATTTCCTATCTGAATGTCGATCTGTACAAATCGGGGGCAAAGGAATTTCTCCCCGAGGACAAGGTAAATAAACGGATCCGCGTTCCCTTCAACTCCCTGCCGGGTCTTGGGGATACGGCGGCGGAAAAGATCGTACAGGTCAGGGAGGAAGGGAAGTTCCTGTCCCGTGAAGACCTGAGACTCCGTGCCGGACTGTCCAAGTCGGTCATGCAGATTCTGGAGGATGCAGGAGTCCTGGATCAGCTGGACGAGACCAACCAGATCTCGATTCTGGGTGATGCTGTCGGAGAACTGCCTGTGACCGTTTCCCGGGAGCGGGAGTCGGAGTCGATCCCCGTTACCACCAAAACCTTTGCCCATAATTCTGAGGCGGACCTGCTTCCCGACGGAGATCAGATTTCTCTGTTCTGAGCCGATTCGTACATCAAAAAGATGGCATTCGGTGAAATCTTTGCGGAATATCGGAAGGATAAGGAAGGATAAGGAAGGAAACACTATGAAACGATCCTGTATTTCTGTTTTGTCGGCGATTCTGCTTACGTTCTCTCTTCTGTTTACCAATCTGCCGCTGTCCGTTTTGGCGGAAGATACGGAGTCGGCATCGGCATCGGACACGACCCCCGAGCCTCTGCCTACGGTGGAGATTTTTACCGACAGTGGCGAGGCGGTGACTCAGAAGATTTATGAGTCTGCCACTCTGAAGTTGAACCTGACCGACCGTTTTGCCGATTATACCAATCTCTATACCGAATCCGGCGGCACCATCGAAATACGGTGCAGAGGCAACTCCACCTATGATACTTCCCCCAATCGGCTGGGCGATTCGGGAAAGTTTTCCTATAAGATCAAGCTGGAGTCCAAGACCGATCTGCTGGGACTGGGTGAGAACCGTCATTTTGCGCTGATCGCCAACTATTACGATGTCACCAATCTGCGCAATAAGCTGGTTTACGACCTGGCGGACCGTATGGGACTGACCTCTACCGCTTCCAGGTGGGTGGTGGTTTACCTGAACGGGGAGTATCAGGGACTCTATACCCTGTGCGAAACCGTCCGAATCGGCAAAAATCGGGTAGACATTCCCGATTTTGAGGAGTTTGCCGAGGATGTCGCCGATACCATCGGAATGGAGGAGAATCTGTCCGCCGCAGAGACCGAAGAGCTGGAAGAGCAGATGAAGGCAAATCTGAACTGGATTTCCACGGGCAGATTCGGGGATTACATTCTGACCGATTACGGCATTGATGTTTCTTCCGTTGACCTGACCTCCGGCTACCTTATTGAGCTGGACTACCGTATGGACGGCGATACCACCAAATTCTATACGGGAATGGGAATCCCCATTCAGTTGGATTCCCCAAAGGCACTGGAAACCAATCCGGAAATGCTGTCCTATGTCAAAAACCTGCTTGCCGATTTTGAGGAGGCCATCAGTTCACCGACCTTTACCACTCAGGACGGCAGACACTACAGCGAGTTTGTGGATATGGACTCGCTGGTGGACTATTTCCTGATTTTCCACCTGTTCAAGAACATTGAGTTCGGTTTTCTGAGTATCTATTTCTACATTGACGATGGGAAAATCGTCTTCGGTCCCTGCTGGGATTTCGACGGCAGCTCCGGCAATCAGGTGACGCTGACGGTCGATTGGATGCCATACAACAGTTGGTTCTATATGAATCGGGGTCCCTGGTTTTTGAAGCTGTGCTCCGACCCCTATTTTGTGAATCTGCTGGAGGAGCGTTGGTTTGAGATTCGGGATCTGGTGGACGGCATGATGGAGGAAATGGAGCTGGCTCACGATTATATCAGGGAAGAGGCGGAGAAGAATTTTGCCTTCTTCGGCGCACCCCAAAACTGGTACATTCCCGGATCCTCCTGCCGGAGCTTTGAGGATGAATATCAGATTTTGAAAAGCTGGATGGAGGATCGCATTGCCTGGCTGAATGAGATGTTTTCCCTGCGAAATCCCAATCTTGAGGGACTGGGGGCAGACGAAAGCGACCGGATCAGTCTGACGCTGACCGAGGGTGCCATCCGGAAGCTGGCAATCGACCAGCAGGGAACCGTTGGTGCGCCCTGCGACTTTCTCCTGACCCAAAAACAACTGGCAAATCTGACCCTGACCATTGACACTGCCCACACCTCTCATGTGGCGATGGAGGTGTATGTGAATGAGCATTTCGTTGCCCGGGTGGACTGCAATCAGTACACCCCCGCAAAGCTGACCCTTCCGGCGGAGGTGTTCGATCTGACCGAGGGAAAGGTGCAGATTGTGCGGGTTGTGGGGATCAACACGGCGGGGGACTACTACCGTAGTGCCTATCTGCGGGTCAGATATACCGAGCTCGGCAATCCCGGCTCCACGAAGGCACTGCTCACCGTGGACGGTGTGCGTTCCATGGAGGAGATCGGAACCGTCGTGACCCTTCCTGAGATTACCGTGGAGCGTACCGGTTACCGTGCGGTGGGCTGGACAGACGGAACCAATGTCTATGATGCAGGGTCGGAGATCACCGTCACTGCCGCCACCGATTTGTACATCAAGTGGGCGGTGGAGGACCTGTTCTATGACCGCACCCCCGTCCGGGTCGAGCTGCCGGTATCGCCGGTTTCGCCGGTGCCGCCTGCAATGACAACACCCGGCGATGATTTTGTATCGGAGCCTCCGAAGGGAACGAATCGGACGGCTCTCCTGGTTGCGGTAATTGCCGGTGTGGCGATCGTCGGTGCGGGAGTCGTGACGGGACTGCTGGTGAGAAAGCGGAAAATCAAATAAAATCAAAACCACCAGTTTTCTGGTGGTTTTGATTTGAGCCTATGGCTCTATTACCGTTTTGAAAAGCCTGCGACCCTTATTCAGCGTATAGAGGATACTTTTCACAGATTTTCTTGACCTCTGCCCGAACGGTATCGGCATTGTCCTCGAACTCGGGAACCGCACACAGACGGAAGAGATGGGCGAGGGTGACGAAATCCTCCTCCTGAAGACCTCTGGTGGTGGCGGCAGGGGTTCCCACACGGAGTCCACTGGTGACGAAGGGCTTCTGAGGGTCGTTGGGAATACCGTTCTTGTTGGTGGTAATGCCCACGGCATCCAGACGGTGTTCAAACTCCTTGCCGGTGATGTCGAAGTTTCTCAGATCCAGCAGAATCAGGTGGTTGTCGGTACCGCCGGAGACCATGTTGAAGCCCTCTGCGGCAAATCCCTTCTCGAATGCCTTCGCATTTTTGATGATTTGTGCGGCATAGTCCTTGAAGGAAGGCGAGAGTGCCTCGCCGAAGCAGACCGCCTTTGCGGCGATGGTGTGCATCAGAGGACCGCCCTGGGTTCCGGGGAAGATCGCCTTGTCGATTGCCTTGGCGTATTCCTCACGGCAGAGAATCATGCCGCCTCTGGGACCCCGCAGGGTTTTGTGGGTGGTGGTGGTGACAATGTCGGCATAGGGAACGGGCGAGGGATGAAGTCCGGCAGCAACCAGTCCTGCAATGTGCGCCATATCCACCATCAGGTAGGCTCCTACCTTCTTGGCGATGGCTCCGAAACGCTCAAAATCAATGATTCTGGGGTATGCGGAAGCACCTGCTACAATCAGTTTGGGCTTGCATTCGGTGGCAATCCGCTCCACCTCGTCATAGTCGAGGTAGCCCTCGTCGTTGACCCCGTAGGGAACGAAATGGTAGAGAATACCCGATATATTGACGGGAGAACCGTGGGTCAGATGTCCGCCGTGGGCAAGATTCATGCCCATGACCGTGTCACCGGGATGGAGCAGGGCGAGGTAGACGGCGGTATTTGCCTGTGCGCCGGAATGGGGCTGAACATTGGCATGTTCTGCGCCGAAAAGAGCCTTGGCACGGTCTCTGGCGAGATTTTCTACGATGTCAACGCATTCACAGCCGCCGTAGTAGCGATGAGCGGGATAGCCCTCTGCGTATTTGTTGGTCAGCACGCTGGAGTTTGCGGCAAGTACTGCCTTGGAGACAAAGTTCTCGGAGGCGATCAGTTCGATTTTGTTCTGCTGGCGGGCAAGCTCTGCGCGAATTCCTGCGGCGACCTCAGGATCGAGGGCGGCTAGGTAGTCCAAATTTTCTAAAATCATGGCGTTTGGTTCCTTTCATTTTCAGATTACTTTATATTATATACGAAAAAATCTTTTTTGTAAAGGGCTTTTCGAAAAAATTTTCGAAAATTTGGATAAAATTTGCGCTTAATCAAAAATATTTTTTGAGTCCGATAAAATTCTGTCAATCAGCTCCTTCAATCGGCTCACATGTGAGCCTTTTGGATTCATGGAAGTGCTTTCTTCATGCGAAGGTCTGTTTTTTTTGCTTTCTTCCCGGAAAGAAAGCCCCGATTGTTGACAAGCGGAAAATTTTGTGCTAGAATAGGGCTATCAGATTGCCTTTTATGAAAAAGGAGGTTTTGTTCAATGGAAAAGATATTGCTGTGGGAGAAAACGCCCGATTATAATCCCGATTTCGGGCAGGAGGAATCCTGCCTGCTTCCCCGGATCGTTCCCGGTGCGAAGATTTGCGTGCTGGTGATCCCCGGCGGCGCATATGAGTGGCGTGCCGAGGATCATGAGGGATGCACCATTGCCGATCGGCTGAACAGGGACGGCATTTCCGCCTTCATCCTGCGCTACCGTTATGCGCCCTACCGCCATCCTGTGGAACAGATGGACGTGAACCGTGCGGTTCGGACGGTCCGCTCGCTGGCGGGAAAATACGGTTATGATCCCAACCGCATCGCCGTGCTGGGCTTTTCCGCCGGCGGACATCTGGCGGCAACGGCAGTGACCCGATTTGATGAGGGAAGGGAGGACGGCGATGCCATCGACAAAATCTCCTGCCGCCCCGATGCCGGCATCCTCTGCTATCCTGTCATCGACCTTGTCGGGGAGTTCGCCCATAAGGGATCGGCGGTGAACCTGATCGGAAGCCCGGACAGCCCCCGATTTTCCACCCTTGCCGCCGAGCTTTCCTGCCAGAACGGAGTCGCCGACCGCACACCGCCCTGCTTCTTGTGGCATACGGCGGCGGACAGCTGCGTCCCCGTGGAGAATACGCTCATGATGGCGGCGGCACTTTCGGCGAAGAAGATTCCTTTTGAGGTTCACATCTTCCCCGAAGGCGATCACGGTCTGGGTCTTGCCACCGATACCCTCCCCTATGTGTCGGTCTGGATGGAACTTGCCGAGCGTTTTCTGCATCTCTATCTTGGAAAATAACCGATAAAAAAAGAAAAAAGAAGAGAATTTCATGAATGATACCATTGCGGCGATCTCCACCCCCTACGGCAGGGGTGGAGTCGCCCTGATCCGCATTTCGGGCGAGAATGCCATTGCCGTTGCCGATCGGGTTTTCCGGGCAAAATCGGGCAAATCCCTCGCCGATATTCCCTCCGGACGGGCGACCTACGGCACGATTTTGTCCGAGGGTCAGCCCATTGACGATGGGCTGATAACCTGTTTTCGTGCCCCCGCTTCCTATACCGGGGAGGACGTGGCGGAAATCTCCTGCCACGGCGGCATTCTGCTGACCGAGAAGGTGCTGACCGCCGTTCTGACTGCCGGAGCCAGGATGGCAGAGGCGGGCGAATTCACCCGTCGGGCGTTCCTGTCGGGCAAACTGAGCCTGACCCGGGCAGAGGCGGTCATAGACCTGATTGACGCCGAGTCCGAGGAACAGCTTCGCATGGCAAAATCCCAGCTTGGCGGCAGCCTCAGCCGGGAGCTGGACGATCTGTACGAAAAACTTCGCACCCTGGTGTCCGCCGCCTATGTTTACGCCGATTATCCGGACGAGGATCTGTCGGACGTGACCCCTGCCGAGATGACCGAGCGTCTGACGGAGATTCTCGACCGTTTGACCGCTCTCCATGGCTCCTATCGGCGGGGCAGGGCAGTGCGGGAGGGAATCGCCACCGTTCTCGTGGGGCGACCCAATACCGGAAAATCCTCCCTGCTCAACCGCCTGCTGGGGCGGGACCGTGCCATCGTTACCGACTATGCCGGAACCACCCGGGACACGCTGGAGGAAAGCGTGATGCTGGATAAAATCGTCCTTCGCTTGACCGACACGGCGGGAATTCGTCCCACCGACGATCCCGTGGAGAAAATCGGAGTGGAGCGTTCGGTTGCCGCATTGGAGACTGCCGAACTGGTTCTGGCGGTCTTTGACGGGTCCGCCCCTGCCGCACCGGAAGATCTGGAACTGATCGGACGGCTGAAGGATTCGGACAAGGTTGTGCTGGCGATCCTGAACAAATCCGATCTGCCCCGCCGTTTTGACGCCGATCTCACCGATTTTGACGGGATTTTTCCCCTTTCTGCCGCAAACGGTGACGGAATTAACGAGCTGAAGACGGCGATTGAGGAGCGATACGCCCGGGGTGAGATCGACTACGACCGCTCTGCGGTGCTGTCGTCGGCAAGACAGGCGGCGGCAGTGAAATCGGCAATGGAGTCGGTGCAGTCTGCGCTGTCGGCACTGGACAGGGGATTCACCCCCGATGTGGCGGGAATGGATCTGGAGCTTGCCATGTCCGCACTGGGGCAGACCGACGGTCGGTCGGTGTCTGCCGATATTGTGGATGCCATCTTCCACCGCTTCTGCGTGGGAAAGTAAATGGTTGTTCAGAAACGAAAGGCACGGTGCCTGTCCGGCTGACGAAGCCGCAACGTAAATACATGATAACAGGAGAAAACCATGAAGCTTTACAAACTCATTTTGCTATGGATGTCGCTGATCCTGCTTACCGGGTGTGCGACTCAAAGTGCCGATCTGCCCATCACATCGGCAGACAGGTCTGCGACCGACACGGTTGTGATGGGCAGCGATGTCCCGGAAATCCCCCAAAGTACCCCCGACACGACGGTGCCGTCCGCAGGATTAACCACGCCAACGGTCACGAATGACTCGGCTTCGACCCCGGGGGACACCACTGCCGCCCCACCGTTGGTTACGACCCCGATTCCGGTCACCACCGCATCTCAGCCGATTACCACAACCGTCAATCCCGCAACCACACCGGTTACAACGACGCAGGAGGAGCCGTCCGTACTTAAGGCGATTCTCCATGAAGAGGGCAACGTGGGCTATATCGCCTATGAGGAGACCGATTTTGCCTTCAAACTGTCCTGCCCTCAGGCGTTTGTTTATGATATGAATGAAGGCGTGATCCTGTATGCCAAAGGAATGGATCAGATCGTTTATCCTGCCTCTACCACCAAACTGCTGACCATTCTGTATTCGCTGACCGTCCTTTCGCCCGATGAGCTGATTACGCCGGGCAATGAACTGAAACTGGTCAATATCCACTCTTCCTTTGCCCATGTGGAGAGTTCTCACACCCTGTCGGTGGAGATGCTGATCGAGGGAATGCTCCTGCCCTCGGGCAATGATGCTGCCTACGCATTGGCGGGAGCGGCAGGCAGGAAGATCGCCGGCGATCCCGATCTGGACGGGAAGACCGCAATCGAGGTCTTTATGGAGGGTCTGAATGCCTATGCCCGGGAGATCGGATGCGTGGGAACCTCCTTCACCGTACCCGACGGCTTTTTTGATGAGAATCATTATACCACCATGGAGGATCTGATCCTGATTTCCCGAATGGCGGCGGAAAATGAGCTCATCCGGAAATATGCCGCTCTGCCCTGTGATGAGGTGACTTTTGCCGGTGGGAATACCGTCAGCTGGACCAATACCAACCTGATGATCCAGGAGGACAGTCCCTATTACAGTCCCTATGTGACGGGCTTGAAAACAGGAGCAGGAGGCGGGTATCACTTTATCTGCACTGCCGAAAAAGACGGACAGCGTTATCTCATCGGTGTTTTCGGCGGGTCGGATAAGAATGTGCGCTTTGCCGATACCCTGAAGGTTCTGAATGAACTGTTCGGGGAATGATGGCGTGAGAGGGCAATACCCGGATGGCTCCGACAACGCCGCCGTATCGGTATTTTGCGGGAAAACGACCGTTTTGCGTCGAAAAACGGAAGATTTTATGAAGGTTTCTTGGGAATTTCTTAAGATTTGATAAAACCCCTTGACAAGGATTCTTTTTTCTGCTATCCTTATTTCAAATTGATTCCAGATGAAGTGTGGTAATAAAATGAAAGCAATTCCCAAGCGGCTCCTTTGCCTGATTCTCCCGATTTTCCTGTTGATCGGGTTGACTTCCTGTTCGTCTGTTCCTGGGGCGATCCTCCATGAGGAGGGCGATGCGGGGTATATTGCCTATAAGGAGACCGACCTGGTCTTTGATCTGTCCTGTCCCCAGGCATTTGTTTATGATATGAATGAAGGCGTGATCCTGTATGCCAAGGGAGTGGATCGGATCGTCTATCCTGCCTCCACCACCAAGCTCCTGACCATCCTGTATGCTCTGACGATCCTGTCGCCCGATGATCTGGTCACGCCGGGCAGTGAGGTGAATCTGATCGCCGCCGACTCCTCAATCGCCTATGTGAAGAGTTATCACACCCTGTCGGTAGAGATGCTGATTGAGGGAATGCTGCTGCCATCGGGCAACGATGCCGCCTATGCACTGGCAGGAGCGGCAGGCAGAAAGATTGCAGACGATCCCACTCTTGACGGGGAGAAGGCAATCGAGGTTTTCATGGAGGGGATGAACGCCTACGCCCGGGAGATCGGATGCGTGGGAACCTCCTTCACAGAGCCCGACGGCTATTATAATAAGAACCATTATACCACTCTGGAGGATCTGATCCTGATCTCCCGAATGGCGGCAGACAATGAGATCATTAAAAAATATGCCGCACTGCCCTATGATGAAGTAACCTATGCCAGTGGGCATACCAACAGCTGGACCAACACCAATGTGATGCTGGATGAGAACAGCGAATATTACAGTCCCTATGTGACGGGGTTGAAAACCGGATCGGCAAGCGGCGGCTATCACTTTATCTGCACTGCCGAAAAGGACGGACAGCGGTATCTCATCGGTGTTTTCGGCGGGTCGGATAAGGATGTTCGCTTTGCCGATGCCCTGACGGTTCTGAATGAACTGTTCGGGAAGGATGAGATGGCGTGAGGACCGATTTTCCTTGCATGAAGTCCATCGTCCCAAAAATGCGCAAGCCAAGGGGATCCCCCAAAAGGGGAGCAGGCAATGCCCATGCGCCGTCCAAAGGAAAATGACCTGAAAATGAGGGATGCGCTCCCGTTATAAGTTGTAACATGACAGAAAATCAATGAAAAGAGAAATGAAAAGAGAACCGATATGACACCCGAACTTCTTCTCCCTGCGGGAAATTTTGAAAAAATGAAGGCGGCGATCCGTTTCGGCGCCGATGCCGTCTATCTTGCCGGAAAACGCTTCGGATTGCGTGCCGCCGCCGACAATTTTGATCTGCCCTCCCTGAATCAGGCGATCCCTTATGCCCATGAGCGGGGGAAAAAGGTCTATCTGACCGTCAATATCACCCCTCATACCTACGAATACGACGATCTGACCGCCTATTTTGCCTCCCTCGCCGACTGTCCGCCCGATGCCCTGATCATTGCCGATCCGGGCGTCTTTACGCTGGCGGGAGAGATTCTTCCCGGAGTGGAGCGGCATATTTCCACTCAGGCGGGAGCCGTGTCCGAGCATGACTGCCTGTTCTGGTACCGTCAGGGGGCGACCCGTGTGGTGCTGGCAAGAGAACTGAGCCTTGCGGAGATCCGCCGGATCCGTCAGAAGATCCCGCCGGAGCTGGAGCTGGAATGCTTCATTCACGGCTCCATGTGCGTGTCCTTCAGTGGGCGGTGCCTGCTGTCCGAGCATTATATCGGCAGAGACGGAAACCGCGGATTCTGCGCCCAGCCCTGTCGGTGGGAGTATCATCTGTATGAAATTGCCGAGGTCAAGCGTCCCGATATGCGTCTGCCCATCGAGGAGACCGATCGGGGAACCTTCATTATGTCCTCCAAGGATCTGTGTACCATCGAGCATATTCCCGAGCTGATGGAAAGCGGAATCGCCTCCTTCAAAATCGAGGGACGCATGAAGTCTGCCTACTACGCTGCCGTTACCGCCAACACCTACCGTATGGCAATGGATGCCTATCGGCGGGATCCGTCGGGTTATACCTATGATCCGGCATGGATGCGGGAGCTTTGCTCGGTGACTCATCGGGAATATTGCAGCGGGTACTATTTTGACGATCCCATGCGCAACGGTCAGTTGGTCACCAAGGGTGGCTATCTCTCCGAAAAGGCGTACCTTGCCACCGTGGAAAGTTACGATTCCGCCTGCGGCAGGGCAACCCTGATTCAGAAGAATAAACTGTCGGCGGGACAGGAGTGCGAGCTGCTGACCCCCGGATCGGTGGGGGTGCCCTTTACGGCAGAGGAACTTTGGGATGAGGAGGGAAACCCCATTGAGTCTGCTCCCCATCCTTACCAGCGTTTCTCCTTGAAAATGCCTTTTCCCGTAAAATCGGGGGATATTGTCCGCTCACTGTGACAAAGTTATGTACAAACCGTAATATTTTCCTGTCTTGACTTGACAAATGCCCAAAAATAGATTATAATATCTTTGTACGACTGATTGTCCTTCTGAGGGGAGAGTCCGTCGGCAGACATCTGACGATTGGGAGTGTTTTTGTGCTGTTTCTGAAAATTTTATTGATTGCAGTCGGTCTGGTTGCCCTGTCTGCCGGCGTAATCCTCGGTGAATTCTATCTGGTCAAAAAGAAGAATGTCTTTTTCGGACTGATTCCGTCGGGCGCACTGTCATTGGTATCCTACCTGACCCTTCTGATCATGGTGATTGCCGGTGCCGGCTGGAAGGCAAATCTGATCACCTTCATTCTGCTTCAGATTCCCATTGTGGCAGGCGTGGGCTGTATGATCTATCTGCGCCGCAGGTATCTGCAAAAGCAGGCGGAGGAGCGTGCCCGTGAGATGCGGCTCCAGAATGCCCGCCGTATGGAGAATGAAAAGCAGGCACGGATGAACTTTCTGCTCAAAGGCTTCCGTTGCGCAGAAAGCGGCATGAAGGTTGAGGGTCAGCGTGAGATCGTCACCCTGTCCAAATCGGGTAAGAATACGGCGGAGATTGCCAAGATGACCGGTGCCTCCGAGCAGGAGATCGAGCGGATTCTCGCCGCTTTTGAAAAGTATATCAACCGTGTGGATACGGACGAGCCTACCGCAACCGACCGGATTCTCACTGAGGAGCAGGAGCAGAGCATCGTCAACTATCTGGTGAACTCCACCCCTGCGGAGCAGAATTTGTCGGCATCCATGCTGTGGAACCGCACCACGGCAAGAATGCTTGCCTCCAATCTGCTGGACAGCAATCTGTCGGGCAGAATGATGTCTGCCTACCTTGCTCACTGGGGACTGACGGTTCCCGAAAAGCAGGCAATCCGTTCCAGAAGTTCCCAGCCTGAGGTCAGAATGTGGCTTGCCGGCGAGTATGAGCAGATACGCAAGGCGGCAAACGACAAGGGCGGCGAACTGATCTGGATCTACACCGTGATTCCGGAGAAGATCAAGGATATTTCCATGTATGTGCCGAAAAATCCCATTATGTTGTGTGCCGTGTCGGTAGAGGGATCGGTGGCGTTCCGGGTTTACGATAAGGATATGGGCGGCTATTTCACCGATTTTGTGGCATCGCTGACCACCCTTCCCGGAAACAAGCTGTTCGCCATTGTCAATGAGAATTACGATGAATATATGAAGACCTTGGGAAAGGACCGCAGACGTGCCCTGACCGATCGGATTGAGTTCTTCAAAGGAATCTGAGTTTAATGAAAAAAAGGAAGCTGCACGATCGTGCGGCTTCCCCTTTTTGTCTCCCTTCTTCGGCTTTTTTTGTCGGAAGACAAATCGAATGTTTTCGATTCCATTCCATAATTTTCCGAAAAAACTCCGTTATTTTGTAAATGAAATATAAATTTTTTTCGCAGAACCCAAAAGCACTTGACAAATCCGATAAAAAAGTATAGAATACAAGATGAGGTAATTTTGAGTAAATTGGAATTCCGCCGCTATCCGGAATGGCGTGAGGGAATTTCGCTGACTACTTAAATTCTTTCGAAAAATATACAGCAAAAAAGCAAGGAGGTGTAAGCAATTGGAACCCTTAGAAATCATAATTACGGCGGCTGTTGCCGTGGTTGCGCTGGTGATCGGAATTCTCGTAGGCTTTCTCTACCGGAAAAAGATCGCAGAGGCGAAGCTGGGCGTGGCTGAAGAAGAGTCCAAACGGATTGTTGAGGAAGCCGAAAAAACAGCCGAGACTATGAAAAAGGAAGCACTTCTGGAGGCAAAGGAAGAAATTGTCCGCTCCAACAAGGAATTCGAAAAGGAAGTCCGTGATCGCAGAGCCGAACTGACCAAAATGGAACATCGGTATGCGACCAAGGAGGAGGCCCTCGAGAAAAAGAGCAGCAATCTTGACCGCAAGGAAGAGCAACTGGATAAAAAAATCAAGGAAAACACAGAGCTTACCGCAAAAATCGAGGAAATCAAAGGGCAGCAGCTTGCCAAGCTGGAAACCATCTCCGGTTATACCGTAGAACAGGCAAAGGCAGAGATTGTTCATCAGATTGAGGAGGAGGCAAAATACGAGTCCGCTATGAAGCTCGCCGAGATCGAGGCGCAGCTTAAAGAGGATGCAGACGAGCGTGCCAAGGACATCCTGTCCCAGACCATTTCCCGTCTGGCTTCCGAATTCGTCTCCGAGGCAAGCGTCACCTCTGTGGCTCTTCCCAGCGACGATATGAAGGGACGCATCATCGGGCGTGAAGGTCGGAACATCCGTGCCGTCGAGTCACTGACCGGCGTTGATCTGATCATCGACGATACCCCTGAGGCGATTACCATTTCCTGCTTCGATCCTGTCCGCCGTGAGGTGGCAAGGCTGTCGCTGGAGAAGCTGATCGCAGACGGACGAATCCATCCCACCCGCATTGAGGAAATGGTGGAGAAGTCCAAGAAGGAGGTCGAAACCTCCATCAAGCAGGCAGGCGAGCATGCCATCTTCGAGACCGGCATCCACGGAATCAATCCTGAGCTGGTCAAACTCCTGGGCAGACTCCGCTACCGTACCAGCTACGGTCAGAACGTGCTGAACCATTCCATTGAGGTCGCCTTCCTCGCCGGCATGATCGCCGGGGAACTGGGCGTCAATGCGGATCAGGCAAAGCGTGCAGGCTTGCTCCATGACATCGGCAAGGCAGTCACTCACGAGGTTGAAGGCAGCCATGCAGTGATCGGAGCCGATATTGCCAGAAAGTATAAGGAAAACCGGGACATTGTTCACGCCATCGAAGCCCACCACGGCGATGTGGAACCCAAATCGGTTCTCGACTTCATCATTCAGGCGGCGGATGCCATCTCGGCAGCAAGACCCGGTGCAAGACGTGAAAACCTGGAAAACTACATCAAGCGTCTCCAGAAGCTGGAGGAAATCGCAAACTCCTATCCCGGAGTGGAAAAATCCTTCGCTATTCAGGCGGGCAGAGAAGTCCGCATCCTGGTGAAGCCCGAGCAGGTCAACGATCAGCAGATGGTGCTGGTTGCCCACGATGTGGCAAGACAGATCGAAAACGAGCTGAAGTATCCCGGACAGATCAAGATCACCGTGGTACGGGAGAGCCGTGCAAGCGATCTGGCAAAATAAGCAGAATGACAGGGATTTTTCCGCATTTTGAGGCAAAAAAAGTCCCTGTCGGGAAACAATAGTGGCAGATCGGAAAATGACTCTGTCAAATCCGATCTTTCCCCCGAAAATCCCTCCTGAAAAGGAACGGGAACGCAATCAGCGACTCAGTAGCGACGATGAAAGGACGGTCCCGATGACCGATAGCAGCATGAACCGGTACAAAATTCTCTGTCTTGGGGATGTGGTTGGTCCCGAAGCGGTGGACTGCCTTTCGAAAAATTTGTGGAATATTCGCCGTGAGTTTGGAGCAGATCTGGTTGTCGCCAATGGCGAGAATGCAGACATCGGCAACGGCATCACGGCAGCCAGTGCCCAAACCCTTCTTTCTGCCGGCGTAGATGTGATTACTTCCGGAAATCATATCTGGCAGAAAAAGGATATGCGGACCTTTCTGGACGAGTCCGACCTCATCCTCCGACCTGCCAACTACCCTGACTGTAATCCCGGCAAGGGATATACTCTGGTGGATGCCGGCGGAGCACGGGTTCTGGTGATGAATGTTCAGGGAACGGTCTTCATGGAAGCACTGTCCGATCCCTTCGGATGCGTGGAGAAGATTCTGGATGCCAATCGGGGTCGGTACGACTACGCAGTTCTGGACATTCATGCGGAAGCAACGTCCGAGAAAATTGCCATCGCCCGATATTTCGACGGTCGGATCCATGTGGTCGTGGGAACCCATACCCACGTTCAGACTGCCGACGAGCAGATTTTGCCGGGCGGAACAGGCTACATTACCGATCTCGGAATGTGTGGCTCCCAAAACGGAATTCTCGGTGTTGCTACAGACAGTATTCTGGCAAGGCTTAGGTATAAAATGCCGGTAAAGTTTGACTTGGCGAAAGGAAATGTAAAAATTCGCGGATGTTTGTTTGGCATAAATGCACAAAACAATCGAGTCGAATTCGTTGAAAGAGCCGAAATTTAAGAGATTTGCTGGATTCTCTTGAAATTTTCAACGAAACATGCTACAATAAAAAAGCTAGGATATTGAAGCATTGAGGTGTTGAAAAATGGAAATTTTAAAGGTATCAGCAAAATCCAGTCCCAATTTGGTAGCAGGTGCAATTGCCGGTATTATTCGTGAGAGTGATGCAGTTGAGATTCAGGCGATTGGCGCAGGTGCAGTCAATCAGGCCATCAAGGCTATTGCAGCGGCTAATACTTTTCTGGCGGGTGACAATCTTTCTGTCGTATGCAAGCCTTTCTTTACCGAGGTTCTGGTGAACGAAGAAAAGCGTACGGCGATCCAGCTTGTCATTATGCGTGAGACAAAGTAAGGATCTATTTACATATTTCCTTAAAGACGAAATTGTCGCATCGAGCGACAATTTCGTCTTTTTTTCATATCAAGGGCGGCGTACGGGAAAGTCAGCCGATAAATTGAGCGGATCGGGTTGAGATTTCTCGGAGGATTTGCCGTTATTTTCTGACAAAAGGCAGCTTTGCCGATCCCATCAGAACGTAGTATCCCAGAATCAGGTAGATCAGCAGGAGAACATAGGGCGACAGCAGTCCCGGCAGAGTGCTGAGATCCAGGGCATTGTAGTATTCGATGAGGGTCAGCACGGTTTCGGTGATCTGGTTGATCGCCGTCACTGCCAGATAGCAGAGCAGAGTCGCCATGATGGCGGGGCGCATGGGATTTTGCTTGTCGTCACCGGAGGAAAGGGCGGCGGGAGATAGGTCTGTTCGCTGCTTTTTCGCCTTCTGGTACCGCCAAAGGGAGAGTGCCACGCTGATAAACAGGATCAGAAGAATCGGCAGAACGCCCATAAAACTGGACATCAGGGCATTGACAAGCTCACCGGACTCTATCTGGGACAGGGAATAGTTGCTAAGGAAGAAGGGCAGGGACAGAATCGCCTCGTCCATAAAGGCAAGAAGCCAGAAAACTCCTGTCTGAAGCAGTACGGCGACAAAAATCAGGGACAGGCATTGGCAGGAAAGGGCAAATCCCACCGGACGTCCCGAATAGATCAGGCAGATGATAAGACCTAGGGTGGCAAACAGACCGGTTTGGGTCAGCAGGTTGGAAAGATAGTATAGAATATAGTAGGGAATTCCGAAGCCGAAGTTTGCGATGAGGATCTGGCTCAGGGGAAAGAGAATCAGTACCCGAAACAGGGGAATCAGAACGGCAGTGATCAGAATCAGTCTGCGGGCTTTTGGAAAATCAAGAACAATGGCAACATCTTTTTTCATGAATATGACCGTAGCCTCCGAACCTTAACTGTAGAATCTCATGACCGAAATGACTTTACCGAGAATGGTGCAGTCATCTACGATGATCGGCTCCATCCGGGAGTTGCGGGGCTGGAGGCGGAAATGACCGTTTTCACGGAAGAAGGTCTTGACCGTTGCGCTGTCTTCCACCATGGCAACAACGATCTCGCCGTTTTCGGCGACATCCTCTTTCTGAACCACGATGATGTCTCCGTCCATGATACCTGCCTCAATCATGCTCTCGCCCGATACCCGCAGGGCAAACAGCGAACCGGGTGCCTCACGGTAGGATCGCTTGACCAGGGGAAAGTCCAGATAGCCTTCGATGTTCTCCACGGCGAGGATAGGCATACCTGCGGTGACTTTGCCCAGCAGGGGAATGGTAGCATGGCTCTTCTGCTCCGGAGAAAGCTCGCCCGGACGCAGACTGCGGCTCTTGCCGGAGGATTTGTTGAGAACGCCCTTTTCGGTCAGTCTCTCGATGTAATTGTGTACGGTGGAGGTGGACTTGATGCCAAGTCCCTTCTGAATGTCCCGTACACTGGGGGGATAACTGTTCTGACGGGTAAAATCGGTTATGAAATTAAGCATTTCACGCTCTTTTTCGGTTAGTTTTTCCATATGGCATTCCTTTCCGACATGGTCACTCTTTGCACAGTTACAGACTGTCATACTTTGCCGAAGGGGGGTGCAGTCCTGTACGTCACTATTATACCATATTTTTTTTGAAATTTCAAACAAATGTTCGAAAATTTTGCGAAATAATTGTAAATATATTGTGAATGCGTTTTTTCCCTCTTTTGCTCGACTGAATTGATTAGAATAGGAGTTGGATGGCGATTTGACATCCGAAAACAGGTCATATGTGAGGGAATAAAAATGGATGAACGGATGATAGAAACGGAAAAGCAATTTTGGTCGCTGATGGAGAAGAAGATGGACGCCGACAGCTGCGAAAAGGGGGTGGAATTGATCTGCCGACGGTTCGGAACAGTCCGTGAGAACATCGGAGAGAGTCTGCTTGGGCAAAAAATCCCCATGCTGACCGTGGGGTCGGGGGAAAATATCTGCCTGTATGTGGCAAGTCACCACGGCATGGAGTCGATTACCTCGGCGGTTTTGCTTGGCTGGCTGTGGCGACTGCTGGAAAAGAGGGAGCAGGGAAACTTTGAACCCGCCATGTCAGACGTCTGCTATCGGGTGATTCCCATGCTCAATCCCGACGGGGTGGACCTCTGCATTCACGGGAAAGAGGCTCCCTGCCTTGCCGGACGGCAGGAGGCGGTCATGAGGCTTGGACAAATCTGCCCCAAAGGGGATTTTTCTGCCTGGCAGTCAAACGCCCGGGGGGTGGACCTCAACCACAACTACGATGCCTCCTTCACTGCCTATAAGCAGTTGGAAAAGGAGCAGTCGATCACGGCGGGACCCACCCGATATGCCGGTGAATATCCCGAAAGTGAGCCGGAAAGCGGTGCCCTTGCCGGGCTGATCCGTCGGGCACGGGAGCATTTGTCGGCGGTAATCAGCCTTCACAGTCAGGGAAAGGAGATTTATTGGACCTCAAACGGATTTGCTCTGCCGGGGGGATTCGAGCGTGCCATGGGATTCTCCAGACTGTGCGGTTATACCCTGTCGGAGCCGTCGGGAATGGCGGCATACGGGGGACTGACCGACTATCTTCTGACCTCTCTCAGGCTGCACGCCCTCACGGTGGAGTGCGGCAAGGGCAAAAATCCCCTGCCCATGTCCGATCTGCCGGAAATTCTGGAGGAGCTTTCCCCGGCACTGACCATGGCACCCCTGATCTACCGAAAACGGAGATAAAAATGTGAAAAAAACAGCCGATTTTCCGATGGGGATGCCCGACAGGGGAAAGACAGAATGTACGGAGAAATATTTTCCGATAATAATTCCAAAATTTCGTTAAAAGTCTTGAAATTTGGAATAAAATATGATATACTATCATCGGGTAATTGTAAAATAACCGAACTATGGAACAGATTGAAATGAAAGGATAGATTTCCAAAATGAAATTTTCTGAAATGCCTTATCATCGCCCCGATAAGGATGAACTGCTGGCAAAGGCGGCAGAACTGACGGAAAAATTCCGGAATGCCAAATCGGCACAGGAACAGCTCGATCTGATCCGTGCCTTCGATAAGGCAGGAGAGGAATTCTCCACAATGTCGGAAATCTGCTACATTCGTAACAGTATCGACACCCGGGATGAATTCTATAATCAGGAGCAGGAGTTTTTCGACAATACGGCACCGCTGATTCGGGAGAAGCTACAGGAGTTTACCCATGCCATGGTGGAATCCAGATTCCGTCCCGAACTGGAGAAAGAACTGGGAGCGGTGGTCTTCATCAACGCTGAAATGGAGCTGAAATCCTTCTCTCCCGAAATCGTTCCT
The DNA here is from genome assembly GCA_051868045.1 of Eubacteriales bacterium. Lineage (GTDB taxonomy): Bacteria > Bacillota > Clostridia > Oscillospirales > CAG-272 > CAKSQF01. The sequence continues at coordinate 50,916 of JBJDZN010000061.1, forward strand.
CTGATGCAGGAGGAGGCAGCCCTTCGGACCCGCTATCAGAAGCTGTACGCCTCTGCCAGAATCCCCTTCGACGGCAAGGAATGCACCGTTGCCCAGCTGGGTCCCTACAAGCAGTCCCCCGACAGAGAGGTGCGTCAGGCGGCAATCCGTGCCGAGGGCGGATTCTTCGATGAGCATCGGGAAGAATTCGATGAAATTTTCGATAAGTTGGTGAAAAACCGCACCGAACAGGCAAAGAAACTTGGATTTGATCATTTCGTTCCTCTGGGCTATCTGCGTCAGTCGCGAAATTGCTACGGTCCTGCCGATGTTGCCGTCTTCCGTCGGCAGATTGTGAATGACATCGTTCCCATTGTCAACAAAATCAAGGAAAATCAGAGAAAGCGGATCGGGGTTGACGCCTTCAAGTTCTACGATCAGACCTTCGTCTTCCCGGACGGCAATGCCAAGCCCCACGGAACTCCCGATGAACTTCTCGCCGCCGCAAAGCGGATGTATGAGGAAATGTCCCCCGAGACGGCAGAGTTCATCGACAAGATGTTCGAGATGGAACTGTTCGATGTCCTCGCCAAGGAGGGCAAGGCTCCGGGCGGATACTGCACCGAGCTGTCGGGCTACGGGGTTCCCTTCGTCTTCTCCAACTTCAACGGCACCTCCGCCGATGTGGACGTTCTGACTCACGAGATGGGTCACGCCTTCGCCGGCTACACGGCATTCCGCACGCTCCCCTATTCCATGAACCGTCAGCCCTCCATGGAGGGTGCGGAGACCCACTCCATGTCCATGGAGTTCCTGACCTCCCCTTGGCATCACCTGTTTTTCAAGGAGGATACCGCCAAATATCAGCTTTCCCACGCTGAGGATGCGCTGGTCTTCCTGCCTTACGGAACCATGGTGGACCATTTCCAGGAGATCATCTATTCCCATCCCGAACTGACCCCTGAGGAGCGCAATCAGGAGTGGGCAAAGCTGGAGAAGATTTACCGTCCCTATCTGGACTTTGAGGATCTGCCCTTCTATTCCAGAGGCGCAGGCTGGCAGAGACAGCTCCACATCTACCTTTACCCCTTCTACTATCTGGACTACTGCATGGCGCAGACGGTTGCGCTGGAGTTCTTCTCCCTGCATCTGGACGATCCCAAGACGGCATGGGAAACCTATCTGGCATTTGTCCGCATGGGCGGAACCAAGACCTTCACCGAGTTGGTCAAGTCGGTGGGACTGAAAACCCCGCTGGACGAAGGCACACTGGGTGAGATTTCAAAACACATTGATGCCTGGCTTGACCGGCATCAGATCTGAAAGGAAGGATAAAAAATGGATCAGTATAATGAATCAGAAAAATCGGATGTTTCCATGGACTATGTTAGAAATGCAAAATTCTTTGACGAAAAGTATATGAAGAAGTACGGTATCCTCCGTGCCATCGGATGGGCACTTTCCATAGTCGGAGCTGCCTGCGTGCTGATTTCCATGTTCGGCGGCAGACGGGGAATGTCGTTCTTCCATTTCATCGGTTGGCCTCTTCTGATTCCCGGCGTGGTTCTGCTCTGCATCGTGCTGAACAAGCTGATCAAGGAGTCGGAGATCACCGAGGTCATGGATGTCAAGGAAAAGCGTTTCGCCGATCTTTGCAACGAGAAGCTGGGCTATCCCTCGGATGTCACCGATGAGTCCATGATCTTCACCGGATGTGAGATCACCTCAGAGAACATGGGGGATCTCCGTAAGCTCAAAAGCGGAAACTATATCGGCACCAATCCGCAGATCACCCATCTGTACGTCGATCTGATGAAGAAAAGGCTCTGCATCGGAAGCTATACCTACTCCTTTGTTGAGGATAAGGAGAAGACCGAATTTCAGGAAATCCCCTTCTCCGATTTTGACCGCTCTGAAATCGTCACCGAGAAGGTAGGCAATGTTGACAGCAGACGTTTTGTCCTGTCCAATGGGAATAAGGAAATCTTTTCTTCTCCCATTTCAGCTGACGACTACTATAAAGAGGAGTTCATAGGCGGAATTGTCCATAAAAAGGAACTGAAGAGATAAAATCATAAATTTGGAGGTATGTATATGATAGACAATCAGGCACTTCACAAAATCGGGTGCGGACTGGCGATTCTGACCGCCAAAGAAGGGGACAAGGATAACGGATGTGTCATCAATACCGTCATGCAGGTGGCATCCAATCCCACACGGCTTGCCATTTCGGTCAATGCCAAAAACCTCACCTGTGAGATGATCGAGCGCACGGGTGTATTCAACCTGTCCCTTTTGTCCACCAAGGTTCCCTTTGCTCAGATCAAGCAGTTCGGCTATCAGTCGGGAAGGACTGCCGATAAGCTGGCGGGACTGCCCGATACCCTTCGGATGGAGAACGGTCTGTTTGCACTGCCCTTCTTTGCCTGCGCCATCCTGTCGGGCAAGGTGGTTGAGAGGCTGGATCTCGGTTCCCACAAGCTGTTCATCGCCGAGCTGACCGAGGCGAAGAAGGTATCGGACGATCCGATCCTGACCTACGATTACTATCAGGCAAACATCAAGCCAAAGCCTGCCGAGTCTGCGGCACCGAAGCAGGGCAAGACCGCATGGCGGTGTAAGGTCTGCGGCTGGATCTGGGAGGGCGAGGAGCTTCCGCCCGATATTGTCTGCAAAATCTGCGGTCACGGTGCCGAGGATTTTGAGAAGATTACAATTTGATAAAAAGCAAGAGGATGCCGCACGGTTGATGCGGCATCCTCTTTTAAATGAGAAAATCTTTGATTCGCAACTTTGGTTCGCAATAGGATAAAAGCCATTTCCGGGCAAGGGAAATAGCTTCACCCGAAAAATCATTCCTTCGTCCGGGGTGTTATCACCGGCTTGCCGTCGGCGTCCAGCAGGACGGTCATGCCGCCGGCATAGCCGTTGTAGCCAAAAATGTAGTTGACGCCGGTCTCCCTGTCAACCCAGATCTCGATACCGCTGAGATTGCCCTGTGTGTATACCTTTTCAAATCGCTCGGGTACTTTTACTTTTGCCATGAGTCTGTTCCTTTCATCTCTTTTACCGGAGGTCGATTGAGGGGATGGTTTATGGTTTGGTCTTGCTCTCTGCCCCGAAGGTCTTCTCGTAATTTTCAATGGCAGCCTTCACGATCTTGACGGCGGTTTTTTCATCGCCCACGTCGTTGACCACGGTTTCCTTGTGCTCCAGGGTCTTGTAGACAGTGAAGAAGTGCTGCATCTCCTCGTACACATGACGGGGAAGGGCGAAAATGGAACGATAGCCGTTGTAGGTGGGATCAGAGAAGGGAATGGCAATGATCTTCTCATCCAGCTTGCCGTTGTCCATCATACGGATGACCCCGATGGGGTAGACGTGAACCAGCGTCATGGGTGCGATCGGCTCACTGCAGAGAACCAAAACGTCCAGCGGGTCGTTGTCGTCGGCATAGGTACGGGGGATGAAGCCGTAATTGGCGGGGTAATGGGTGGCAGTGTACAGGATTCTGTCCAGCTTCAAAAGACCGGTTTCCTTGTCCATTTCGTATTTGTTCTTGCTCCCCTTGGGAATCTCGATGACGGCGTAGAAATCCTCGGGTTTTACGCGTTCGGGACTGATGTCGTGCCAGATGTTCATGAAAAATCTGCCTTTCTGTGTGGTTTTGTCCGAATGAGGGGAACGGTTTTTTTGAACCGTCCCCCTCGATGTTGTTTTTACTGCTGTGCAGCCTCAACGATGACTGCAAAAGCGTCTTCCTTCAGAGATGCGCCGCCGATCAGACCGCCGTCGATGTTGTCCATCGACAGAAGTTCAGCTGCGTTGCCGGCATTCATGGAGCCGCCGTACTGAATGATGGTCTGGCGTGCAACCGCCTTGGTATACAGACCTGCGATCACACTGCGGATGATGCCGCAGACCTCGTCTGCCTGCTCGGCAGTTGCGGTCTTGCCGGTTCCGATTGCCCATACAGGCTCATATGCGATGATGATCTGATTCATCTTTTCAGCAGGAATGCCCTGAAGTGCCAGCTTTACCTGTCTGGAAACAACCTCGGAGGTGATGCCTGCCTCACGCTCGGCGAGAAGCTCGCCGACGCAGACGATGGCAGTCAGTCCTGCGCCGATGGCAGCCTTGGTGCGAAGGTTGACGGTTTCATCGGTCTCGCCGAAATACTGACGGCGTTCGCTGTGTCCGACGATGACATACTTGACGCCGGCGTCCACCAGCATATCTGCGGAAATCTCACCGGTGTAGGCACCGCTCTTCTGATAGTGAACATTCTGTGCGCCGACCTTAACGGAGGTTCCTGCCAGTACCTTGGAAACTGCGGGAATGTCGATGGCGGGAACGCAAACCACGATGTCACAGCTGCGCTTGCCCTTTACCTTGTCATAAAGCCGTCCGGCAAATGCCTTTGCCTCGGAGGGGGTCATATTCATTTTCCAGTTACCTGCAATAACAGGTCTTCTTCTTCTCGAACTCATCTTTATACTACCTCTGCAAAATCGCTTATGCTTCCTTGTCGTTCAGACATGCAATACCGGGAAGCTCCTTGCCCTCGAGGAACTCAAGGGATGCGCCGCCGCCGGTGGAGATGTGGGTCATTCTGTTGGCAAAGCCCAGATTCTCAGCTGCTGCTGCGCTGTCGCCGCCGCCGATGATGGAAACTGCGCCGTTGTCGGTAGCCTCAGCTACTGCGGTTGCAACTGCAATGGTGCCGCCTGCGAAATTCTTCCACTCGGATACGCCCATAGGTCCGTTCCAAACAATGGTGCCTGCGCCCTTGATGGACTTGGAATACAGCTCCTGAGTCTTCAGACCGATGTCCAGACCCATCCAGCCGTCGGGGAGGCTGTCGGAGTACATTTCCATGGCGGTTGCATCCTCTGCATAGGAGGTAGCGATCATGTTGTCAACGGGAAGCAGGAAGTTGACGCCCTTGGCACGTGCCTTATCCATGATGCCCTTTGCCAGATCAATCTTGTCGGACTCGCAGATGGAGGTTCCGATGGACTTGCCCATGGCACGGTAGAAGGTGTAAGCCATACCGCCGCCGATGATGAGGGTATCAACCTTGTCGATCAGGTTCTCGATAACGCCGATCTTGTCGGAAACCTTTGCGCCGCCCAGAATGGCAACGAAGGGACGCTTGGGATTTGCCAGAGCTTCACCCATAACCGTGATTTCCTTCTGGATCAGGTAGCCGCAGACTGCGGGGAGATAATCGGCAACGCCGGCAGTGGAAGCATGAGCACGGTGAGCGGTGCCGAATGCGTCGTTGACATAGATGTCAGCCAGGGAAGCCAGCTCTTTTGCGAATGCGGGATCATTCTTCTCTTCTTCTTCGTGGAAACGAACGTTCTCCAGAAGCAGGATTTCGCCGGGCTTCAGAGCAGCAGCCTTAGCCTTGGCATCGGGTCCGATAACGTCGGATGCCATGATGACTTCCTTGCCGCAAAGTTCGGAGATTCTCTTTGCGATGGGAGCCAGGGACAGTTTGGTAACGTCCTTCTTTGCCTTCTCAAGGGCAGCCTCGGTAGCGGCAGTCTGCTCAGCCTCAGGCAGAGCGGCGATCTTCTTGATCTCCTTCTTGTCCAGCTTCAGCTTTTCATTGAAGATGTTGTGGGGACGACCCATGTGGGAGCAGAGGATAACGGCTGCGCCATGGTTTGCCAGGTACTCAATGGTGGGGAGCGCACCGACGATACGCTTGTCATCGGTGATTACGCCATCCTTCATAGGAACGTTGAAATCGCATCTTGCAAGAACCTTCTTGCCGGCAACGTCAATGTCCTCAATGGTCTTCTTGTTGTACATAGACATAGTTTTTATTCACCTCATAAAATATTTGTGGTTTCCGTGCTTATTCTACCATATCGTTTGAAAAATATCAAGGGGTTTTCAAAAAATAATCGGGAAAATTTGCTGATTTTTTGAGGCTTTTCAGCCTTTGAATTCGGTAAAATCGCAAAAAACGGTACATAGGGAGAACTTTTATGACGTGTTTTCCCGATTTTGGAAAAGGCGATGCTTACGGAAAGAGAAAAATCGGGAAAAAGCACGGAAATCGGCGCAAACCCAACGGTTGCGCCGATTTCCGATATAGAGGGACAGGTTTTGTAAACCCGAATTACTTAACCTCAACCTCTGCGCCGGCAGCCTTCAGAGCCTCAGCCAGCTTGTCTGCATCCTCCTTGGAGATGCCTTCCTTAACAGCCTTAGGTGCGCCTTCAACCAGATCCTTAGCGTCCTTCAGACCCAGACCGGTAGCCTCACGAACTGCCTTGATGACAGCCAGCTTGTTTGCGCCGAATCCCTTCAGGATAACGTCGAACTCGGTCTTCTCCTCAGCAGCAGGAGCAGCAGCACCGGCGGCAGGAGCGCCTGCAACTGCAACAGCAGTAGCGGATACGCCGAACTCATCCTCCAGAAGCTTTACGAGATCATTCATCTCAAGAATGGTCAGATTCTTAATTTCCTCAAAAAGAGCGGTAACTTTCTCAGTAGCCATTTTTCATTTCCTCCGAATTTAAATAATTAAAAATAAGTTTTGTTGCCGTGTTTTTACTCTGCGGCGGGAGCGGGTGCAGCTTCTTCTGCTGCGGGTGCGGACTGCTTGTCGATGATCGCCTGAAGAGCGATAGCCAGCTTGCTGACAGGGCTCCTCATGCCGCCGAGTAGCTTTCCGACCAGGATGGGCTTTGCGGGAACTTTTGCGAGAGCAGTAACCTGTTCTGCGTTCATGGGCTGACCGTCTACAAATCCTGCCTTGATCTCAAAGGTTTCGACCTTGTCGGCGTATTCCTTCAGAATCTTTGCGGGCGCAACCTCATCGCCGGTAGTGGTGGCGATGGCGTTCATGCCGTTCAGACAATCCTTGATGGACGAATAGCCTGCATTGTCCAGAGCCATTCCGGTAAAGGTGTTCTTGTACACCTTGTACTCAACGCCTGCCTTACGAAGGGCGGTACGAAGAGCGGTGTCGTCCTCAACGGTGATACCCTGATAGGACACGATGACACCTGCGGTGGCATTCTTAACCTTTTCGGTCAGCTCGGCAACAATGGCTTTGTTCTTTTCAAGTACACTTGCGCTGGGCATTTTCTACCTCCTGTAAAAATAAAAAAATTCCTCAGACACCGTCAGACGGCACAAAGGAAAGACAGAAGATTGCATCCGCTTCGGATGCTGTTCAATTCTTTCACCTCGGCGGGACTTACACGGATGGCTCCGTACCTGCTGTCTTAGGCTTACTTTGGCATTATAGCAGATGATTTGAGATTTGTCAACCCCTTTTTCGAATTTTTTTGATGAAATCCTGAATTTTTTTGATTTCGTGCTTGACAGATAAATCGGGGTATGATATTCTTTTTGACAAGGCATTTTTTTGAAAATAATTCAGTCTTTTTCAAAGATTTTCCGTATTGATTTTATATCAATGAATGTCCGTTTGACAGAATTGCTGAAAGAAGGTGAGTCCCATGGAGGACAGAGACATCATCCGGCTTCTTCAAAGTGACCCTCAGCGGGGCACCGAGGAGATGATCCGCAAATATCAGCGTCTTTGCGACTCGATCGCCGGACGCATTCTGCCGGCTTTTCCATCCGGTTTGAATACCGGGAGGGCAGTGAAGAGCAGGGGGAGAAGCAGTTTGACTGTCTGCGGGAAAGCATCCTGATGAGCTATCCTGAGTTTGACGGAGTGGAGATCGGGCTCGGTCAGATCATTTGAGGCATACCCCTTTGCCTTTTTGGAAATGAAAAATTTGTACAAAAAGTAAATTCGACAAAAATAAAGTGAAAAAATTGTAAAAGCCCTTGATTTTTTCGGAAAGGTGAGGTATAATTTATACTGGTGGAAAAAGTTGAGTCGTTATAATCCGAAGGCGGATCAGAACGGCTCATGCCCACATTACACCCGTTTTATACAAAATTCATATAAAGGAGAAAATGAAAATGACCAACAACAAGTATGTTCTCGACTGGATAGGCGAGATGGCTGCCATGACACAGCCTGACAAGATCGTCTGGATCGACGGAAGCGAAGAGCAGACTCAGGCTCTTCGTGAGGAAGCTTGCGCCAGCGGCGAGCTGGTAAAGCTGAATCCCGAGCTTCTGCCTAACTGCTATCTCCACAGAACCGCCATCAATGACGTTGCCCGTGTAGAAAGCAGAACCTTCATCTGCACCCCCACCAAGGAGGAAGCAGGCAATATCAACAACTGGGTAGAACCCTCTGAAATGTATGCCAAGCTGAAGAAGCTGTACACCGGCTCCATGAAGGGCAAGACCATGTATGTCATCCCCTACTCCATGTCCGTTGTCGGCTCCGAATTTGCAAAGATCGGTATCGAGCTGACCGACTCCATCTACGTCGTTCTGAATATGCTGATCATGACCCGTGCCGGCAAGGCGGTCATCGACGCACTGGGCGGATCCCCCGACTTCGTCAAGGGTCTGCATGCCACTGCCGACTGCGATGAGAACAACCGTTACATCACCCACTTCCCTCAGGACAACACCATTATGTCGGTCAACTCGGCATACGGCGGAAACGTTCTGCTGGGCAAGAAGTGCTTCGCTCTTCGTATTGCATCCTATCTGGGACGCAAGGAGGGCTGGATGGCAGAGCATATGCTGATCCTGGGTCTTGAGAATCCTCAGGGCGAAATCAAGTATATCACTGCCGCATTCCCCTCTGCCTGCGGTAAGACCAACCTGGCAATGCTGATTCCTCCTAAGATGTACCGTGATCAGGGTTATAAGGTATGGTGCGTCGGCGACGATATTGCATGGCTGAGAGTCAATAAGGAAGACGGCAGATTGTACGCCATCAACCCCGAGAACGGTTTCTTCGGCGTAGCTCCCGGAACCAACTCCCATTCCAACCCCAACGCTCTGGCTACCACCAAGCGTGACACCATCTTCACCAACGTCTGCCTGAACACCAAGAACATGACCGTTTGGTGGGAGGGTCATGACGATCCCGCTCCCGAACCCGGTTATGCTATCAACTGGAAGGGCGAGCCCTGGGATTATCGTACCTACGATAAGGCAGATAAGGTCAACACCTCCGGTGCGCATCCCAACTCCCGTTTCACCGCAATGGCAAAGAACTGCCCCTGCGTATCGCCTGAGTTCGACTCCACCAAGGGCGTTCCCGTATCGGCAATCATCTTCGGCGGACGCCGTGCAAAGACGGCTCCTCTGGTATATCAGTCCACCAGCTGGCAGCACGGTACCTTCATCGGCTCCATCATGGCATCCGAGACGACCGCAGCCGCAGCAGGTGCTGTTGGTGTCGTTCGCCGTGATCCTATGGCAATGCGTCCCTTCGTAGGCTACAACATGGGCGATTACTTCGCACACTGGCTGGAGATGGGTAAGAGAATTCCCAATCCTCCCAAAATCTTCCACGTCAACTGGTTCAGAACCGATGACGAGGGACACTTCATTTGGCCCGGATTCGGCGACAACTTGCGTGTTCTTCTGTGGATTCTTGACCGTTGCGAGGGCAAGGTTGACGCAGTAGAGTCCCCCATCGGCTATCTGCCCAAGCCCGAGGACATCAACATCGAGGGTCTGGATCTCACTCAGGAGACTCTGAAGGACCTGCTCTCTGTGGATGTCGATAGCTGGAAGGCTGATATTGCAAACATCAAGGAGTTCTACGCTCTGATCGGCGATCATGTACCTGCCGAGCTGTACGAAGAGCTTGCTGCTCTGGAGAAGAGACTGGGCTGATCGGTCCGTCATAAAGGATAACGGAATCCATCCCTGCCGCCAAGGCATTACCGTCGGCGGCAGGGATTTTTGCAGAATATGTGAAAAATCGGAAAAATCGGAAAAGGCAGGGAAGAATCATGTGGAAAACCAAACTGTGCTTGGGCGTCGGTGATTTTACAGGCACCCCCGAGGGGGACATCCGTCTGTTTCATGAGACGGGCTTTGATGCCTTCTTCACCGGATGGAAAAGGGACGACGATCTGAAAAAGTATCGCCGCCTGGCAGATGAACTGGGAATGATCTATCAATCGGTGCATGCCCCCTTTGGCAGGTCGGCGGATATGTGGAAAGGCGGCGAGGCGGCAGAAAATGCCGTACGGGAGCTGACCGACTGCCTGTATGCCGTTGCCGGAGCGGAGGTTCCGATCATGGTCGCCCACGCCTTCATCGGATTCAAGGATCATAGCCCCACCGATGCGGGAGTGGAGAGCTATGGGAAGGTTCTGAAGACCGCCGAGCATCTGGGCGTGAAGCTGGCACTGGAGAATACCGAGGGCGAGGAATATCTCGATTATCTCATGAAAAATCTCCCCGACAGTCCGAATCTTGGCTACTGTTGGGATAGCGGGCACGAAATGTGCTACAACCGGGGCAGGGATCTGCTTGCCGATTACGGGGATCGACTGATCTGCACCCATCTCAACGACAATCTGGGCATCCGGGACTATGGCGGTGAGATCACCTGGATCGACGATCTGCATCTCCTCCCCTTTGACGGAATTGCCGACTGGAAGTACAATACCGACCGTCTGAACCGTGCCGGATATGACGGGATCCTGACCTTTGAGCTGGTCAGAGGCTCCAAACCCGGCAGACATGAGAATGATAAGTACGGGAAGATGACGGTAGAGGAGTATATCGCCGAGGCGTACGCCAGAGCCTGCCGTGTTGCGGCATTGAAAACGGGACTTTGGAACGGACAAGACAGAGACTGAACGAAAAAACCATACCGAACCCTTACAGCTTGGTATGGTTTTTCTGTTTACGATAAAGAGGAAGGACGGTTATCATGATCAAATTGGAACTGACGCTGGATAAAATCGACTATAACGCCCTGATTGACGCCCTGCTTCCCATCATGATGGACAAGCTGGCGGACAGTGACGATCCCAAACTGCGGATGGCGGCGAAATTCCCGCCTGCCATGGCGTCGGCGGCACTGAAATCCCTGCCTGAGGAAAAAAAGGAGGAGATCACCGTGGTGCTTCTGGATAAATATAAATGGAAGCTGGTCAGCGGACTGTATGGGCTGACACAGCAGTACGGAGTTTCTGCCGACATCACCGATGTGAAGGTGGAAAGGGCATAGGAATTGTTACTATTTTGAAAAACTTCCCATTGCAATTTGCGGAAGTTTTTAGAAAGGTCCGGGAAACCTTTTTTCCAAAAGGTTTCCCGGATTCAATCTTCATTCCTGCTCATGGGAACAGGGTGCATCCCTGACTGCGGAGAACTTCGATTTTCTCCATCAGTGTCGTATGGGAAATTTTCAGCCGTTCCGCCAGACATTTCGTACAGTAGTACGCCGTTGCCCCACGGTTGAGAAACCGCTTGGTGGCACCGGGTCCGTAGCGATCCAGATCCCCTCCGCAGGAAAGGCACTTTCCTGCATTTTGGGACCGGAGCAAATCCGTCTTTGCGTCATCCATCAGCAGTAGGGCTTGGTGTAGGCGCCGGGCTGAAGGGGTACCAGACGGCAGCGCAGAACCATACAGTCATGGGGTTCAACAGATGCCCGGAAATGATCGAGATAGACGCCCAAAACCTTGTTTTCCCACAGATCGGTGATTTCCAGCGCACGCTCTGCCGAACGGTCGATGCCAAGCTCGCAGAAGGGGAACCAGGGAGCCTGACGGTAATCGGACATATTGAAGATACCGATGGCGAGATCGCCGCCATCCAGATGCTTTGCCCAGATCTGGAGCTGATTTCTGTCGTCGGAATTCGGGTTGCCGCTGATCAGGAAGGGTTGTCTGCCGCCTCTGTCCTGATTGATGGCGATGATGCGGGGATTGGTGACAATGTCCAGCGTCTCCTTGCTCATGTTACGGATGTCGCAGCCCAGCATCAGAGGGGAGTTCAGGAACGCCCATGCCGAGAAATGGGTGCGGTACTCCACATCCGTGCAGCCGCCCAATGCCACGTTTCCGCTGCCGTGCATACCTACGATCAGCATATCCATGTCGTTGAAGCAGCCCAGTCCGTTGAACTTCTGGAGCCGTACCTGACGCCAGAGCAGGTCCTTGACCGATTCCCAGTTGTCGGCAATATCGCCGGTGGAACGCCACAGATGAGCACCCGTTTCCTTAATCCATTCCTCTACATTGTCGCATCCCCAGTTGCAGGCGGAAAACAGGATGTCTCTGCCGCAGTTTTCCAGAGCCAGACTCATCTTGTGGTAGAGCAGTCTGCCATATGCGGAACCGGGCTTGTAGCAGTTGTCGTATTTTAAGTAGTCCACACCCCATTCTGCCAGCGTTTCGGCGTCCTTGAACTCATATTCGTAGGATCCGGGGAAGGCTCCGCAAGTGAAAAGACCGTCGCAGGAGTACATTCCGAATTTCAGACCCTTGGAGTGGACGTAGTCGGCAACGTACTTCATGCCGTGGGGGAATTTTACGGGATCGGCAACCAGTCTGCCGTTCTTGTCCCGCATTTTTTCGGACCAGCAGTCGTCGATGACCAGATACTCGTAGCCTGCGGCAAGCAGACCGGATGTGACCATCTTGTCGGCGGTCTCCAGAATCATTTTCTCATTGATGTTATTGCCAAAGGTGTTCCATGTGTTCCATCCCATGGGAGGTGTCAGTTTAATCATGGTTATCAGTTCCTTTCTGCCTTTTCTTTTTTTTAAAGAATTGCACGGTTTTCCGGAAATTTGCAATCCTCTTCATTCCGCATTATACTTGATTTCTTTTTTGGATTCAATAGGAAAAGGACACTTTTAACAGAAAGTTCACATATTTTGCACAAAATTGTTGGGTACGGATTTAATTATGTTGCATAAATTGCTGAAAATGTCAAAAATAACGACTCCGAAAGCTATGAAAAGACACTATTTGCCCTTGACTTTTGAAGGAAAGAGGTTTATAATGTTTTCATCAAAAGAAAGGAGTTGTACCCATGAAAAGAATTCTTGTCACTTTGCTGCTTGCTGCAGTAACTCTCGGTTCGATGATTGCCTGTAACAATGAAACAAACAATTCAGGTGATACAACGACCCAAAGTTTGACCACCACCACGACGGTCACAACGACCACCACGACAAAGACCACCACCACGACAAAGGCGGCGGAAAATCCCGATCCCTCTGAGCCCGACCGCGCACCTCTGGCTTACTCCATTGACGCCGATATTACGATTGAATCCGGCAATGCGGGAATCGTTCTCTGTGCTTCCGATCCGAGTAACTTCCTGATGTGGCAGTTTGCCATCGGCGAATATAATAACGGCTACCTGTATTTCCGCCCCCACTACTGGGTAAACGGTATCCCTTCCTGCGCATATGAAATTGCCATCAATGATGAGGATCTGATTCCCGATCTTCCCGTTGAGTACGGAACAACCTATCACTTGACCATCCAGATTCTGGAAGATGAGTCCATTGTTACGCTGGTCAACAATATTGAAATTGATTATGACAGTTACTTCAGATCCTTCATAAATTTGGATGAAGGAGTCGGTATGATCGGTTTCCGGTGTACAGGTACCAGTTCTGAGCCTGAAATCGGACTCTTTGATAACATCGTCATCAAGAACGGTGCAGGCGATGTCCTGCTGAACGAAACCTTTGACGATGCCGGAACCATGTTCTGCGCTTCTATCATTGATGAGTACCCCGGACAGGCAGAAGTTGTTGACGGTGTGCTTCGTGTTTCAGGAAACGCAGGCGGCTCAAATGGCGTTCTCTATATGACCCCCATCGGTGAAGAATAAGCTCTCTTATGAAAGCGGGTTGACGCATTGTTCAATGCGTCAACCCCAACAATTTTACTTAGGCGGAAAAATCCGCCGTTTTTTGTTTCCACATTCAGGGTCGGGCAAAAAAACAGCCAATATTCAGGCATCCCCTTTTTCGGATAGCTGTCAAAGGGAAAATAGAATTCCGAAATAAAGCTGAAGATGAATGTAACGGTATCAACCATGGAAAAGGACAAAAAAAGCAACTCAAAAACGACAAATAACGTCCCTGTTGCCTGTTGAATTTATAGGGAAAATGTGGTATAATAAACGGACCCAATACCAATAAGAAAGGATTTTTTGTTATGAAAAAGATCATACTTACCATCCTTGCGGCAGGACTTGCCGCACTGACCCTGGCATCCTGCTCCGGTGAGACAGAAACCACCACCACCGCCGGCACCACCACAACGCCTGTTGTCACCACTGCTTCGTCACCCGCAACTTCTGAACAGACCACTCCCGCAGCCACCACCAACGAGACTCCCGAGACCACTCCCGCAGTCACCACCAATGAGGATCCCGAAGTTACTCCCGATGCAAGCCTTCGCTATTCCATCGACCTGGATCTGACCATCATTGACGGTAACGCCGGCATCGTTTTCGGCGGCAAGGACGGCAATAACTTCGTTATGTGGCAGCTTGCCATCGGCGAGTATGACGACGGCAATCTTTATTTCCGTCCCCACACCTGGGTAAACGGCGGTGCGGCTTGCATCAACGAGATCGTTATCAACGATATTGAGGGTCTGACCGACATCTCCTGCGAGTACGGTACAACCTATCACATGACCATTCGTGTGATGACGGACGGTTACGTTACCACTCTGATCAACAATGTGGAGATTGACTATACCGATGATATTGCATCCCTTCTGCCCACCGATGAGATCGGTCTGATCGGTTTCCGTTGCGATGCCTATAAGCAGGGAACTATTCCCGAGATTGGCGGCTTTGACAATCTGGTGATCGCTGACGGAAAGGGCAACATCCTCTATCAGGATGACTTCTCCGATCCCGACGATTCTCTGCTTTACACTCTGCTTTCCTGCGACAGCGTCGTTATTGATGACGGTGTTCTCACCGTTACCGGTAAGTTCCTGGATATGGCAGACATCATCGACTGATCATTGGGCTTATAACGTGAAATTCCCCGAATGTATCTCACATTCGGGGAATTTTCTGCTGTTTTGGCTCATAATATCAGGGAACATCCTTGATTTTGGTGGTGCTGTAATAGACTTTGCCGCTATCCATCCGGATGTCCGAAAATTCGAAAAGCTCACGGACAGTCACCGTCTGATAGCCGTTTTCCTCCATCCAGCCAAGCAGTTCATCCATTATGGAGGGACTGTTCAACCACAGATCGTGCATCAGAACGATGTCGCCTTCCCTCAGATTCGTCTTGACGGTTGACAGGACGATTGACGGTGTCACGCCGGCGGAAGAGTTCCAGTCCTCGGTGTCCAGACTCCAGTTGACCAGGGGAAGAGTCAGCGTCGCTTTGGGCTTGTTGATTCCGCCGGGCGCACGAAGAAGGGTAGTGGGAATCCCGCCGGTCAGCGAACGAACCAGATCGTCGGTCTTGGCAAGCTCGGTAAGCAGCTGGTCGGCGGATAGGGAGGAATAGTAAACGTGACTGTAGGTGTGGTTGCCGATTTCGTGACCGGCGGCGAATTCCTGCTTCAGCAGGTCCGCCTGCCCACTGCTTTTCAGCCGTTCACCCACCACAAAGAAGGTCGCCTTGCAGGCGTGATCGGCAAGTGCCTTCAGAACGGCATCGGTGTAGGCGTGGTTGACCGAATCCATGCGGGGACCGTCGTCGAAGGTCAGTGCTACCAGCTTTTTCGTTAGATCCAGCTTGTAGGGCGTCTCGCCGTATATCAACTGACCGTAGGTGCCGCCTGCTTTTTCATCCTTGCTGACCGTTGAAACGAAGGATTTCTCCATGCAGACCGAGAAGAGGTTGTCGGCAAGATGGGTCAGTCCGCCGCCTGCGGTCAGAACTGCGTAGCCGGCGTCTCCCTCGCCGGATACCTTCAGATCACCGGTGACAACGGTGGGGAAATAATCCTTGTAGCAGGCATATTTCTGATACAGGGAAATGATTTCCTTTTCCCTGACCGTTTCGTTCTCATCAAGGACTGCGGTGAAAACGGCAAAGGAATCCGAACTTTCCCTGTCGGAGAACAGGGCATAGGTGCAGGTGTGGAATCCGTCGGCACCCTCCCATGCGGACTGTGTGGACGGAGTGGCGGATAGCCAGATGGTGGCACTCTTCACCACCTCCAGTCGGTCGGTGCGGTAGAAGATCGTCTGAATCTCCCCGCCGTCACCGGAGGGCGTGCCGATATAAGCATAATCGGGGTTCGAATTTGCCAGAGTCTCGACCGTCTCCGATGAGGCACCCGACAGGGTGAATACGTCAGGGGCATAGTGATCCACAAAGCTTGCAATTTCGTCGGGAAGACGCTCCGTGAAGGAGAGAATCGTCGCTCCTCTTCCCGAAAAGTCGGGAACCTCCGTGAAGACGGGCTCCGGATCGGATTCCGGATCTGTCGTGGGAGAGGAAGTGTGGGCGGTATCCGTGCTGCCCGGAACCGTCGTGACCGGCGTGGTGGATTCATTGGCGGACAGCGTCGATCCGGAGGTTTTCGTGCCGGAGGTGCCGGAGGTTCCGCCTGTCGTCAATGACAGAAGCTCCGAACAGCCGGACAGAGAGAGCAGAGCGGATAAAATCAGAAGAGAACAGACTAATTTTTTCATGGGATAAAAACATTGTCTCCTTGGGTATCAATTGGAATTTTCCGGTTCAGGACAGCGTTTCATCCGGGAATTCAACCGGATCCGGCACATCGGTTCCGGGATTCTGATAGATGACCCGTCCGCTGTCGGTAAGCAGAAGTTGACCGTTTTGGAGCGTCAGAACGGGATTTTCTGCCGATAGCTCAATGCGGGGCAGAGTGCAGTCCTCAAAGATCAGGAGGAAGGGAACTCCGATCTGACCGTCGCCGTTAAGGTCGGTATTTTGCGTGATCTCGGCAAGGTAATCCCCGCCGCCTTCCACATTCCCTCTGTCACGAAGGGTGATCGGCAGACTCAGAGTGGAGGGAAGGGTCAGGGTTTCCAGCGTGTCAAGACCGGAGAAACAGCCCTGCTCCAGACTTGTGATTCCCTCAGGAAGGGTCAGCGACCGAAGATTTGCCGCCTTGCCGCCGGAAATGGCTCCCTGCCGCAGAGCTGCCAGAGGATAGCCGCCGAAGGAATCCGGAATCGTCAGATCCTGAACGTTGGTGCTGAGGGCAAACAGAGATCCGCTGCTGACATAGTATCGGGCAAATCGGAAGGTTTGAACCTCATTTTCAAAGCCGTAAATTTTTCCATCGGGCACTTCGTGCTGCTCGTCGGGCATGGCTATGTAGTAATAGTATAAGCAGAAATCGGTGTATCTGGGACTGTCGCTCAGAGTTTCCTGAATGCCGTCCAGATAGAAGGCAACCGTTACATTGTCGGCACCGATCCGGCACTCGTAAGACTGGAGCTTGATCCATTTGCCCTCGCTGTCTTGCGCCATGAGAACGCAGTCTCTGGGACAAAGGGTTTTGTCACCGAAGGTGAAGACCACGGCAATGGGCAGAACGGGGTCGTCATAGTGCAGAAAAACCTGAACGTCTCCGAACCAGGCCTCGGCAGAGCCGCCGCCCTTTTTGCTGAAGGATTGATCGGTGGACTGCCCATCTGCAAGGGGAGTCAGATCGGTAAGCTCGCTTTCGACCAGCCGGACGTCGGCAAATTCACCCATGCTGCCGGAGTTGGGAAAATCGGGAACAATGGCACTGAAGGAGGGCAGCAGAATCTTGTCGATGCCGGTGTCCTGAGAGGTGGTGGGAGCGGGCTCTGTGGAAGACGGATCGGTCGGAATCTCCGTTTCGGTGGTTGTGGTGACGGCGGTAGTGATTTGAGCTTCCGATGTCTGACTGCCGTCGCTGTGGGGGACATCCGAGAGGACGGTTTGTTCGGCGGAAGAGGGCAGAGACTCGTTTTCCAGGGCATAGTGGGCGATGAGAAGTGCCGACAGGATAAACAGGGACAGACAGGCGGCAGTCAGAATGACTCCCGCTACCCGACGGACGGTACGGGTACGTTTGATTTTCCGATAGCTCTGACGGTACTTTTCATCCAGAAGGGTGAGCTGTTCTTTGGAGGGCAATTTAGCCAGCGTTTCCTTTGCGTATCGTTCAAAGGCGGCTTTCAGTAAATCGTCAAATTCACGGTCAGTCATGATGTTTCTCCTTCCATCGTTTCAGTAGAATTTCTCTTCCTCTCTGGAGCTGTTTGCGGACGGTGGTGTCCGACCGCCCCAGAATCTCGGCAATCTGCTTCGAATTCAGCTCATTTACATAGGAAAGACTCAGAACCTCCCGATAGTGTTCGGGAAGCTGACGTATGTATTCCAGCATCTCATCCGCCGCATCCTTAGCTGCAATCCGATCGGTGAAGTCTTCCGAATCGTCGGTTCTTTCGATGATCTCGTCATAGGAAAGGGAATATTTCCTTTTGCGCAGAAGATCAATGGCTTTGTTGCGGGCAGTTTCGGTTACATAATAGTATATGCGGAAGTCCTCCATGTTTTTCAGGGTGTCCAGATGGGCTGACAGGGCAAGGAAAGCGTCCTGAACCGCATCTTCGGCATCCTGACGGTTTTGCAGAACCTCGTATGCCACATATTCCATTTGTCGGTGATAGTCGTCGTAAATCCGATTGAACAGTTCGGTGTCTTCCGTCCCGACCTGCTGTTTCGAACTCCGTGCTGCATTTATGCGCATAGAGTCATTCCCTTCCGCCATCCTCTGAGGATGGATTTTTCACGTCCTATAGTAAGTAAGACGATCATTATTTTAAAAGTGTGACGCTTTTTTTGAAAATTGATCAGAAAATCCTTTTGATCATCATCATTTTATCACAGTATTTCGGATAAGTCAAGCGAAATGTGGGGAAAGATCGGAGGACTTTTCGACGGCATGGAAAGACGGAGTGTGGGCGCGAGCGATTTAAGACTTCCGGACCGTTCCGGAAACGTTGATATGTGCGGGTTTGGGGCATGTTTGGATAAGTATAGGCACTTTTATGGGGAAAAATAGACAAAATCCGTCCTTTACAACAGGGCTTGAATGTGATAAAATAAAAAAAGTAAAGTAGGTAAATTGTCGAAAATTGTCCTACGAAATCCGAAATTTGTTCGATTCAGAAAGGAAAATCAAGTCATGAAAAAAAGAATCCTTGCATCTGTATTGCTGGTGGGACTGATTTCCACTATGCTTACACCTTTCACCCTCGCAAATGCGGAAGAGACCACCGACGAGACCAACCTTGCCATCGGCGCAGAAGTCATTTATGCCACCTATTCCCATAACGACGATTACTGGAACTGGCATACGTCCAACATCAACGACGGCAATCCCATCAACGGTTCTTCCGGCGGATGCAGCGGCGGCTATCACTCCGCTTACGGCTCAACCATGCCCGATCCTCAGTACATC